>JBBQGS010000011.1:0-21145 GCA_038323255.1 Erysipelotrichales bacterium | reverse complement strand
TCTTATGATCGTGGGCTCCGATGAAATAGGAATTCAGTCTGTTTTTCAGTTTGATGGCCTTACCGACATAGATAATTGTCCCGGCCTTGTTTTTCATCAGATAACAGCCGGGATCACTCGGTAACGTCGCAAGTTTATCTTTGAGATGGGTCATATCAGAGTCCCTTGAACGTGACGACGGTGGCGCCAACGCCACCTTCCCCTTGCCCGCCTAAACGATAGCCGGCAACTTGGGCGTTCTGTTTGAGATAGTTATGCACACCGGTACGCAGCGCACCTGTGCCGTGACCATGTACGATGCGTACGTTGTTGAGGCGCGAGCGGATACAGTCATCGAGATACTTGTCGACCAACGGCAGCGCTTCCTCGACCCTCAGACCAATGATGTTGAGTTCCATCGACATTTGCGCCGGCATTTCATAGGAAACAGAGGAGACTTTCTTCTTTTGCGCCGGTGCGACGCTTTTCTTCACTTTATCGAGTGGCACGTCGAGTCGTACTCCATTGACGTTCATCGTAATCAGTTTGCGTTTGAGTGCGATAATCTGTCCGGTCTGGTTCGTGTTTTTGATTTTGACCCATTGTCCGATTTCCGGTTTATCAAGTGGTAAATCTTCGTCTTCTTCCCTTGTTTCGTCCATTTGGTCGAGTTGATATTTCTTTTCGATTGCCACATGCAAGGTATTGGTTTTTTGGGCTTCGCGAATTTCGTCCAAGAGTTCCTGGGCTTCGGCGCGCAGCTCGCTCACGAGTTCGCGCCCCTCTTTACGGGCATCCTCGAGAATTTTCTCTTTTTGCGTTTCGTATCTTTCGCGTTCTTTATTTGTTGCGGACATTGCTTCATCAAGAGCTGCCATTTTAACTTTAAGTTGGTCCTCTTTTTGGTTATTTAGGAGGATCGAAATTTCCAATTCTTCCATTCGTTGTTCTTCGACGGTTTTCGCGGCATTCTTGATGGCGCGTGCTTCAGCGACGATACTGGCGCTGAGTCCGAATTTTTCAGCAATCGCTAAAGCGTTGGAAGAGCCGGGTAGCCCTTCGATGTAGCGGTAGGTCGGCTGAAGTTTTTCCAGATCGAACTGGACCGACGCCAACAAAATGTCTGCGTGCTTGCTGCCGTAGGCTTTGAGTTTGGAATAGTGGGTGGTCGCGGCGATCATGGCTTTGCGGGAACGTAGTTCGTTGAGCACGGCCATGGCGAGGCTTTCCCCTTCGACCGGATCCGTTCCCCCGCCCAGTTCATCGAGCAGAATGAGCGATTTCCCGGTGGCTTTTTGGCAGATCAGCGCAATTTTCGCGAGATGGGCGCTAAAAGTGGACAAAGAAGCCTGGATCGATTGATCGTCTCCGATATCCACGTAAACTTGATCAAACATCGGAAGCTCGGCTACTTCAGCTAAAACGGGAATTCCACAATAACTCATGATAGTGAACAGACCCATGATTTTCAAACTCACGGTCTTGCCACCTGTATTGGGTCCGGTAATCAGCAATGTGGGCTTTTCAGGCGTCATATGATAGGTGTTGGCGACCACATGCAGAGGATCAATCAGCGGATGACGCGCATTTTCAAACCGCAATTCGCGCGTATCGATGATTTTGGCAGTTACGCCAGTACGATCGATACCGAAGCGGGCTTTCGCGTAAATAGCATCGAGTAAGCTTAAGGATGCAAGGTTGGATAGATATTCTTGGGCATGTACTTTGGTTTTTTGACTCAGTTCAAAACAGATGCGTTTGATTTCTTCCGCTTCCGCCATCTTGAGTTCCTGGGACTTATTGTTGAGTTCAACCAAAATAGGCGGTTCGATGTAGGCAGTCTGACCGGAAGCGGATTCGCCGTGCAATATGCCGCCGAACGAATTCTTGTCGGAGATACGTGCTAAGACGACGACCCGATCGTTGCGGATCGTGCTGATTGTTTCGGTGAGTTTGGCGGCGTTCTTCTGTATGAAATGTTCGGATGTTTTATTGAGTTCCTGCGCATTCAAACGAATCTGCCGACGTAGATGTTTCAAAGCGACCGATGCGCTGTCCAACACTTCGAGTGAAGGTGAAAAACACGCTTCGATCGCGTTGCTTAATGCGATGCTTTCATGCATGGAAGCGACGATGTCAAAGATTTCTTCCCCTTTGATTTCGCTCTTGCGCAGGTATTCTTTGATGGTATGGACGGCTTGTCCATGACGTGCGACGGCCAATAGATCCACAATAGCCAAGGCTTGGTCCTTCTGGCTCTCTCGCAGGGGCATGCGGATATCGCTGATGCCCCCAAACGGCATACTGCCACTGACATCGATCATGTCCATCGCTTCTTTGGTGCGCTTTAGTTCCCGTTCGACCCACAGTCGGTTGAATTGCGGTGTCGAACTCTGTATTAGGTCAGCACCCAACGAAAAGCGGCAGTGTCCCGCCACTTCGTTGAGTATTTCATTAAACTCCAAGATGTCATATGCACTATTCATGGTTAACCTACCTTATTTTTTGGATAAATTCGTCGATCGATTTCCGATCGATCTTATTTTTCACCAGCCACGCGGAAATATCGTCCAGTTCTTTCTGCGTAAGCGGTTGACCGCTTAATATGCGTTGTACCAAGACATTATCCGAAAGTTGATTGCCGCCCGTTTCCAAAACTTGGTTTGCGGACTGACTAAAGGGTTTAAGCCAACTGGTTTCGATGGCGTCTTTCCCGTTGACGAACAAAGGCGTCGACAAGACGAACGTCAACACCAAAATCCAAAAAGCCGCCAGTAATAAACCGAAAGCCGCTCCTAATATCTTGTTGGTGAGTTTGATGACCGGGACTTTCCCGACCAGTTTGACCAACGGACGCAGTAGAATGGTTAAAAGCATCACACCGATGAAAATGATGATGAACCAGAGTCCGGCATTGAGTTTCGTGTAGATCAGATTGCCGATCGATCCACTGTAATCCGAAGCGCTTCTGGGATAAAGCGGAAGGACGGATGCGATGGCCGGAGAAAGTGTCCATGCCAGAAACAAGGCAGCGAACAAACTCAGCACATTCAGTAGCATCAGCATGAATCCGTGCATATATCCATCGATCAGCGAGAGTACGGCGATGAGGATCAAGATCAAGTTGATATAAGGGAAAATGAAAATTGGGATTGTCATGGTTGCACCTCTCTATCATGATAATGGTTTTTGCGTCGACATGCAAATATCAGACGAAATAGAATTCCTTTCTTTCGCAAGTAGCGCCCAATTAGGGTTCTATGCTATCATGAGAGCGGTGAAATCATGAAAACAACCTTCTCGCTCAGCTTAAGCGATGACCAAATCGCATTTCTGGATAAACTGTATGCCGATGAAAAACGGACGACCGGTTTTCCATACGTGAAATTCAAAGTCGACACGGACGGATGCGTCATTACGGTGTACGATTCCAAGAAAGTCGTCTTCGCAGGGAAAAACGCCCAAGAACATGCGGCGCTTTTCATGCAGGAAGAAGTTAGTCCACTTTTCCCGCAAGCCGGCAGCGATGAAGTCGGAACCGGCGATTATTTCGGTCCGGTCGTCGTCTGCGCATGCTGTGTCAGCGCGGCGGATTACGCAGTCCTGAAATCCTTCAATATCACCGATTCCAAAGCGATGAACGATGTGCATGTCCGCCAAGTCGCACCGAAAATCATGGAATGCGTCGCCTATAGTGTATTAGTCGTGCAGGATGCGAAATACAATGAAGTCCACAAGACCCATAATATGAATGCCATCAAAGCGATTTTGCATAACGCTGCCTATCTCCATCTCAAGAAAAAAATCAAAACCCTTCCCAAACTTACCGTCGTCGACCAATTCGCCGCTGAACCGTTGTATTATCGCTATCTGGCGAATGAGCCCGAACAAGTGAAAGGTCTTACCTTCGAAACCAAGGCGGAAAGCAAATACTTCGCGGTCGCCTGTGCATCCGTGATCGCCCGCTATCACTTTTTACAGACCTTCGACGCGATGAAAATAGAATACGCAATGGAGTTCCCCAAAGGTGCTTCTGCCACCGTAGACGCAGCCGCACGGCGTTTTGTGGAAACATACGGAAGAGAGCGATTGGGCGAAGCCGTAAAACTTCACTTTAAAAACACAAAGAACATCGAATAATCAATTGTGTTAAGAGCACATCAACGCTGGATTCTTTCACCGCTATATGTGATTGCTTCGATGATGCTGCGTTGATTTAGAACCGACTGGCCGGCAATCCGTCCCATCACGATACATTCCGTAAGCGAGCAACTTCCTAAACGATTTGCGCCATGCGTACATCCGGTGATTTCCCCGGCTGCAAATAGACCGTTGAATATGCTTCCATCCGTTTTCACTACGTTGGCATCCCCATTGATAACTAAGCCCCCTAAAGTATAATGCGTTTTCGGGAAAATCCGCATTGCGTAAAACGGCTCGATCTTCAACGGTTTCATCCATGTTTCGATTTGTTTTTGGAATTGCGAATCATCCCCTTTTTTGATATCGCCATTATATTGTTTGATTGTTTGCCTGATTGCTTCGACTGGTATCGCATAGCCTTGCGCAAGTTCTTCGATGGTCGCAAAGGTTTTGATGATTCCTTTTTTCAGAGGAAGACTCAGATCCCAACCCGCATGCTGCACGCTTGCCGTATCCGCAATTCCGACCACCCAATTTCCAATCCCGAAAATGGCATCGGAAACGACTTTCCGATTGCCGCTTTCATTTACGAATCGCTTCCCTGTCGCAGGATCGATCAGGATTCCATAGGAAGATACGATATAGTCCCCAAAGAGTGCGCCTTTAGCATATCCCGACTCGTCAGGTGTTGTCCAGGGTACGCATTGTATTTGATCGAGATGCACCGTTTTCGCATTCAGATCGATACATTTCTGCAGTAACTCGGATGTCGCCGAAAGTTTGTTTGTCGTCTGGATATTTTTGTCTAATTTCGAATCGAACTTTTGCCTGAACGCAACATCGGCACTGTAACCGCCGGTCGCAATGATCACGCCCTTTAGTGCCATGATTTCTTGGGTTATTTCAGTTGATTCCTGGTTAAATTTGAAATCAGGATTGACTTTTACCCCGATAATGGTTTGCTTATCGTCCATCAGAAACGACTCTACTGAAGTTCCCAAGAAGATGGGGACCGATAATTCATCCAACTTTTCTTTCATTTTCATAATCAGGGAATGTCCGGAAATGGAACTTGGGGTATAGCAGCGCGGTACTTGATGGCCGCCGAAAATATTCACCCGAGGCAGATATGAAACATGCAAAAAATCTTTTGTCCATTGATAGGCTTCAAGTGCCTGATCACATACAATTTTCACTATTTCGGGATCGTTTAGCCCTTCGCCGGAGCGCATCATGTCAGCAAACATTCGTTCTGCCGAATCCTCGATGCCTTCAGCAAGTTGTTCACTTGAACAAGGAGCTGCGATTCCCCCGTCACTTATCACCGAATTCCCGCCGATGGCGCGCATTTTTTCAAGAACGATTACATTTGCGCCTTTTAATGATGCTTCGATGGCTGCGGATAAACCCGCAAACCCGGAGCCGATTACGATTACATCCGCAGATTTCGGTAAACTCGGGTGAACATTGGTTATAATCATGATTTCTCCTATTGGGTAAATGTTTTCAAAAGAAGGATAAGCAAATCTCAAATGTAGTGTATTCAAGTCGAAATCAGAGGCACTTATTCTTGTTTACAGATAGAAAGATTGTCCAACAAACTGATATGTACGAGAATATCAATTTCGACCTAAAGGAAATCCACCGCTATCTGTACTTTATGATCAAGCTGCCGGATTGAAACACCGGCACTGCTTAACATTCTTTTACTTGCCTTGACAGCCTCGGTCTCAGCATATTTATCATCCTCGTAGACAATCGTTTTAATGCCGGACTGGATGATGGCTTTCGCGCATTCATTACATGGGAAAAGTGATACATAGATACTGCAGCCACTCAATGTACGCGGACTGTTGAGAATGGCGTTGAGTTCGGCATGCACGACATAGGCATATTTGGTTTCATAAAGCGAACCTTCGCGTTCCCACGGAAATTCGTCGTCGTCGCAACCGATCGGAAATCCGTTGTAGCCGATGCTGACGACTTTATGGTCGTTGTCGACGACCACTGCACCGACTTGGGTGCCGGGATCTTTGGATCGGAAACTGGAAAGATGGGCCAAGCCCATGAAATAGTCATCCCAACTCAGAACATTTTGACGTTTCATTTGGAGATCCTTTCATAATAGTTGGATAGGTTGACGCCCATCGATTGAGCATAGCCCGAGAAACCGAACTTGGTCGCCATATCAAGGACGTATTGGTCGGTAAGGCCGTAGATCGGGTCGTGTTTGACATTCATCTGACTCAGCGGCAACATCACCAGAATCATCGCGATGCCGGCGAATTTGGCATTGGTGCGCAGCGTTTTGAGATGCGGGGTTTCGCTGAAGATGATTCCCAGCAACAAGCCTGCCATCAAGCCGCCCATATGTCCGAGCACGGAGATGTTGGGCATGAAGTTGATCAAGAGGTTGATACTGAAAATGAAAATCAGCTGATTACGAAAGGCGGGTTGTTTGAGCCATCCATTGTCATAAGAATAGATGACCAGCGAGCCCAACAAGGCGTATAATCCGCCGGATATGCCGACCGTCAGGGAATTGCCCTGACCGATGAACACGAAGGCGTTCCCGACGATGATGCCGGCGAATAAGATAATCAGATATTTCTTTCGTCCATACAACCGTTCCAACATCATGCCGATATTGATCAGCGCCATCATGTTGACGAGAAGATGGAAGATATCGATATGGATGAAACCGCCGGTAAATAAACGCCAGTATTCATACCCGGCCAAAACGAAGGTTTTATAGTAAGCTCCCATCAAGATGGCGGATGCAAAGATGTCATTTTTAAGTCCGAGTAGATTGACGATAACGGTCATCGCGATACAGATGCCGATGATGATGATGCTTGCCCAAGGAACCCCTTTCGCAATCTGTTTGCGGGCGTCTTTGATTTGGCGGTCGCGCACGGCTTTGATGGATTCGGCGAGTTTCTTGTATTCGCTCTGCGGATCTTCCGCAAACTCCACAACATCTTTGGCTTCCGGGAACGTTTCACTAAATACCGGATCGGTACAACTGTCAGGGCTGATGCGGATCATCTTCCCTTCCACTTCCCCGATGCCGTCGCTGGAAAACTCGACTTCGGTCAGAACCATTTCACGTTTAAAGAAGGTCTCGATCGCATCGCGGATGCGTTGGACACGTTGACTGTCGATTTGTTTACGGAAAAAATTTTCGCCGGTCAGCCGCAGTAAAGGGTAATCCTTCCGGTTGGGATTGCCCAGCCAGATTTCCCGCTGTTCGGTGCGCACGTCGATGATATCATAAGCGTAGCGTTCAACCAGTATTTTGGCCAGGCGCAATGCCCAGACATCCTGATTCAATATAGCCATGATCTAGGTCCTCCTTTGACGAAGTTCTTCCAGCATGTCGGCGTAGACTTTGGGTAAAGGCGAGCTGAAATGCATTTCTTGGTTGGTGGTCGGATGGATGAAGCGAATTTCGCTTGCATGCAGGCACTGTCCCTGCGTATCCGGGGTATTCTTCAGAGAATACTTCGGATCGCCGACAATGGGAAAACCGATATATTGCATGTGGACGCGAATCTGATGCGTGCGTCCGGTTTCAAGTTTGCATTCCAGAAACGTGAATCCTTCAAAGCGTTCCAACACGGTAAAACGCGTGATCGCTTCTTTAGAGTTGGTCGAAGTGACCGCCATTTTCTGTCGGTCGGTTTTGTCGCGTCCGATTGGCGCTTCGATGCTGCCGTATTCATGGTTCATCACACCATGCACCAGGGCCAGATAGGTCCGATTCATCGTTTTATCGCTGAGTTGTTTACTCAGGCTTTGATGAGCGATATCGTTCTTGGCGACCACCAGGCAACCGGATGTATCTTTGTCGATGCGGTGGACGATGCCGGGGCGTAAGACGCCGTTGATGCCGGAAAGGTCTTTACAATGTGCCAAAAGTCCGTTGACCAAGGTGTGGGTCGGATTCCCCGCCCCCGGATGGACGACCATCCCTTTAGGTTTGTTTACCACAACCACATCGTGGTCTTCGTAAAGGATATCCAACTCCATTTGTTCGGGCAGCACTTCCAGTGCGACGTCTTCAGGCCATTCGGCACTGATCACGTCATCCAATTTTACCTTAGAACTGCTCTTGGTTTCCACATCGTTGACCAACACATAACCGTTGTCGATAAACGACTGCAGACGCGTACGTGAAAAATCCGGACAGATTTTCACCAGTGCTTTATCTAAGCGGTCGCCCGCATAGTCCTCTGTTACGATAAATTCAAGATTTTCCATTTTGTTTCCTTTCATGCAAAGCTTCCAGGATTGCTTCTAAAATCAAGAGTCCGGCCCCGATGTTGAGCGACATATCCGCCACATTGAAGACCGGGAACATATACCCGAAAGTATTAAACGACAAGAAGTCGCGCACATACGAGAACGCGGCGCGGTCGATGAAATTTCCCAAGGTACCCACAAACATGAAAATCAGCGCATAGCGCATCAGTTTGTTTTTCTTATCGCTTGTGATAAAGAAATAACCCATGCCGACCATCGCAGCTGCTGCGACTATTAGAAAAAATCCCAGTTGCCCTTCGAATATACTCCAAGCCGCCCCTGTGTTGCGCAGGTAGGTAAGCCAAAAGAAACCGGGAATAACGGTGATTGATTCATTGAGTCCGAGCATCGTCGTAATCCAATATTTAGAGAGCAGATCGAGCGTCAAAACGCCGACCAACACAAGAACTTCACGTTTTTTCATGCCCATTCCGCCTTATTTACCGTCTCATTATAACAGAAAGGCTATCGATACGAAAGAAAGGAACCGGGATTCGGTTCCTAACGGTTGGTGGCTTTAAGTTCCTCGATCAGTTTCCAATCAACTCGTCGGCAGAATTCACTAAGCAAGGTAACCGTATCGCAATAATCTTTGCGGTGGATCATCGAACGATGCGAATGAATGTAACGCGCCGGGATGGAGAGCGTTAAGTTGACGATGCCCTCAAACGATTTATGGATCTCCCCGGAATCGGTTCCACCTGCCAATAAAGACTCATATTGGACGTCCATTTTCAGTTCTTTGGCTAATGCGTCCAAGTGATGCAGAAGTCCGCGGTGGCCTAAATGGGAGGCATCCAGGACACCTAGGGTAATCCCAACCCCCATTTTGATGCGGCTGTCGCTGCCGGGTGTGTCTTCCGCGATCGTCACGTCGAGCGCAATGCCCAAATCAGGTTTGATCGCATAGGTGGCGGTTTTAGCACCGCGCAGTCCGACTTCTTCCTGGACCGTTCCAACTCCATAGATATCCGCAATATGCGGCGTTTGGCGAAGATTCATCAGGATGTCGGTGACAATCAGTGCACCGACGCGATCGTCCCAGGCTTTCGCCAAGAGATAATTCGGGTTCACCATGACGGTAAAATCGGATTTCGGGGTGACCATGTCGCCGATCTTGATACCGGCCAATTCGACTTCGTTTCTGTCTTTGGCCCCGACATCCACGAACATTTCTTTGACTTCGCGGACTTTATTGCGGACTTCCACCGGTAATCCATGCGGAGCGGGAGCTCCGACGATGCCGGTTATTTTTTTGCCTTCGCGTGTCGTAATGATCAAAGGTTGAGAAAGCAGGACATGTCCCCACCATCCGCCGATCGGAGCGATACGCAGAAATCCTTTTTCGTCGATGTTGCGGACGACGAATCCGATTTCGTCGATATGTCCCGCCAACATGATTTTGGGTCCGTTGCCGGTCCCCTTCTGCAGGGCAATCAAAGATCCCAGGGTGTCGTAGGTGATTTCATCCGCGACCGGTGCGATCCATTTTTTCATAACACGGTTCGCTTCTTTTTCGCAACCAGATATTCCGTCGGCTTCGGTAAATTCGCGCATCATTTTCAGATCTACTTTACCGTAGGCTTTCTCGATGCGTCTGGCTTTTTTATCTTCCATTTTTTGTACTTCCTTCCAATGTTTCCATTATACACTTCACATAAGCGCCTGTTAAGACAAAATACTAATAATGCGTATCCTGGCGTTGATGGTTTTTTTGGTTCTTGCGCAGGTAGAATTCAATCAGATCGGACTCCGAAAAGCCTAGTTTATCGGCCAGATTGCATATGTAGGTAAAAGTGACCAAATAATTCTCATTTGTAAAACCATCCAGCAGTTTCACTGCGGCACGATAGAAATCTAAAAAAGTTAGTGACAAAGGCTGTTCATCCGCACTTCCTTCAATATAGACGGAAGTATCTTCAAGGTCGATCCCCAATGACAGCAGAAAATGGATGCTGTCTTCCAGTTCCTCCAGTAAGACTTCTTTCGCGCTGGAAGGACGGACGCTCCAGTATTTGAAGCAGCGGGTTTCATTGGCCAATTCACCGATTTCAACGCATAAGGCCAGACAACGGTCGATTCTGGTATCTTCTCGTGATGTAGCGTGCTGCTTGAAAATACGCGTATCCAATTCACCCTGCAAGATTCTTAATTCATCGATTTTAAGACGCATGGCACATCCTCCATTTACGTATCAGTATAACGCAAATGAAGGTTCGAGGGAACATGGAAAAGAAAAAACCCGCCAAAGCGGGTTAAGCGATTTTGAGGAGTTTGTCTTGTAAGTCTTCATTGAACTGATTGGTATAAAGACGGTAGTAATAGCCTTTTTTCTTCATCAGTTCATTGTGTGTGCCGTCTTCCACAACTCTGCCTTTACGTACGACCAGGATACGGTCGGCGCTGACGATGGTGGACAATCTGTGAGCGATGACAAAACTGGTGCGGTCGACCAACAGCGTTTCGATGGCGTGTTGGATGACTTGTTCTGTTTCGGTGTCGATTGAGGACGTGGCTTCGTCCAGTACAAAGATGGCAGGCTCTGCGATGACGGCGCGCGCGAAGGAAATCAATTGCTTTTGTCCGGTGGACAAACGTCCGCCGCCTTCGCCGACATCGGTATCATACCCTTGTTCGAGTTTTTCGATGAAGTCGTGTGCGTCGACCAGTTTGGCGGCAGCGACGATTTCTTCTTCGGTGGCATCCAGTTTCCCATAGCGGATGTTATCACGCACGGATCCTGAGAACAGATGCGGGGACTGCAGGACATAACCGAGATTGGAGTGCAGCCAACCGATGGACCGGTCTTTCATGTCGACGCCGTCGATCAGGATGCGGCCGCTGATCGGCTCATAGAAGCGGCAGAGCAGGTTAACAATCGTGCTCTTCCCGCTGCCAGTTTCACCGACCAAAGCGATTGTTTGGCCAGATCGTACACTTAGACTAAAATCTTTGAGGACTGGTTCTTCGGGATTGTAATGGAAGTTCACGTTCTCAAAGGTAACGTTGCCGCTGATTTTCTCATAGGCATCGCGTTTGGGATGCAGAACGGATCCGTATTTTGCGATGACCGCAGGTGTATCGACGATCTCCGCTTCGGAATGCAACAGTGCGAGTACGCGTTCCGCCGAAGCCTGAGCCATTTGGAATTCAGCCAAGAGCCGTGCAATCTGACGCAGCGGTTCAAAGAACTGGCTGGCGTATTGGGTAAAAAGCATCAAGGTACCGAATTGTAAAGCACCTAAGAGTACCTGATTGCCGCCGTACCATAAGATAGCGGCGGTCGCAATCGACCCAAGGCTCATGACGATTGGCATGAAGATGGCGGATAAGATTGCCGCCCGAATTGATTGTGAACGCATATTGTTGGTGAGTGCGCTGAATTCTTCATAATTGACTTCTTCCAATACCAAAGTTTTGGTGGTTTTCGCACCGGTGATACCTTCGGAGAAAGCACCGGTGATCTTGGAATTGATTTTGCGCACTTCGCGGTAACTTTTCAGGATTCTACGCTGGAACCAGACGCTGATCAGCGCCAACACAGGCATGACCATCAGGACTAGCAGAGCTAACTGCCAGTTAACGCTGAACATGACGACGGTGATGCCGATCATCACGGTGGAGCCCCATACCAGATCCATCAAGGACCAGGAGAGGATTTCCGCCAAGCGGGTGATATCGCTGGTCATACGCGCCATGATCCAACCTAAGGGAGTCTTATCGTAGTAGCTGAAGGAAAGTTCCTGCAGCTTGGTGAAGGCCATGTTGCGGACGTCGTAGGCGAAGTCCATTTCAATCAAGCCGGCTTGTTTGATGAAGAAATAAATGTTGAAACCTTGCCAGACGATGATGCCGAAATAGGCGAATCCGAACCATGTCAACTGTGAAAGATCACCGTTGCCATTGATGAAGGTATCGATCGCCATCTTATTGAGATAGGGGAAAATGACATCGACGGCAGCAACCATGATGATGAAGAGATAGAGCACGGCCAACTTCTTTTTATAGACCCAAAGCAACTTGAAGATCTTTCTCCATAAGCCTGTATCTAATGTATCGGTATTAAACTCTTGTTCTTCGAAATGTTCGCTCATTCGTCTTCACCTCCTTCGATCATCGCGTTTTGAATCTCCACGATGCGCTGATATAAACCCTCTTCTTGAATCAAAGAGGCATGTGTACCGATCTGCGTGACTTCCCCGTCCTGTAAGACGACAATCTTATCCGCATTTTGCGCCGACGCGATGCGATGCGTGATCAGGAAGGTCGTGACGCCGCGCGAAACTTCGCGCAAGGCTGACCGGATCGACGCATCTGTCTGCGTATCGACGGCTGACAAGGAATCGTCGAAAATCAAGATCGGACAATTATTGATAATGGTGCGGGCAATCGCGATGCGCTGTTTCTGCCCGCCCGAAAGCGTGACTCCTTTTTCACCGACCAAAGTCTTATACCCGAGTTCAAACTCGTTGATGACGGTATGGACGGATGCGATTTGTGCGGCACGCAGGACTTCGGTTTCCTTGGCTTTGGGATTTGCCATGCGGATATTATCGAAGATTGTCTTGGAAAACAAGAACGGTTCCTGTAAAACGATGCCTACGTTCTTGCGCAGATGATGGCGCTGTATTTCTTTCAGTTCATGCCCATTGAGCAGGATCGAACCGGCATTATAATCATACAAACGGGTAAGTAGATGCATCAGCGACGATTTCCCCGATCCGGTCGGGCCTAAAATAGCGACCGTTTCCCCCTGCTTGACGTTAAACGACACGCCGCGCAACACATCAGTTTCCCCGTCGTCGTATTTGAAGAAGACGTTATCGAAGACGATATCGCCTTTCACTTCAGGTTGGGTTCCGGAATTCATGTCTTCGATCGGGGTGTCGAGGATTTCGTTGAGTCTTCCGATCGAGACGCTCATTTTTCCCATATCGGATAAGATACGCCCGATATTGCGGACCGGCCAGAGGATCATGCTTTCATAGGAGATGAACACGAAGAAATTCCCGACTGTGATCTGTCCGTCGCGGGCGAAAAGTACGCCAAAAATGACGACGGCCAATATCTGGGTCAGGCAAATGAAATCGGACGCCCCCCAGTAGACACCCAACAGTTTGATCAGACGGAAAGTCAGATCACGAAATTCCTTATTTTTCTTGTCAAACTTTTCCAATTCGAATTCTTCACGGTTGAACGCTTTGACGACGCGTGTTCCAGATAAGTTCTCCTGGATGTCGGCCGACATGGAACCTTCGGCTTCATCTGACTTTTGGAATGCAGCCTGCATTTTCTTGAAGAAGATATAGGCGAACAGAAAGATAATCGGTAAACAGATAATGGAAATCCATGCCAACGGCGCATAAATGTTGAATAGGATCGACATGGCGATCAAAGCGATTGCGACTGCATACACCAACTCGGAAATCTGTCCGGCCAGGAAGCGACGAATTGTGTCGACGTCCGATGTACAGCGTTGAATCAAGTCGCCGGTTTTGGCTTTGACATGATAACTGTAGGGCAAGCGCTGGAGATGTTCATACATCGCGTTACGCACTTTCTCGCTGAAGTATTCGGACACTTGGCCATTCCAACGTCCACGCAAATACATGAAAATACCAATCAGCAGATTTATTATGATAACAATCAGTGCGCCGATCCAAAGATGTGTGCGGATATATAGTACTCCGCCCAACGCAGAACTGAAAAGGATCAGTAAGGGGTTGGTCAGCGGTTTCAGATTGATGACGTTATCGATCATAAAACTAAACAACAACGGTGCGATCAAGGTCATGGTCACATATAACATGACGATGATCAATATGCCAAATGATTTAAGCCGGTTTCCCTTAAGGAAACGCCATATGAATTTTACTTGTTTCATGTTCCCCTCTTTCTCAAATAAAAAGCACCGACAGGGTGCCTCGACAAACCCGTTCAAAAACGGATGAGTTGTTGGATCACCTGATTTATCTCTAATATCGTAAACATTCTTGTCTCATCCTTTTATGCCTCTACTTAAGAAGAATATATCCCAAACAAAAATCAGCAAACTTTTTCTATTTGTTTGTTTCATTCGGAAAATCCTCCTTTCATGATTCGACGAAGCACTTGTTTAGCCAGCGTACCGGTTACGATACCGGTCGGTACGGCGCTGACCCACATGATTGGCAGCCAATAGATCATCAGCCAGGTGCTGTTGAGGAAGCAGATGACCACGATTTGTCCAAGGCAGTGGAAAACCGCGGATGCGACGCTGAGACCGACGATGCTAAGTTTGGTGGTTTTCCGCAATACGATGACCATAAACGAACTCAAGAGTACGCCCGCCAACGAAAGCCAGAATCCCGTCCCGAAAATAATACCACGCAAAAGAGATGCTATCAAGACGCGCATGATGTTGACGGTGAACATTTCCTTGTAGGAAAACATAAAAAAGGTGATCAAACCGATGATATTCGCCAATCCCAGTTTGACACCCGGAATCGGAATCGGTAAGGAAGGTTCGAACATATGCAACAGAATACTCATCGCCAACAGCATTGTCAGCAGTGCTAATCGGCGGGTTTTGCTTCGTGAGTTCATTGGACCGTCGTATCCTCTCCGCCTTCTTTGGCGTTTTGGATGATGATGACGATGTGGTTAGGCAGGCAGACGATCGGAACGTTGGCGTATTTGACCCAACCCTGCAGCGAACAAAGATGATACGGGGACGTTTCCTTTTCGACCCGCACCGCTTTGTCTTTCACTTCGATGAATACGTCACCTAAAGTTCCCTTGACGGTATAATTCTTATTGAGGCCCATATCAATGCGCAACACTTCTTTATCTTTATAGGAGACGACAGCGACCGTGTTTTGTCCGGTGCTGGAAGTTACGAACCATTGAAGCGATAAATAAAGAACTAGCGAGACCACCAGGACAAGAGCGATGAAGATTTTATCGGAACGGTTCATGGTGTTTCCTCCTAGCCCATCTATTTTAACAAATACCTTATAAAAAGAAAAGGAATGCTTTCCTTTCCCCCGATGCCAAGATTTTTAATCCGTTTATTTTTTGGTGTGGACTAAGCGGTCCATTTCAAGAACCAGTTCGATTGTTTTTCCGTTGTCGTGCAACGGATTCAGTTCAACGATATCCATCGAAGAAACATGCGTAGTTTCAAAAGCAAGCGCAACCAGATCCAATGCTTCACGTTGCGTGAGTCCGCTTGATGCGGGTGTACTGACGCCCGGGCATAATTTGGGATCCATGCTGTCGCAATCGAAACTGACATGAAGATCGGTGACTGTTTTCAGAAAATCCTCGACTTTTTTATATGCATGGGCGAATCCTTCGGTATCAATTTCGGTTTGTGTGATCCAATGAAGTCCCCAGGACTTCATCAGGATTTCTTCCTCTTCGTCCAAACTGCGGATACCGACCAACAGAATATGACTTGCATGAACGATATTATCCCTAGCGACATCCAGTAATTTGGGATGTCCGTGCCCTTGCACAATTGCCAAAGGCATACCGTGGATCCGTTTGGAAACGGATGAGAGGTGCGTGTTGCAATCGCCGTGGGCATCAATCCAAAGGATACCGCGGTTGGCATTATTCCCTGCGCTGATCGAAGCGATGGCCAGTGAATGGTCGCCTCCGAAAACCAAGGGGAATTCGTTGGACTCATGGGCAGACTTGACTTCTTGTTTAAGGCGGGCTAGAAAATCCAGCAAGGTATTGAGATGCAAGATTTCGCCGACTGTTTCGTCCTGTTGAACAACTTCGACGATGGAATCGAAATGCAAACCTTTTTCTTGAAGCGCTTTGATCGCCAGTTCTGCACCGGGCAGATCGCAGCCTTCGTGGACGGGAGCGCCGATTCGTCGTATTTTCATGGGAATGCCCCTTTCAATGGAAGGATGTTTTTTTATAGTTATCATTGTAGACTAAGTGAAGATGCTTGTAAACGAAAACGGGCTATTCGCCCGCCGTTGTAAACTCGACAACACACTGCATCTTGGCAACTTGGGCCAATGTATTATACACGGAACAGTATTTGGTCGCCAGGTGAAACGATTTCTCTAAGGCTTCATTGTTGGGACCATCGGGCAGAAACACCTTGACACTGACTTCTTCCAGCATAGTAGGCACTTCTGAGCGTTTGACCCCTTCGATGATATAATCGGCGAATTCGATGGTAAGGCGTTTTTTCTCGAGAATATCGAGAAACGTGGAATGGAGACACGCGGCAAGAGCGGCTTGCAAGAGATCGTAGGGACGCGCCTGGTCAGCTTGGACGCCGATGGCGACTTCCCCTTCGCGTAACAGCAGAGTTCCGTCAAAACCCTGTGCGAAATGAAGACGGGCGGATACTTGTGATGCCATAGTTTCTTCCTCCCTTTCACATCGTTTGATAAGATAGATACCGTTCATCAAACACGTAGATTATTCCACAGGCATGGTTTGATGTCAACTTTTTCAGAAAACTATTTCACGGATTTTCTTGAATTTTCAGCCGTAAATTGGTATAATCCAAGCGGTCTCAAGGAGGATTCAGCATGGAAAAAGCGAACGTTGTCATTATCGGCGGCGGCATCAGCGGGCTGATGTCCGCGCTACGATTAAGCCGGTCGAATCCGCTCTTGAAAGTGGTTTTAATAGAAAAAGGATTGGATATCGACACCCGTACCTGTCCGATTGTGACTGGCAAAGTACCGACCTGCATCCGCTGCAATTCCTGCGGTATCATGGAAGGATTGGCCGGTGCCGGGGCGTATTCCGACGGCAAATATGTTATATCCACCGAATATGGGGGATGGTTGCCTGACTTCATGGAAAAACAGGAAGTCATAAAATACATCGAACAAGCCGATGCGATTTTGGTTGAAAACGGCGCTACCACGCAACGATACAACCCTAGCGACGAACTGAAGACGCTGTGCCTGCAACACGATCTGCATATGCAGCAGGCCCAGATGAAACATTTAGGGACCGACGCCAATTTCACTACGATGAAAAGCATGGTCGACGCGCTGCGTCCACATGTGGACATTCGGACACGCTCGACCGTAACAGAAGTCGACGGAAAAACAAAAACAGTAAAATACATAAACAATAAGGAAGTACATGAAATACAGGCTGACAAGATCATCTTCGCAGTTGGACGGGCCGGCAGCGGTTTCTTCGCGAAATGGTGCGCGGATAATCAAATCCCGATGACCAATAATCAGGTTGATATCGGAGTACGCGTCGAATTGCCTTATGAAGTTTGGAAACATTTCTCCAGCGTCATCTATGAGCCGAAAATCTGGTTCCGTTCGAAGCAATACGGGGATATCACCCGCATGTTCTGCTTTAACGAACGCGGCCAGGTCGTAATGGAAAATACCAACGATATCTTGACCGTCAACGGTCATGCGTATAAAGAAGAAGCCAAAAAATCGTCCAACAGTAATTTTGCCTTGCTTTCAACAATCAAATTTACGACGCCGTTCAATGAACCGATCGATTATGCCCGCCAGATCGCCCACTTAGGCAATATGATCAGCGGCGGGAGTGTGTTGGTTCAACGGTTCGGTGATTTGATCATCGGACGAAGAACGGATGAAAAACGCTTGGCTGCAAGTACCGTCGTTCCGACTTTGCATGCCGTACCGGGCGACTTGTCCTTGTGTATGCCCAAGCGTCAACTGGACAACATCATCGAAACACTCTATGCCTTGGATGTCATCGCACCGGGTACCGCCAATACCGATACCTTGCTTTACGGAGTCGAGTGCAAATACTATTCCGCCCGTCCCGAATGCGTCGATTTCGAATTGATCAAATATCCGGGATGCTATGCGATCGGCGATGGAGCCGGCTTCACACGTTCCCTTTCCCAAGCTGCGGCGAACGGATTATATGTTGCCGACTTGTTGCTGAAGAGAGATGATTTCACGAAATAACCTTTGACATCATCGTCAACACTTGTTATCTTTAGAAGTGTAACAGGACACGCAACGCATGTCCTGTCTTTCTTTTTTGAGGCAACCAACATAAGGAGGATTCATCATGATCAGAGCTGTCGTAGGCGCCAATTGGGGCGATGAAGGTAAGGGAAAACTGACGGACGTGTTCGCCGCTGAATCGGATATCGTCGTACGTTTCCAGGGTGGCAACAATGCCGGTCATACCATTATCAATAAATTCGGAAAGTTCGCGCTACATATGCTGCCGTCAGGCGTCTTTTACAGTCACACGGTCAATATCATCGGAAACGGTGTGGCTTTGAATATCGATGCTCTGATTAAAGAGCTGAACGACATCGTTGCGAAAGGGGTTCCTACTCCTGCGATTCTGGTCAGCGATCGGGTGCAGATTGTCATGTCCTACCATATCCTGTTCGATCAACTGGAAGAAGAAAGATTGGGCAAAGTATCCTTTGGATCGACCAAATCGGGTATCGCCCCTTTCTATTCCGACAAATATGCGAAGATCGGTTTCCAAATTTCGGAACTCTTCGACGAAGAATGGCTAAGTGCTAAACTCGATCGTATCTTACCGCAGAAGAATGCGCTGCTTGTTCACTTATATAATCACGAAGCAATCAAAAAAGAAGACATTCTGGCCGAACTGATTCATTATCGCGAAGTCATTGCGCCCTATGTCACCGATACCGTCAAGTATTTCCAAAACGCGTTCGATGATAAAAAGAGTATCTTACTGGAAGGTCAGTTAGGTGCACTGCGTGACCCCGATTTCGGGATCTATCCTTATTCTACCTCATCGAGCACCTTGGCCTTCTACGCGCCGATCGGCTCGGGACTCCCCCATACCATTGACGAAGTCTGGGCCGTCACCAAAGCCTATTCCTCGTGTGTCGGAGCCGGACCGTTTGTGAGCGAGATTTTCGATGATACCGCCCATCAGTTGCGGATTCGGGGCGGCGATGCAGGCGAATACGGAGCGACTACCGGTCGTCCGCGCCGCATGGGCTGGTTCGATGTCGTGGCGACCCGCTACGGTTGCCAAATCCAAGGCGCTACGCACCTGGTTCTGACCAACCTTGATGTACTGGGTTATCTCGATAAAATCCCCGTCTGTGTTGCGTATGAGACGGACGGAAAGCGCCGCGAACATTTCCCCAACATCACTCGTCTTGAACACTCTGTTCCGATTCTCGAATATGTCGACGGGTGGAACTGCGATATCTCGCACATCCGTGATTACGACGAGTTGCCGGAAAACTGCAAGCGTTATGTCGAATATCTGGAAGAGCAGATCGGTACGAAGATCGCTCTGGTTTCCAACGGACCCAAGCGCGAACAAATCATGAAACGTAAATAGGAACCTCACGGCTCCTATTTTTTTAGCATATTTGTTGAATTGCGGACGACCAGTTCGGTTTCGATCATCGTGATCTCGTCCACTTGTTGGCGGTTGATACGTTTGACCAAGGTCTCCGCTAAGATTCTTCCGATTTTTTTGCGGTCTTGTTTAATGGTCGTCAAGGAAGGATGGATATGATAAGCCAATTCGATATCATCGAATCCGACGATCGAGATGTCTTTCCCAACCTCTAAATTGTGTTCCTTGATGGCATGCATCGCCCCGACCGCAGTTAAATCGCATAGTGCGAATACGGCAGTGGGAACCTCAGGTAAAGCAAAGAGTTTGTTCATGGAGTCATATCCTGCGGTACTTCCAAAGTCGGCAGCTTCGATGACCAACGAAGGATCAAATACCAATCCGTTTTCCAGCAAGCCTTGTTTATATCCTTCCAGCCTTTCAATGCCGGCGACCGATCCGGACGGACCGGCGATATGCGCGATGCGGGTGTGGCCTAAATCGACCAGATGCTGAATCGCCAGGCGGCTGCCCTGCCGATTGTCGGAGTAGATCAGCGGAACGGATTGATAGGGTACGTCGGTGGTGACGCATTTGATGTCGCTGTCAAACAAAGCCTGCAGACCAGGATCGCTAATATCCGCCGCGACCACAAACACGCCGTCCACATTACGGACTTGGCAACGTTTGAGATAGCCTATTCCATAACCTGAGATGAATACCACTTCATAGCCTAACGCTTCGGCTTCACGCTTGAACGCTTCAAGTAGGCCGGAGAAATAATTGTGTTCCAGTCCGATATTCAGTGTTTCGGAATAGACGATGCCGATCAGCCAGCTTCGTTTTGTACTGAGCGCACGGGCATTGGAGTTGGGGATATACCCGACTTCCTGCACGATTTTCAGAATGCGCACCTTGGTGGCGTCGCTTACTTCCTTGTAATTATTGAGGACTTTCGACACTGTGGCTGTCGAAACGCCTGCCATTTTTGCGATATCGCGAATATCAGCCATCAATCTCACCTCTTTCGGGTCAATTGTATCATACAATGTGAAAAAGGAAACGAATTAACGAAAAGGTTTTCGCTCAGTTTCGTCAACTAAAAAAACTATCGGGATCATCACCGATAGTCATCTTTCTCTTTTGTGGATTCTACGACTCTGGCTGGAATACCGACCACGGTCTGATGTGCCTGTACGTCTTTGACGACGACAGCGTTGGCACCGACGCGGGCGTAATCTCCCAAGGTAATCGGACCAAGTACTTGGGCTCCTGCTCCGAC
The DNA here is from genome assembly GCA_038323255.1 of Erysipelotrichales bacterium. Lineage (GTDB taxonomy): Bacteria > Bacillota_I > Bacilli_A > Erysipelotrichales > Erysipelotrichaceae > GWE2-51-13. The sequence goes on along the minus strand of JBBQGS010000011.1, from coordinate 123 downwards.
TGTCACGCTGTTGCCTAAAGTCGGATGGCGTTTGACCGCATCCAAGGTCGTTCCGCCTAATGTTACATCATGATAGAGCGTGCAGTCGTCGCCGATGATCGAGGTTTCCCCGATAACCGTACC
>JBBQGS010000010.1:0-22168 GCA_038323255.1 Erysipelotrichales bacterium | reverse complement strand
TTCATGTAAATAAAGGGGAGACTCTGGCGATCGTTGGAGAGTCCGGGTCTGGGAAGTCCGTCACGACCAAAGCAATCATGGGAATGGTCGATGATAATGGGAATCTAAGCAACGGCGAGATCCTGTTTCGGTATGGAAACGAAGGCGATGAAAACGAAATCGTCGACCTAAGTAAAAAAGACCGCAAATTCATGCAGAAGAATATCCGCGGTTCACGCATCGCCATCATTTTTCAGGATCCCATGACTTCACTGGATCCGACGATGACGATCGGCAACCAGATTATGGAGAGCATGCTTGAACACAAAAAAGTTGCTTCCAAGAAGGAAGCGTTGAAGAAAACCATCGAATTGCTGGACTTGGTCGGCATCGAATATCCTGCCAAACGAGTCAAACAATATCCCCATCAGTTATCCGGCGGGATGCGTCAGCGCGTCGTTATCGCGATTGCCCTGGCCTGCGAACCAGATCTGTTGATTGCGGATGAACCGACTACGGCCTTGGACGTTACGATCCAGTCCCAAATTTTGGAACTGATCAAAGATCTGCAGAAGAAGACCGGTGTTTCCATTATCTTTATTACCCATGACTTGGGCGTCGTCGCCAATGTTGCCGACCGGGTCGCGGTTATGTATGCCGGTAAGATCGTCGAGGAAGGATTGGCATCGGAAATCTATTATGATCCGCGACATCCTTACACATGGGGTCTGTTATCCAGTATTCCTTCGTTGGACGGACAGGATGAGGAAATCTACTCCATCCCGGGTACGCCGCCCAATCTAATCAATCCGCCCAAAGGCGATGCGTTCGCCTATCGTTCCGAGTATGCCCTGCAGATTGATTTCGAGCAGCAACCTCCGATGTTCAAAGTCAGTGAAACACATTTTTGCGCATCCTGGCTCTTGCATCCGATGGCACCGAAACTCGAAATGCCGTTGGTGTTGGCCAAACGGATCGCAGCGTTTCGCGAAAGGAGAATCGTCAAATGAGTGACAATGTTTTCCTGGAAGTCAATCATCTGTCGCAGTTCTTCCGGATCGACCGCAAAACGACCATCCGCGCCGTCGACGATGTTTCCTTCCACATCAACGAAGGGGAGACCTTTAGCGTCGTCGGTGAATCAGGATCAGGTAAATCCACCTTAGGCCGATCACTGATCCGTATTTACGATGCCCGCAGCGGCAGCGTGAAATTCATGGGTAAAGAAATCGCCGGCAAACTAAACGGCGAAACCCGAAGTTTCTTACGTAAGAACATGCAGATGATTTTCCAGGATCCCATGGCATCGCTGAATCCCCGTAAAAAAGTGTTGGATGCGGTCGCTTTCGGACTGGACGTCAACCATATTTCCGGCAATCGCACGGAGCGAACCGCAAAAGTGCTGGCGGTGCTGAAGTCGGTCGGTCTCAGCGAAGACCATTTGACCCGCTATCCCCATCAGTTCTCCGGCGGACAGCGGCAGCGCATCGGCGTTGCCCGTGCCCTGATCATGCAACCGCGCTTCATCATCTGCGACGAGATTATCTCCGCCCTCGATGTTTCCATTCAGGCTCAAGTCATCAATCTGATGAAACGCCTGCAGAAGGAACTTGGTCTCACGTATATGTTCATCGCCCACGACTTGTCGATGGTGCGCTATATTTCCGACCGTGTGGCCGTCATGCATGAAGGGCACATCGTCGAAATGGGTACCGTGGATGATATCTACGAAAACTGTATCCATCCCTACACCCGCTCCTTGCTTTCCGCCATCCCGCATCCGGATCCCGATGCGGAACACGATCGTAAACGGTTTCTCTATATCAAAGGCGGCGTCGACTACAATATCGGCACAATCCGCCAACTCACGCCCACCCACTCCATCTTAGCTACCGATGAGGAGTTCTCGCTATGGCAGCAGAACGATTACTCCCTATTCCTGAAGTAATTTCGTCCTCCTAACGAAAACGCAGGATCGGTAGGCTAAATTAGAAAGCACCCGTTACCGCCGGGTGCTTTCTTTAACTATTTCTTGTTTGAAGAAATCATGGATGATCTTGAGCACATCCAAATTCAGGATGGGTTCATCGAGAATCCGATGCGGAACACTTTCAATAATTAAGAGAAGCTTATCCGCATGCGGTATCTTGGCATAGGCGAGTTTACTGCTTGAAACGGGAATCGTTTCATCCGCACTTCCGTGTAAGATTAGCACCGGACAGAACACCTGTGAAATCGAGTCCCGACAACGGGCGACCGTTTCGCGAAAGACGGCGAAGAAGGCTTCCGGCAGGGGAGGATATTCGGGAATCGGCTTGTCCGTTTTCTTGATGACATTCCGCGCGACTTCTTCCACCTTGCCCAAAACCGATTTAAAGGTCAAGTATTCGAAAGCTGGCGCCAGTAACACTAAGCGCTCAACCCTGTAGCGGGTAGCCAGATGCGAAGCGATGACCCCACCCATGGAGAACCCGACCAACCAAATCCGCTCACTCTGGGCAATCAATTGCGCTAAGCCATCCTCGGCGCGCTTTATCCAAAGCGAAGCATCGATATCGGTCTCGTCGGTCTGGTCAAACAGTTCAGGTGTAACCACCCGATAACCCAAGGTTTCGAAATAGGCACGCAGCGGCGCATACTCGATTGTTCTGCGCACTCCGTAACCGTGGACGCAGTAAAGGACCGGTTTTTTCTCTATGTCACTTTTTTGAAACCAACGATCCAACCATTTCATAACTTCACCCCATTCTTATTCCACTATAACGCGTTTTTGAGGATTGTTCCATCGGTCGACGCAAGAACTTCGGTTTTTCATCGCTAGGTTGTGAGATTTCGCATGCTTCTTGCTTTAATGGTCGCACTTCACTATAATAGAAGCGTTGAAACGAGGTACACGTATGGAAAAAGAAAAAGTATTGGTGGAAGTATCCGCCCGTCATGTCCACATCACCCAAGCCGACCTTGAAGTGCTCTTCGGGGCAGGCGCTACCTTAACACCCAAGAAACCTTTATCGCAGCCCAATCAGTATGCTTCGGAAGAAAGAGTCGATTTAGTCGGCCCGAAAAGCACCATTAAGAATGTTGTAATCTTGGGACCGTGCCGCAAGGCTTCGCAAGTCGAAGTTTCCTTGACGGATGCCCGTACGTTAGGCGTCGATGCAATCATCCGTGAGTCCGGGCATATCGACCAAACCAAAGGGATTCTGTTAGTCGGCCCAAAAGGCCAGATTGAACTGAGTGGCGGTGTCATCGCAGCCAAACGCCATGTCCACCTTACACCTGAAACGGCACTCTATTACGGAGTCGCAGACAAACAAATCGTCCAAGTCAAGATACTCACCGATCAACGTTCACTCACCTTCGGTGATGTGGTCATCCGCGTCAGCGAGACTTTCGCACCAGCCATGCACATCGACACCGACGAAGCCAACGCCGCAGGAATAAGCGGCAGCGCACGCGGCGAGATTATCGCTTAAAGCCGTATCCACGGCTTTTTTCTCGGAGGTACACCATGGGATTTCTACCCATTTCACAATTAGATATAGTAGACCGGGGCTGGGATGCGCCGGATTTCGTGTTGGTCAGCGGTGATGCGTATGTCGATCATCCATCGTTTGGGACCGCCATCATCGGCCGCGTCCTGGAAGCAATGAACTTCAACGTCGCCATCCTCGCCCAACCAGAATGGAAAACCGATGTCGATTTCACTCGTTTCCCCAAACCGAAACTGGGTTTTTTAGTGACTGCCGGCAACATCGATTCGATGGTCAACCACTACACAGTCAGCCGTAAACGCCGCGACAAAGATAACTATACCGACAAAGGTGAAATGGGCAAACGACCTGATCGTGCGACGATCGTCTATTCACAAAATCTGCGTCGGCTTTATCCGGATACGCCGATCATCCTGGGGGGCATCGAAGCCAGTCTGCGCCGCATGTCGCATTATGATTTTTGGGATGACAAAGTACGCTCATCTATCCTGATCGACGCGATGGCCGACCTGCTGATTTACGGAATGGCGGAGAACACGATCGTCGAAGTCGCCGAAGCGCTGCGCAGCGGGTTGGATGTCAAAGACATCACATATATACGCGGAACAGTATGGAAAAGCAAAGAAGGACCTTTCCCCGACGATGCCATTCACTTGCCGACTTTTCTTGAGGCCAAAACAAACAAAGACAAATACGGCGAAAGTTTCGTCCTCCAATATAACAATACCGACGCGATCCTGGCCAAACCCTTGATCGAAGATTACGGAAGCTGGAAAATCGTCCAGAACCCGCCGGCTTTTGTGTTGACCCGTGCGGAAATGGACTGGACTTACAGCCTGCATTATGAGCGAACCTTCCATCCAAGTTATGTTTATATTCCGGCCATCGAAGAGATCCAGTTTTCCCTTACAAGCAATCGTGGCTGTTTCGGTTCCTGCCGTTTCTGCGCTTTGACCGCCCACCAGGGACGTGTCATCACGTCCCGCAGTAAGGAATCGTTGGTTGACGAAGCTAAGAAAATCACTGAAATGAAAGATTTCAAAGGGTATATCCACGATCTCGGCGGACCGACCGCCAATTTCCACCAGCCTTCCTGCGAGAAACAGTTAGAGAAGGGCGTATGCCTCAATAAAGAGTGTCTGCATCCCAAAGCATGCATCAACCTGACCATCACACATACCGAATATCTGGATGTATTACGCGAACTCAGAGCCTTGCCGCGTGTTAAAAAAGTTTTCATCCGTTCAGGCATCCGTTATGATTACCTGATGTATGACAAAGACGAGACCTTCTTCGACGAACTGATCCAGCACCATATTTCAGGCCAGCTCAAAGTCGCTCCTGAACACATTAGCGATAAAGTACTCGATGCGATGGGGAAACCACGCCGGCAACTCTACGAATCGTTCGTAAAGAAGTATGAAGAGAAAAACAAGCAGTTCAATAAGAACCAGTTTTTAGTTCCGTATCTGATGAGTTCACATCCCGGCAGCGACCTCAATGCGGCCATCGAATTGGCGCTCTATCTGAAAAAAATCGGGCATGTACCGCAACAGGTGCAGGATTTCTATCCGACGCCGTTCACGGTCAGCACCTGCATGTATTACATCGAGAAGGATCCCTTTACCAAGAAACCGATCTTTGTGGCTAAAACCAATAAAGATAAATCCTATCAAAGGGTATTGATGCAATATACATATCCGCAGAACCAACGTTTGGTGTTTGAAGCACTGAAAGTCGCCGGCCGTTTGGATCTGGTCGGCTTCGACAAGCATTGCCTGATCAAACCGATGAAAGAAGAAGACCTGCGCAGATATGCCGGTACTAGAACAACAGGGAAATCACCACACAAGTGATTTCCTTTTCATTTCAGTTTTTCACAATATCGCATAAATTATCCCAAAATGATTCAAATTATTTGATATTCAATGCGAAAAAAGGTAGAATAATTCAGAGGAGAAACCTATGAAACTACAAAGCAAACGTGTCTGGATCGCCGGACAATTCATCGCTGCGACGATCGAAATCGACAAAACGAAAATCATCGACATCCGTCCGTATGAAACAGGAAAAGCCGATGTCGATTACGGTGAAAAACGTATTATCCCTGGCATGATCGACGTACATACCCACGGAGCATTCGGCTTCGACACCGACGATGCCACCGAAGAAGGATTGCGTTTATTCGCCAAAGGGATTACGGATGAAGGCATTACTTCGTTTTTGCCTACAACGGTTACCCAAAGCGAAGAAGTGCTCACCAAAGCTCTGAAAAACGTAGTAAAAGTCGTGGAAGATGGCTATTCAGGCGCTGAAATCCTCGGCGTCCACTTCGAAGGACCCTATCTGAACCCCAAGTTCAAAGGCGCGCAACCACCGGAATATATCGTCGCACCCGATGTGGATCAGTTCAAACGGTATCAGAAGGCCGCCAAAGGTTTGATTAAATATATGACGGTAGCCACGGAAATGGATGCCGGGCATGCGTTGACCCACTATGCTTCAACGCATGGTGTCTGCGTCTCGATCGGCCATAGCGGTGCCACTTATGAAGAAGCTTTGATGGGCGTCGCCAATGGTGCCCAAAGCATGACGCATGTCTTCAACGGCATGTCGGCGTTCAATCATCGGGAACCCGGGTTGGTCGGCGCTGCATTGCGTTTCCGTGACGTCTACGGTGAAATCATCGCGGATGGGAACCACGTGGTTTGGCCGGCAATTAACAACTTCATGATGGCCAAAGGGAAAGATTACGTAATCATGATCACCGATTCGCTCTGCGCCAAAGGCCAGGCGGCCGGAGAATATTCCATCGGCGGCCATCAGATCGAAATCAAAGCCAACGGTTCGGCCTACTTGTATGGTACCAATACCCTGGCTGGCAGCACCTTGCGGTTTAACCGGGGATTACAGAATCTGGTCGAAAAGGCGCAGATTCCCATCGAGATGGCGATCAATGCGTGTACGATCAACCCTGCCCGCGCTTTACGTGTGGATGATCGCAAAGGCAAGATCGTGGCCGGTTACGACGCCGACTTAGTGGTGCTTGACGACAATTACGATGTGTTGGAGACTTATGTCCGCGGACAGGCACAAATGCAAAGACCTGTTGGAAAATAAAATGGAAAAAGCACAAATCGAAGCGGTTTTCGTCGATGTCGACGGGACGACTTTCCGCCATGACCGCTATGAAATCCCCCCTTCAACCACTAAGGCGCTCAAACAGTTAAAAAGCAAAGGTATCAAACTGGGATTACTATCAAGCCGCACACCGGAAGAGACTCTTCATCTACCACCTGCATTCAGAGATATGATGGATGTGTTAATGTGGTCGGCCGGTTCAGTCATCGTCGAAAACGGAATTACGACGATCGCAACCATCGATCCCGAAGATGTGGCGATCGTCATCGGCTATGCGCGGCAGAATCGTTTGGTAGTTCGCTATTCCACCGGAGAAGCGGGCTATTTCGATGGTTGGACGCAAGAAGTCTATACCGATATCTTCCGTTATCTCTATCATATCGAACCGCCGGTCAAAATGTGGGACCACGATCCTTGCGTCAATATGATCGTTTTCTGCGATGAGATTCAAAGAGAGGAACTCGCAGGCATGCTGAAACGCTCCAAACCCACCAAAATGCAGAAAGCAGTCGAGGTTACACCGCTCGGCATCGATAAAGGAACCACCTTGATTGCACAGTGTAAACGTTGGCACATCCCAATCGAAAACTCACTTGCGTTCGGTGACGGAATCAATGATATCACCATGCTGAAAGCGGCCGGGATCGGCGTCGCGATGGGCAACGCAAGTGATGAAGTCAAAGCCGCAGCCGACATAATATGTGGTAGAATTGAAGACGATGGATTGTACGACTGCGTCAAGGAACTTGGCCTGCTCTAATCCAAATCCCCAAGGAGCAAAGCATGAAGCACATCTTTATCGTAAATCCGATTTCCGGAAAAGGGAAAGCCAAAAAACTGGTTCCCCTTATCAAAGACTATTTCACAACGCATCCCGGCGAGTATGAAATCATCGAAACGCAAAGCCACGGCGATGCAACCGCGATTGCAGCCCGTTATCATGTGGAAGACGATGTCGTTCTTTACACGGTGGGTGGCGACGGAACCGCGTATGAAATACTCAACGGACTCAATGACAAAGTACCGATGGCCATCATACCGGGCGGAACCGGCAATGATTATTTCCGCATGTTCGGCTACAAAGTGAATGAATTCCCCAAAATCATCGCCGAAACCATCGAAGGGAAAACCGTCCGCGTCGACCACGGTCTATGCAACGGTCAGAGATTCATCAACACATCTTCAATGGGATTCGACGCCCAGATCAACAATACCGCCAACCGTATCGGAAGAAAACTTCCTATCCCGCGTACGATGGTCTATCTGGTCAGCATATTCATCACGCTTGCGCAACTGCGCTCTTACCAACTGACACTGGAATTGATAGACGGAACGCACAAATTCGATGCGATCCTGATTGTTGTCAATAACGGCCGCTGGTATGGAGGCGGATTCCAACCGACCCCGATGGCCGATATTCAGGACGGTCACTTCGATATCTGCGTCGTTGACAAATGCAATTGGTTCACCGTACTGAGACTTTTACCGAAGTATATGAACGGCACCCATATCAACGAACCGATCGCTCATTTCTTTAAAGCCGATCAATTCAAGCTAAAAAGTAACGGAAATGTGGACTTTGGTTTCGACGGCGAACCCATGGTCGGCGATACCTTCGATTATCAGATGGTCAAAGGCGGCCTAACCATGCGTGTTCCGGAAGCAAGTACCTTGAAAGCCGATTACCTTCAATGATCCTTGAAAATGCAATGCTTTCGCTGACACTGCAAACACATGCCGCCGAAATGCACTCCCTGATCGATAAACGCAGTTCACAAGAGCTTTTGTGGCAGGCTGATCCGACATTTTGGGCGTATCGGAATCCGATTCTGTTTCCAATCGTCGGTTCGACGTTCGATAAGAAAATCCATCTGTTCGGGCAAGAATATGAAATGGGCAATCACGGGTTCGCCCGGCAGCTCGATTTCCAACTGCGTACGCAAGATGAACATTCAGTCACAATGGGTTTGCACGCATCCGTGATGACGCGTAAGCAATATCCCTTTGAGTTCGATCTCGAAGTGACCTATACACTATCCGCTAATCAGATCAAAATCGAGTATCGCGTTCGTAACGAGGATAAAAAGGATATGCCGTTCTCGATAGGATTCCATCCGGCATTCATGCTTGATGATACAGATGCGGCCATCCTCTCATTCCCATCGAGCGAAAAGAACGAACTCATTTCCGCGGCGCCTCACCGTGTCCTGATGAACGATGCTTTTTTTTCGCAAGAACCAACGCTTTTACTGGAATATCCGGCTTCACCGTATGTCGACCTGAACAGGCCGAACGTAACCATCAGGGTAGGCTGCAGCGGATTCCGCTGGCTGGCATTTTGGAAGAAAACCGGCGCCAACTTTATCTGCATCGAGCCATGGCATGGACATGGAGATTTCGCGGAAACCGCAGTCGACTTTTACCATCGTGAAGGAACCGTCGTTTTAGTACCCAATGAAGAATACAGAACCTCCTATACCATCGAGGTTTTGTGAGAAAGGATGTAAACAATGTTCGAATTACACATTTATGATTCCTATGAGCAAGTAAGCGATAAAGCATTCGAAGTCATGAAGGAGGTCGTCACAAGCAACCCTTCAGCCATATTGGGATTGGCGACCGGATCCTCTCCAGTCGGATTATACAAACGAATGGTCGAAGATCATCAGAAAAACAAAACAAGTTACGCGGATATCGTCACCTACAATCTGGACGAATATGTCGGGATCGCGCAAAGCCATGAACAGAGCTATTATACATTCATGTTTGACCATTTCTTCCGCTACGTCGACATTCCAAGCAAAAACATCCATATGCCGATCGGGATTTCATCCGATCTTAAGGCATATGCGGACAAATACGAAGTGGAACTGCAGAAGCATGTCCAGGACATGCAGTTATTGGGCATCGGATCCAACGGACATATCGGATTCAACGAACCAGGCACTTCCTTTGAAATCGGAACGCATATCGTCGATCTGAAGAAACAGACCCGCATCGACAACGCCCGCTTTTTCGATACATTAGAAGATGTACCGATGCAGGCCATGACGATGGGCATACAGGATATCCTGCGTGCTAAGAAAATCCTGCTGGTCGCAACCGGGGAAAAGAAAGCCCATGCGGTGTACGGAATGATCAAAGGACCGATCAGCGAAAACGTTCCCTGCAGCATCCTTCAGAATCACCCGCATGTCATCGTCATCCTCGACAAAGCTGCGGCGAAGGAGCTTTAAATGATTCGTTTTGTGGCCACCGATCTGGACGGAACGCTGTTAACAAACGATAAGATGATCTCCGCTGCGAATGTGGATGCATTGCGCTTAGCCCAGCAAAAAGGCGTGATTCTCGCACTGGCTTCCGGACGAGGCGAAACTTCGCTGTCTGTCTATGCGAAACAATTGGATATGGTTCACTACGGCGGCTACCTTATCTGCAATAACGGACAAAAAGTCGTTTCGTTGCGCGACGGTACAACCATCGAGAACCCTATTATGACCAATGAGTTGGTTTTACGCATCTTTCGTTTTGCCAAGAGTCACCGCCTTGAACTATTCCTGGAAGGGGATGAAGGGACATCCCACTACTCACCGACCCATATGACCCTTATTCGCTATGTGTACAACCGATTTCAGAAAAATTCCCGCGTGATGAAAAAAATCAATTACAAGTCACAGTTGGACATGTTCGGATTTCCGCGTGAACATCATCTCAATCACATCAGCAACGAACATGCTGTTAGGAAAGATTATTTCAAAATCGGAATTGCCCACAGTGAACAGCGCATCGATCAGATCGTTCCGCTTTTAATCAAGGATTTCGGCGACGAACTTACCATATATCGAGTCAATGAGCATTGGGTGGATTTGGTTGCTTTGGGCGTCTCAAAAGCAATGGCCATCCAACAAATCCTTGAGGTAAACGATATCCCTGTTTCGCAAGCAATGGCGATCGGCGATTCCGAAAACGATCTTGATATGATTCAATATGTCGGCATCGGCGTGGCGGTGGCCAATGCGATGCCATCCGTCTTGGCGATCGCCGACGAAGTCACCTTATCCAACGAAAACGACGGTGTTGCCGCCATCATCCTGAAACATATATAATTACGGGCATGGCAGATGTAACGCCGAGAAACTATGATATACTAAATCAGTAAAAGGAGAGATAACATGAAAATCGTAAACGAAAAAGAATTTGACGAAATCGTCGCCAAAGGCGTCACCCTGGTTGATTTCTTCGCCGACTGGTGCGGACCCTGTAAAATGATCGCCCCCGTCTTGGAGCAACTCCAACCTGAATTCGAAGGCAAGGTAAATATGATCAAAGTTGACGTGGATGCCCAGGAAAACCTGGCGATGCGCTATAAGGTCATGTCGATCCCGACGATCCTTCTGTTCAAGGACGGCAAGGTCGTAGGAACGACGATGGGTTTCCAACCCAAGGCTATGTTGGAGAAATTCATCGCGCAGGCATTCTAATAGAAAAGTAGTCAACGAAAGAGGTTTCAGACCTCTTTTTGTTTGCTTTGAGTAAACATTTTGTTTAAAAGCATTGATTACCTCCGCAGATTATGTATAATAATAATGTTTATGCCGGATATCCAAGTTGTTTACTACCACTAAACCTGAAAAGGGGGTTCGAGATGAACATCGGCCACAAAATCAAACGCTTACGCATCAAGAACAGTTTAACATTGGAAGAACTGGCCAGTCGCTGCGAACTGACGAAAGGTTTCCTTTCACAGTTGGAGCGCGACTTGACTTCACCTTCGATCGCGACCCTCAATGACATTTGCGAAGCGCTCGGAATCAGTCTTTCCGCTTTTTTCCAGGATGATCAGGATGCCAAAGTGGTCTTCACGGCCGACGATTTCTTCGTCGACGAACGCGATGGATATACCGTCAACTGGATCGTCCCCAACGCCCAGAAGAACGAAATGGAACCGATTCTCATCGATTTGGATCCCGGCTGTTCTTCGCAGGAAATCGCTCCGCATGCCGGCGAAGAATTCGGCTATGTTCTGCAGGGACGGGTTATCTTGGTCAACGGTTTGAAAGAACACGTCATCAAGAAAGGCCAAACCTTTTATATCATCGGAGCCGACAACCATTATTTAAAGAACGACGGCAGCCAGCCAGCGAAAGTGCTGTGGATCTGCACACCGCCCATCTTCTAGGAGGAAATTTATGCGTGAATTAATCGAATTTAAGAATGTCGTCAAAGATTTCAACGGGACATTGGTCCTAAAGGGAATCAACCTGACGATCCATGAAAATGAATTTGTGACCCTGCTTGGTCCTTCGGGCTGCGGGAAAACCACTTTACTGCGTATTTTGGGAGGATTCATCCCGCAGACTTCGGGCCAGGTGTATTTCGAGAACATCGAGATTTCCAACGTCCCGCCTTACAAACGCGAAATTAACACGGTGTTTCAGCGTTATGCGCTTTTTCCGCACATGAATGTCTACGATAACGTAGCCTTTGGCCTGCGCATCAAGAAGCAAAGCGAAAGCATCATTAAACAGAAAGTCGCGAAGATGCTGAAACTGGTCGGATTGGAAGGGTATGGCGAACGTGCCGTCACACTGATGTCCGGGGGCCAGCAGCAACGTGTCGCCATCGCCCGCGCCTTGGTCAACGAACCCATGGTTCTGCTCTTAGACGAACCGCTAGGGGCTCTAGACCTGAAATTACGCAAAGAAATGCAGCACGAACTTAAGAAAATCCAAAAAGAAGTCGGCATCACCTTCATCTATGTCACTCATGACCAGGAAGAAGCGCTCACCATGTCGGATACCATCGTCGTCATCAACAACGGCGAGATACAGCAAATCGGCGGTCCGACCGACATCTACAATGAACCGCAGAACCGCTTCGTCGCCGATTTCATCGGTGAATCCAATATTATCGAAGGCGTAATGATCGACGATTTCCAAGTCAAGTTCGACGGTCAGGAATTCGAATGCGTCGACAACGGATTTAGCGACAATGAAGAAGTCGATATCGTCATACGGCCCGAAGACCTCGACATCGTGCCATTGGAAATGGGCAAACTGAACGGCGTTGTACGGTCCTCTTTATTCAAAGGGGTCCATTACGAAATCATGGTCGAAACGGAATTTCGCGAATTCATCATCCATACCACCGACAATGTGGAAATCGACAAGAAAGTCGGTCTGCATTTCTTCCCCGAAGATGTTCACATCATGAGCAAGATGGGATCTTACTGAGATGAAAGGTTTCGCCAATCTCGTTCGCCCTTATGCGGTTTGGATTGCCGCCGGCATCGTGATCCCCATGTTGCTGATTGTTTTGTATGCATTCACTAAACACGGGAATTCGGTCATGGCATTCCAATTCACGTTGGACAACTTCATCAAATTCTTCGATCCCGTTTTCATCAAGGTACTCATGAAATCGTTGGAAGTCGCCCTCATAACGACCTTCTTCTGTATCATCCTGGGTTATCCGATCGCTTACATCATCGCCAATACCAACGAAAAGTACCAAACCCTTCTTTTGCTTCTTATCACCATGCCGATGTGGATCAACATGCTGGTGCGGACCTATTCCTGGATTTCGATCCTCTCCGACAAAGGACTGATCAACAGTTTCCTCATCTATCTGAAATTGTCTCCGGTCAAAATGATGTACACCGATTTCGCCGTCATTCTGGGGATGGTGTACAACTTCCTGCCGTTTATGATCCTGTCGATCTACACCGCATTGGCCAAAATGGACAGAGCAATCATCCACGCCAGTTACGATCTGGGCGCCAACCGCTTCCAGACCTTCCTGCGCATTGTTTTCCCGCTTTCGCTCTCGGGCGTTATCGCAGGCATCACCTTGGTGTTCCTGCCGGCCGTCAGTACCTTCGTCATCCCTAAATTTCTGGGCGGCGGACAATATATGCTGATCGGAAATCTGATTGAAAACCAATTCATCACGGTCGGCGAATGGAACTTCGGAAGTGCTATCTCTATGATTATGGCTGCCATCATTATGGCTTCGATGTATATGACCCGTCGTTTCGATAAAGATATTGAAGATACATCGAAGGGCGGAGGTGTCGTATGGTAGGCGTAAAAAAGAACCGTTGGTTCGGCCCGCTTGCGATCGGCAGCGTTCTGCTATTCTTCTATCTCCCGATTTTGATCATGATGATCTTCTCGTTCAATTCATCGCGTTCTTTAACCGGTTGGAGCGGTTTCTCGACCCAATGGTATGAAGCCTTGTTTAAAGACAGGGAAATGATGAAGGCCGTCTATACGACCATTGCCATCGCCTTGATTTCGACCCTCATTTCAACCTTCATGGGCACCATCACCGCAATCGGCATCAGTAAATCGCGTAAACTGATCAAGGAACTCATTCTGACCATCAACAATTTCCCGATTCTTAATCCGGAAATCGTCACCGCGATCGGGTTGATGCTGCTGTTTAGTTCCCTCAGCGTCACCAAGGGATTCATTACGATGCTGTTGGCGCATATCATCTTCAGCACCCCCTATGTAATCCTTAGCGTCTTACCGAAGCTGCGTCAGTTGGACGCCGACACCGCGGAAGCCGCCCTCGATTTAGGCGCCACGCCTTGGCAGGCGCTCATCAAAGTCATCGTTCCCCAGATCATGCCAGGCATCGTCTCGGGTGCCCTGATTGCCTTCACGATGTCGTTCGACGACTTTGTGATTTCCTACTTCGTCACCGGCAACGGTGTGAAGAATATCTCCATCCTGGTGTACACGATGTCCAAACGCATCAACCCCACCATCAACGCGCTTTCCACGATCCTGGTCGTGATCGTCACCTTCGCACTGATTTTAATCAATGTGATTCCCAACATGAAAAAGAAAGAGAGGCTGGCCGAAGAATGAAAAAAATGTTACCGGTCATCATTTCCGCTTTGCTGGTTTTTAGCGCTTGCAGCGTGAAACCATCGATTCACACACTAAAAGTGTTCAACTGGGGTGTCTATATCGACGACACCGTCGTCAAGGAGTTCGAGGCGAAGTATGATGCGAAAGTCATCTATGACAACTTCGAATCGAATGAAGCGATGTACACCAAGTTGCAGGGCGGAGAGAAATACGATGTGTTAGTCCCGTCGGATTATATGATCGAACGTTTAATTAACGAAAAGAAACTGCAAAAATTAGATTATAAGAAAATCCCGAATTATTCAGGTATCATCCAAAGTCTGAAAAATCTCCCGTGCGATCCTAAAAACGAATATTCCGTCCCGTATTTTTGGGGAAATGTCGGACTTCTCTACAATGCCGAAGCGGTTAGCAAAGCAGATCTGGACCGACTCGGATGGAATATCCTGCAGGATACCAAGTATAAAAGTAAAATATACGAATATGACAGTGAACGCGATATGTTTATGATCGCCCTAAAAGCACTTGGCTACTCCGCCAACAGTAAAGTCCCCGCCGAAATCGACGCGGCATACAATTGGCTGATGAAACTCAAGAAGGGCATGGATCCGGTATTGGTCACCGACGATGTCATCGACAATATGATTACCGGCGTCAAGGATATCGCAGTCATGTATTCCGGCGATGCGACCTACATCGTCACTGAGAACCCTTCGATGGCGTATTATGCGCCACAGGAAGGCACCAACACGTGGGTCGATTCGATGGTCATCCCGAGCAACGCTTCCAATCCGGATTTGGCCCACAAATGGATCAACTATATGTTGGAGAAAGACGTCGCGCTCAAAAATACCGTCTTTGTCGGTTATACCACGCCTGTCCAATCGGTTTTTGACCAAGTGATTGCGACCGGAGGGGCATATGAAGGCATCGATGCCTATGTTCCCAGAACAAATTATCCTAACGACGAAACATTCAAATACGACGAAGAACTGAAGAAAATCCTCAGCGATCTTTGGACGAAAATCAAAGCGCAGAATTAACACCGAAAGGAAAAAGATAAATTATGAAGAAACTGATTTTGGTTCTTGCGATGATCCTTGCGACACTCTCAGGATGCGGGCAAAAAACGAAACAAACCCTGAAAGTATTCAATTGGGGCGTATATATCGATGAAACCGTCATCAAAGATTTCGAAACCCTCAACAATGTGAATGTCATCTATGACAATTACGATTCCAACGAATCCATGTATACCAAACTGCAGAGCGGAGAAACCTACGATATTTTAGTGCCGACCGATTGGATGGTGGAACGATTGATTGCGGAAACCAAACTGCAAAAGATCGATCTTACGAAAATCCCCAATTTAGCCAAAGTCGACAAAGGCTTGCTGAACCGTACGTTCGATTTAAAGAACCAATATTCCGTCCCGTATTTCTGGGGCAACATCGGCATCATCTACAATCAAAACAAAGTGGCTGCCGAAGATCTGAAAGCCGGATGGAGACTCCTCAACAATCCGAAATACAAAGGGCAGATCTACATCTACGACAGCGAACGCGATGTTTTCATGATTGCTGAAAAAGCGCTGGGGTTTTCGGTCAATACGACCGATGACAATGAGATACAGGCGGCGTTTGAATTTTTGAAGAAAATGAAAGCAGCCACCGAGCCTGTCTATGCGGCTGAAGATCTGATCGACGCAATGGTCAACGAACAAAAAGACATCGCGGTTAGTTTCTCCGGTGATGCCGCCTATATCCTTTCGCAAAATAAAAATATGAAATTCTTCGCGCCCGAAGAGGGAACCAACATCTGGATTGACAGCATGGTGATACCTGCCAACGCGCAAAACGTCGCATTGGCTTACAAATGGATCAACTATATGCTTGATTCTGAGGTTGCGTTGAAGAACACCGAATTCGTCGGTTACACATCACCTGTCGTTTCCGCCTATCAGGCGGTGATCGCCGCGGGAGGGATGTACGAAGGGATTGATGCGTATGTTCCGCGTCTTAACAATCAAAAAGATGAATCGTATACCTATAATGAGGCACTCAAAGCGAAGTTGTCCGATCTTTGGATACGGGTCAAGGCACAATAAACGATAGGCAAGCCGAAAGGCTTGCCTTTGTTGTCCTTTAACCTTGCTTTTTGAAGCATCTTTTTGTATAATGATTGGGCATGGTTCAAGCGGTTCCTTAGCCAAGTGGTAAGGCAATAGACTGCAACTCTGTGATCATCGGTTCAAATCCGATAGGAACCTCCAGTTGGGGATGTGGCGGAATCGGCAGACGCAACGGACTTAAAATCCGTTGATGGTAACATCGTATGGGTTCAAGTCCCATCATCCCCACCACTTGAACTTTCCGAATAATGTTCGCGAAAGAACTTGAAAAAGCATGCATTATTTGGTATATTAGATAGGCACTACAATTTGCGCCATATACACGCGCCCATAGCTCAATTGGATAGAGCAATTGACTACGGATCAGTAGGTTGCGGGTTCGACTCCTGCTGGGCGCGCCAAATTATTATCGGGATGTAGCACAGCTTGGTAGTGCGCTTGCTTTGGGAGCAAGGGGTCGCAGGTTCAAATCCTGTCATCCCGACCAAACTAATTCTGGCGGGATAGCTCAGTTGGCTAGAGCAATCGGTTCATACCCGGTGGGTCGTGGGTTCGAATCCCACTCCCGCTACCATTTATATTCAACGGTAACGGTGTACGGACCCTTAGCTCAGTTGGTCAGAGCTGCCGGCTCATAACCGGTTGGTCGTAGGTTCGAGTCCTACAGGGTCCACCAATCGGTGGAGGAATACCCAAGCGGTTTAAGGGACCGGTCTTGAAAACCGGCAGATGTGCGAGCATGCGTGGGTTCGAATCCCACTTCCTCCGCCATTTGCATCTTATCTCACCATTCTATATGTATTGCTTCTTATTTGTCGCGGGGTAGAGCAGCCTGGTAGCTCGTCGGGCTCATAACCCGGAGGTCGTTGGTTCAAATCCTTCCCCCGCAACCATGGTTCTGTAGCTCAGTAGGTAGAGCAATGGACTGAAAATCCATGTGTCGCCGGTTCAATTCCGGCCGGAACCACCATGAACGAAGATAACCTGTCAATGACAGGTTTTTTTCTGCCTAGTTTTATAATTCAAAGAGAAGGTCTTAATCGACTTTCTTATTCAGATTCTTCTCTATTGGTCCGCAATTTAAGTTGGGCTAACAGATAATCGCTCACTCCTTTGGGATTCTGCGCTTTCAGAAGCGCATACGCCGTTTTCACTGAAAAAACAGCCGGGCTGTAGATCAGATAACGAGTGATCCAATGGGACGGATTATATCCCTTTTTGTAATGGTATAGTGATTTGAACCCATAAAAAGTATTCATGTTTTCATAAACCAGGTCCAACAGACGTTCGGTCGTATTCATTTTCGAATGGTCTTCCGTGATGTTAGCCAACGGAGCTAAACCAAGACTGCCCCACTTGACACCTTCGTTTTTCATTTTCTCAAAGGCACTTAGGATGATTTTTTCCATCGATCCCTGTGGGGCGGTGTCAAGTCTGCGAGTTACGTCTGCATGATACCCGCTGCGATTTGCGAAAGGTGTGAACACGATGAACCCCACACACGTTTCCTTAGCGTCATAGGCAAGAAAGTAACGTTTATCCAAAGGTTCCTCCAACCCTATGCTTCCAAGTGTGAAGGAAAGTTCAGAGCTTTTTTTTGTTTTAAGCCATTGTTTCGAGACATATTTAATATCTGCTTCGATCTTCGAATCTCGTTTGACTTGGGGCTGATACTCATGCACAACAACTCCATCGCGGGTCGCACGATTATAGGCATAGCGTACTTTCTGCGCTTTATTTCCAACCATTGAATAGGTACTCAGTTCGAACATCGCCTCTTCGCCGTATTTCGCGATACCGAAATGTAATTGACGATACTCGTCCAATAACCGATCCGATGTTTGCACCATCAAAATATCGAGGAAATTGTCATGACAGAAACGTTTGAATTCGATCAGCAACTGCAAAGCACTTTCCTTAGCGCAGACTGGTTCACCGGCGACAACGGCGGTATTGACCGCAAGTACATAACCGATGACTCCTTCCACTTCCTTCGCAAAGAAATAGTGTTTGTCTTTTTCCACGATGACATAATCGATCGGATTGGAAGAGAAGCGCATTAGATACTCGCGCACTTTCTGATGGTCGAAAGCGCTCATGATCGGAGTGACGATCAGGGGAGTGAAAAGCAGGAACAACGAGATCAAGATCATGGCCCATTGAAGGGCGATGGTTGAATCGATCAACAAAATGGCGAAACGATTGGTGGTTGTCAAGACGGAAGTGTCCATTAAAAAGAGCAGAGAGAAGGATTTACTTAAGGCCGACGCCCAGTCGTGTACCGATAACCATTGGTCCTTTAAAATCAAGATCCGCAGCGTCGTGACGGTCAGTAGCAAGCCAAAAGAACACAGGATCATAAGTAGACTCATTTTGATACCGAAAGGTTGGCTGTGCCGGCTATAGTGACTATGGTTGATCAGCAGGCTGATATAGACAAAACCCTCCAACAGGATGAGGTAAGGCGTCGTTACATGCGAGCGGGTTAGCGTCAGCATCATGAGGATCGGCAAACTGATCATAGCGATATACCATGCCAAACGCATCCGTTTTCTCAGTTGGATTCCGAAAAGCAGAAGAAGCAGACCAAGTAAACTGGTCAGAATGTGATTTACTTTGATGAGTGGGAAATAGTTCGAATTTAAATACGGGAATGAGAATCTGTGGATCGGAAACGCGGTAAGGAAGTTCAACAAGCCGATAGCCTGAACCAGGTACGCCAAACCGATCCGAACAATATTCGCAACTTTTTCTGAAATTCCATGTTTCATTTTATTCTCCCTTCTTCAATTTCGTCCGATATTTGTCTATCTGTTTTTCATTATAGCAAGATTAGCCTCGAATTTCCCAAAAGGTCGAAATCGAACGAATAAAAAAGATTGAAAACGGCATGTTCAGCATATGGCTTTTAACCCCTTAATCGATGCTTCCATGTCTTCGACCGCGAACAATGATCCAACTTGATGTCGCTGTCGACCTTAAATGTGTCAGCGGAGAATTCTTAATTGAAGACTAAACAGGCAGAAATCCTTGATTTTTTAACTTTTCGTTGAACAGCATGTGATAGTTTGATAGGATGAAACAAAGAGGGAAAAATATGGAAGCACTACGTCAATTCTTCGCCGTCCCCGGTGTATTCGAAGTAAAGAACTATGCTTGGTTCGGGTTGGAAATGGATATCTGGTTATTGGCCATTTTCTTGATCGGTTTGTTTACCGTATTTGTCTACCGAAACATGAATCCTGAACGACGCAAACGTTTCCTGCGCATTGCTGCAACCTGTATGATCTTATCCGAAGTCGCCCGTCAATTGATCTATGGTCTGCAAGGCGCTTATAAACTTGAATACATGCCGCTGCATCTATGCGCCGTCACCGAATTCGCCTGTTTCTACTATGCCTTCAGACGCGATGCGATTAGCCGCGAGTTCATGTATTGGATCGGCCTGCCCGGTTCCTTGGCAGCGTTGCTTTTCCCCGACTGGCTGCAGATCCCATTGTGGAACTTCCAGTCCATCCACAGTTTCGGCATCCACGGTGCGATGACGATTTTCGCTGTCTTATTGTTGGCTGGCGGTGAATCCCGTCCAAGGATCAAAGGTGCGGTGTGGACCTTGGGCATCATGTCGGTAATCGCATTACCATTGTTCTTTCTGAATAAAATATGGAACACCAATTTCTTCTTCCTTAACTATCCATCACCTGGATCGCCTCTAACCATCCTTCAGGACATCGCCGGCAATCCGGGCTATATCGCCTTGTTAGTCGTCTTGGTACTGGTGATTTGGATATTCATGTATCTTCCATGGGGAATCTCTTATCGGTTAAAAAAAGTCGGGCGTTAACCCGACTTTCGTTCATTCAGGAATTCTTCCATGCGGTTCAATGCTTCGGTGATATGCTTGAGCGAATAGGAATAGGAGATACGTATAAATCCTTCGCCGCAATCCCCAAACGCATTGCCCGGAACAACTGCGACCTGTTTCGCAAAAATCAGCTTTTCGCAGAATTCTTCGCTCGTCATGCCTGTCGAGCGGATATCGGGGAAAGCGTAGAAAGCACCTTCCGGTTCAAAGCAGCTAAGTCCCATCGCATTCAGCCGATCTACTAGATAACGGCGCCGCATGTTGTATTCGTTACGCATCATAGCCGCATCTTCGTCGCCGTTGCGCATCGCTTCGATCGCCGCATACTGCGAAACGGTCGGAGCGCACATCACCATGTATTGGTGGAGTTTGGTTAAGTGCTCGATGATGAGGGCTGGTGCAAAGGTATAGCCGATGCGCCATCCGGTCATCGCATAAGATTTCGAGAAACCGCTGACGATAATCGTACGTTCCCGCATACCAGGCAGGTTTGCGATCGAATAATGCCGCGTATCCGAATAATTGAGTTCGCAGTAGATTTCATCTGACAGAACCATGATGTCGGTATCTTTCAGCACTTCTGCGATTTTCTCCAAATCCTCTTTCTCCATGATTGCACCAGTCGGATTGGTCGGGAAGCTAATCACCAGCAGTTTCGTCAAAGGTGTGATTTTCGCACGCAAAGCTTCGGCTGTGAGCTTGAATTTGTTTTCAGCCAAGGTCTCGATGATGACCGGAGTTGCCTGGCACATCCGTACCAATGGGTCGTAACAGACAAACGAGGGTTGAATCACCAACACTTCATCCCCAGGATTCAAGACGGAGCGGAAAATCAAATCGATTGCTTCCGAAGCTCCGACGGTCACGAGAATTTCGGTTTTCGGTTCGTAATGCAGATCGAAACGACGAATCAGATAGTTGGATATTTCTTCGCGTAAGGTTAGAAACCCCATGCTTGGCGAATACCAAGTCTTACCTTGTTGGACAGCGTCGATACCGGCCTGGCTGATATGCCACGGTGTCTGGAAATCAGGTTCGCCGATGCTGAGTGAAATCACATCTTTCATTTCATTGGCGATATCGAAAAACTTGCGGATACCGGAAGGTTTCAGATTCGCCAATGACTGGTTTACGTGAAGTTTAGCCATCATATCACCAATTGACCGCGCAGATTGTCGGTCTCTTCATCCTGCAGGATAAATCCGTCTTCTTTATATTTGGTCAAAACGAAATGGGTCGATGTCGACAGCACCGAATCAAGGGTACTTAGACGTTTCGCTACAAACATTGCGATATCCTGAATCGTTTTGCCTCGCACGAAGATCGCCAGATCGTAATCACCGGCCATCAGATAAACACTGTCCACTTCCTCAAATGCCATGACACGATCAGCGATCTCTTGAAATCCGAATTCTTTCTTCGGCTGAATTTTTAGTTCGATCAAGGCGAAAACCGGAGCCGGTTCCAATTTTTCATAATTCAGGATGGCTTGGTAACCCTTGATGATGCCTTGTTTTTCGTAGGCTTCCAGCGCCTTGACCACGACTTCATCGCTTTGGTTCAAGAGTACCGATAATTCTTTAATACTCAAACGGGCATTTTGTTTCAATAATCCCAAAAGGTTATCCATATTCGACCTCCCTTAGTGTTTACTATAGTTTAATGAAAGCAGGGCCGA
>JBBQGS010000009.1:0-23929 GCA_038323255.1 Erysipelotrichales bacterium | reverse complement strand
TATCGCCGTATCCATATGGTCGATGCAATCAAGGATGCCTGCGGAGTCGACTTCTATACCGTGAAATCACCGGAAGAAGCACTGGAACTGGCCAAAGCTCATCATATCGTCGTTGCCAAACATCAGCAGTCTTTCGGTCATATTCTGAACCTGTTCTTCGAGGAATTCGCCGAGCAAACCTTGGAACAACCCACGTTCGTTTATGGTCATCCGATCGAGATTTCCCCTCTGGCTAAAAAGAATGCCCAGGATCCCCGTTTCACCGACCGTTTCGAACTGTTCATCGACAGCCGCGAATATGCCAATGCCTTCAGCGAACTCAATGATCCGATCGATCAACGCCAACGCTTCGAAGCGCAAATGGCCGAAAAAGAACTCGGCAACGCGGAAGCCAACGAAATGGACATCGATTTCGTTGAAGCCCTCGAATACGGCATGCCTCCGACCGGTGGACTTGGTATCGGAATCGACCGATTCGTCATGTTGCTGAGTAACTCTGACACCATCCGCGAAGTGATCCTATTCCCGCATATGCGCAATCGTACAGAGTAACCGCAAGGTTACTCTTCTTATGAAAAAAGCCCGTTCGGGCTTTAGTTCTCATCACTCTTAAATCCTTTATAGCGTGATCCCTGATAACTCACTTTTCCTTTTGTCCCGATTTCGAAATCATAGAAATCCTGACTAGTGACCATAAAGATCAATACATTTTCATCCTCCGTCGTAAACGTAATGTAATAGGTTTCCCTTTCGATCGGCGCACTGATTCCAAACCGTCTGCTCTGGTTCTCCTGAATCCGTTTATCGCTCAGTTTCGCGCTCACCGTTTTTTCCGGCATGCCCTGATTTCGCAGGAACTTGGACGATCCATTGAAAATTGCCATGCCAAACATCGTGGCGAAGATCATAAAGAAGAAAGCACCGAAATATTCCATAGATTTCCCTCCTAAAAACATAGTATCATCTTTCCACATTTGATTTAAGGTTCATGCAACGTTAAAATACTCATAATTTAAAGGAAATTGCGTAAATCGGAATGGACATCGATACTCACATGATTATATACTCAAATTAACGAGGGAAAAACGATGAAAGAGCTATTAAATATTCATAATCTGGTCAAAAAATATGGCGATTTGACCGCGGTCGACGGGTTGAACCTTTCAGTGCAGGAAGGTGAATTATTTGCGTTCTTGGGGCCTAATGGAGCAGGCAAATCGACGACCATCAATATCCTCTGTACCATTTTAGAGAAAACTTCAGGGGAGATTACAATCGATGGCTTGTGTCTTGGCAAAGACGATGAAGCGATCCGCAATGTCATCGGTGTCGTCTTCCAACATTCTTTCCTCGATGACCGCTTAAGTGTGGAAGAGAATCTGATCAGCCGCGCATCTTTCTATAACCTGTCAAAAGCCCAAACGAAACTCCGCATCAAAGAGTTAAGCGGACTCTGCAGTCTCGGTGATTTTTTAAAACGACCGTATGGAAAACTGTCCGGCGGACAGCGCAGAAGGGCGGATATCGCACGCGCTTTACTTAATAAACCAAAACTATTGTTTCTAGATGAGCCGACCACAGGGTTGGATCCGCAAACCCGCACGAAGATTTGGGATGCGGTCGAAGAATTACGCACCAAGCACTCAACCACCGTCTTCATGACCACCCATTACATGGAAGAAGCGGCGCGCTGCGACCGCGTCGCCATCTTGGATTACGGAAAACTGTTGGTCGTCGATACGCCGATGAATCTGAAAAGCGAATATGCGCCGACCAACCTCAAACTTTCGGTCAACGATGTCCCCAAAGTCAAAATGGCATTGGAAGCAAGGGGTATCAATCCGATCATTTACGGAAACATCGTGGAAACCATCATCAAGCACAGTAAAGACGCACTCCCGATTCTGAATGAACTGGAAGGGCAGATTGATAATTTCGAAGTGAATGAAGGCAATATGGACGCGGTATTCATGCGATTCACCGGACGCGCAATCCGCGGGGAGGAAGAAGAATGAGACCCGTATTCCAACTGACTTTACGCAACATCCGGCTCTTCTTGCGCAATAAATCCGAAGTGTTCTTCTCATTTCTTTCCGTATTTATCATCCTTGGATTATATGTTTTATTCCTAGGTGACATCCAAATCCAAAATCTGAAGAATGTAGTCACAGGCAACCTCCCCGAACTCGAAACGTTGGTTTATGCCTGGATGATGAGCGGTTTGGTTGCGGTCAGTTCCGTTACCCTATCCTTAGGGGCGCTCGGGCGCATGGTGCAAGATAGGGAACGCAAGGTATTCAACGACTTCATGGTCGCACCCATCCACCGATGGCAGTTGATTCTGGCGTATCTCTTTTCGACCCTGATCATCAGTTTCTCAATTTCCTTCGTGCTCTTTATCGTCAGTCAACTTATCTTGGTCGCAAAAGGAGCTGCGTGGATGACCTTCATCAGCAGTCTGCAGGTGCTTGGAATCATGATTCTGATGACACTCTCTTCAGGATTACTGCTACTGTTTGCGATTTCGTTTGTCCATACGGAAACAGTTTTCTCGCTGGTAAGCACGATCGTCGGAACCATGATCGGCTTTGTGACCGGGGCTTATTTTCCGATGGGGATGATGCCACGCGTCGTACAGGATGTATGCAATCTGATTCCGGTATCACAAGGAGCCAGTCTGTTGCGCCACCTCTACATGAATCCTATCATCGACAAACTGTTCGCTGGAGCTCCAAGCAGCGTTGTGACCAATTACCGTATCCTGCAAGGTATCGACCTGACACTAAACAAAGTGACACTCAATGATCAAACGATGCTTTTCTATCTGCTCGCAAGTATCGTGGTGTTTATGATCCTCAGTGTCGTTCGTTTCAACTCCATGAAAAATTAAAAGCGGGAATGCCCGCTTTTGTTTACTTATAACAGATGGTAAGGTGATCAATCCAATCCGCCGAGTTACTGCTATACATGCTTTTTTGGTATTGCGCATAGGTGACATCGGTATGGAAGAGATGGTAACTAGTTCGGTTGTTCTCCTTAAACATAATCCATTTCTTGAATTTGAACTCTTCAATGGTTTTCGGTCCGAATTTGTCCCGTGTCGTATCACGGATTGCCAGAAATGCTTTCCCATCATATTGGACGATAGTCAGAATCGGATCTCCTTCATCGGTATAGGTCACCACAAGTAATTCGGCAGAGAGTCCTTTGGCTATTTTTTCAGTGAACGAAACGAGCGTCGGTTTATTCATGATGTAAGGCGGGGTTGCCAAATTGACCAAATAATGATCACTCGTCGCATCCTGAAAGGGATAGAACGAAGGAATCTTAGCTAAGGTTGCCCGCATTTTTACATATCGGTCAGTATCGGTCAAAGGCTTCGCGGTACAGGCACCCATCAACACCAATAATAAAATGATCAGTAGTTTTCGCATGATTTCCTCCATAAAGGTGATTTCCTTTAGTATAAATCAAGCGACGTTAATTCATCGTTTACTCTACATGTGAAAGGAATGAAAAATCATCGATTCATACACCTTCGATGTGCGCTCCATCGAGATCGATTTCCAACTCCAACAATTCCCATGTTGATTTCAGATTCGACATCCCCGATTTCATTTTCTTTGGGAATATGTCATCCGCATACAGACAAAGCAAGGTAGGACCGGCACCGCTCAAAAACACTGCGACCGTTCCGTTTTTTTTCGCCAACGATAGGATCTGATCGTAATCGGGTATGAGATACTTACGATAAGGTTGGTGGACTTTGTCTTTTGTGGCGATCCGCAGCAGTTCACGGTCGCCTGTTTCCAATGCTTTCCCCAATATCGCAGCCCGGGAAAGGTTATATACCGCATCGCTGATCGAAACGGACATCGGCAACACATCGCGTGCCAGTTTGGTGGAAAGATTGAAGTCGGGGATCAACGCGAGCAACTTGAGTGACGGATGCACCTTAAAATCCACCGCAATCGGTTGGTTGTGGTTGACGACTGTTGCGACACAGCCTCCGAAGATCGCTGCCGCAACATTGTCGGGATGTCCTTCAAGGGCTGTACACAACGCAAAACAGTCTTGCTTGCTTAATGTTGAACCGTGCATCGCATTGGCACCCATCACGCCAGCCACCAATAGAGCGGCGCTGCTACCCAGTCCCCGTGTAATGGGGATGGCTGAATCGATATGGATTTTTACACCTTCAACCGGAAGATTCAATTGTTTCAGTGTGGCCAAATAGCCGATATAAACAAGATTTTGATCGTTTCTATACTCGGTCGGACAACCATCGATGTCAAATCCGTCGTCCAGGTGCTCAAACGTAACTGTCGCATACATTGTTAACGCAATTCCGAAACAATCGAATCCTGATCCAAGATTGGCACTGGTGGCAGGTATGCGGACAGTGATCATGATAGCTCCTTTGCGACGCGGTGGATATAGGCGTCGACTTCTTGTTGGGTAAGCAGTTCGGTATGCAATATAGGTTTATGTTTCAATTCCGCTAGGCAAATTGGAATTGGGATGCCTGTTTTCTTCTCGATCGTTTCAATCAACCGTAAATCATCTTCGATCGGCCATCCCATCGCTGAAGCGATACTGAGGGGAAACTTATAAGGGGAAGCCGTCGCAAGTACGACCACAGGGACATCCGATTTCAATCTTTCGGATACATTCCATGCGACCGCAGTATGCGGATCCATCAGATAACGTTGAGTCTTATATACATCGCGTATGGTTGAGAGGGTTTCCTCATCATCCGTATAAGCTCCGATAAAGGTTTCGTTTATTTTTTTGAAGATCTCTTTAGGGATAATATAACTCCCCGTTTCTTTCAAATCCTCCATCAACTTGGTCATCAGTTTATCATCGCACTCGCTCAGAAGCCAAATGAGCCGCTCTAAATTCGAAGAGATCAGGATATCCATCGAAGGAGATAGCGTCGAATGAAAAGTTCGGTTGCGATCATAGATGCCGGTCGCCAGAAAATCGCTGAGGATATGGTTTTGGTTGGATGCGCAAATCAATCGACGGATAGGGAGTCCGCTGACTTTCGCAAGATAGCCGGCCAGGATATTTCCGAAATTGCCAGTCGGAACTGCGAAATCGATTTGGTCGCCTTGCTGGATGATCTGTTGAGAAACAAGCTTGTTGTAGGCTTGGACATAGTAGACCATTTGAGGCAAGAGCCGTCCGATATTGATGGAGTTGGCGCTTGAATAAAGTATATCGGATTTTTCAGTCCGGTTTTCGAAGAATTGTTTGACCGCCATCTGGGCATCGTCGAAATTTCCTTGAATGGCTGCGACCTTTTGGTTCTTCCCGTTCTGCGTTGTCATCTGTAATCGTTGGATCTGGCTGATTCCGATTTGGGGATAGAATGTGATGATTTTGATATGCGGAAGATCTTTCAACCCGGTAAGAGCGGCCGACCCTGTATCACCGCTGGTTGCGGCAAGGATCACTAGATCTTGTTGGATGTTA
The DNA here is from genome assembly GCA_038323255.1 of Erysipelotrichales bacterium. Taxonomy (GTDB): domain Bacteria; phylum Bacillota_I; class Bacilli_A; order Erysipelotrichales; family Erysipelotrichaceae; genus GWE2-51-13. Next base: position 18,448 of record JBBQGS010000009.1, on the reverse strand, counting down.
GCTTTTTCTCGCGCTTTCACCAATAATTGTGGAAACAACGATAAGGCGATATCTTTAAAGGCAGCTGTGGGTCCATGAAAAAGTTCAGCAACATAATGATTGCCTACTTTAACTAAAGGGACAATCTCTTGAGTTTCGAACCGATCTGTGTAGGCTGACTCAATGCATTCATCGAGTTCCTTTTGAGTGAAGTCATCGAACCATGGATACAGGATGAACTTGGCTAACATTTTAAAATCTGTCGTAGTAAAGACAGCATTGGAGAATTTCGGGAATGAGCGTGGGAAAAACAAACCTCCGTCGCCGGCCAACCCTTGTAGGATCGCTTCGATGGAAGAAACCTTCATTTCCTTGTTGCGGGTGCTCTCGTAAAGCATAGCGGCACTCCCCCTCGCCTTGTATTTGGACTATCCATATGATAGAATGTTTCAAATGTGGTTACAAGTCTTTTCATGCTTGCGCCGGAAAGAAGGACTCAGAGTGGACATCGCTTTCTTAGGAAACGGGACTGTCGCAAACGGCTTATTGACACATATCGAAACACTAAATGAGACCGATCGCGCCGTTTTTTCGATTCGTTCTATCTTATTGAAACCATATGAAATCTGTCCAAATCCGGTCTATGTGAATTCGATTGATACGATCCTTGCGGATGATCAGATCGAAATCGTCGTCGAGATGATGGGCGGTCGCCATCCGGCTTATGACTATGTGAAAGCGGCCATCCTTGCCAAGAAGCATGTGGTCACGTCCAATAAAGAATTGGTTAGCACCTATGGCGCCGAGCTGGCACGTCTTGCGGTTGAATGCAATGTCGCGTTCTTCTTCAGTGCAGCTGTCGGCGGGGGGATACCGCTGCTTATGTATCTGCGTGACACATCCAAACAGGAAACGATCCATGAAATCACAGGGATCCTTAATGGAACGACCAATTTCATTTTAGATGCCATGACTAGGAAAAATATCGATTTCGAAGAAGCACTGAAACAAGCCCAAGAGTTAGGTTACGCAGAAGCTGATCCGACCAACGATGTCCAAGGCCTCGACCTCGCCTATAAACTTAGAGTCGCATCTTGTGTAGCATTCGGGAAATGGATCGATCAGGAAAGTATCCTGCGGTTACCTTTGCATCATGTGACCTCGCGTGATATTGAATTTTTACGAAAACGAAATTTGACGCTGCGTTATCTCGTCCATGCAGGAATTAGCAAGGACTGGGATGTCTTTGCGTCCATCCAACCGACCGCGCTTCCCCACCATTGTATAGAAGCCCAAATCCTTCGCAATAACAACATCTTTACTTGCCGTTCTGAGCGCAATGGGGAGATAGACCTGATTGGGCAGGGAGCCGGTGCTGCGCCGACCGCCGCCAATATCTATCGCGACTTGAAACGCATTCTTAACGGAGAGCGGGAATTGATTACAGGGACGGAAACCATCACGGCGGCCGACAACAGCGGACTTAAAATGCGCTACTATCTTCGCATGTCGAAATTGGCAGCGCAGGAATTCTCGCTGCAGGAAGTCATGGAATCGTTTGAGGATGATAACACGGTCGTACTGCTTACCCATCGGGTAAAGGCTTCCGATTTGGTCGACGAAGTGAATCGACTCAACGCTTATGATCCGACTATTTTCGCAGCCGCAATCCAAGAAGAGAAAGAGGGGGAATAATATGCTGAAGGTAGTCAAGTTCGGGGGCTCATCGCTCGCTGACGCATCCCACTTTAAAAAGGTATATGAGATCATCTTGGCCGACCCTTCCCGCAGCGTTGTGGTCGTTTCGGCAGTCGGTAGAAGGGATAGCGAAGATCATAAGGTGACAGATTTGCTATATCTAATTCATGCTCACCTCCAGTTCGGCTTCCCATACCAGGACATCATCGCCATCCTATTTGACCGCTTGAAAGAAATCCGGGATGAATTGAAAGTCGAATATAAAATTGAAGAAGATCTTGATGCTATTTTCAAGGGCATCACGAAAAACATCTCGGTCGACGAATTGGTTTCACGCGGAGAGTATCTGAGTGCCAAACTGATGGCGTCCCTTCTTGGGTATACCTTCATCGACGCATCCTCTTGCGTATTCTTTGGATATGATGGTCAGATCGATGTACCCAAAACCTATGAAGCTATTAAAGATGCATATAAAGTGCATGGTAAGATCGTGATCCCCGGTTTTTACGGAAGTCTGCCCAACCATAAAATCAAAGTGATGAGCCGTGGCGGATCCGATATCACCGGTGCTTTAGCGGCAGCCGCACTCGATGCAGGCATCTATGAAAACTGGACCGATGTATCGGGTATCCTGATGGCCGATCCGCGGATTGTGGACGACCCCAAAGCGATACGCCGCATGACCTATGCGGAACTGCGCGAACTTTCGTTTTTAGGTGCTTCGGTGTTACACGAAGAATCGGTTCTGCCGATCAAACTCAAACATATTCCCCTACAAATCCTTAATACCAACGATCCAAATCATCCAGGGACACTGATCGAAGAGAAATTCGAGAATGAAGACGATGCCAATGCAGATGATCGGTTCATCACGGGTATTGCCGGAAGGACGGGATTCTACGTCATTACCATTTATAAAGAACAGATACTGGCTAATACTTCGATCGTACGTAAAACCTTGGAAATTTTCGATGATTTCAATGTCCAGATTGAACATATCAACTTAGGCTTGGACAGTTTCATGCTGACGGTGTCCACTACGCAGATTCGCGACAGACTGTATGACGTAGTTGGAAAAATTCAGAACGAATGTAATCCTGATACGCTCGACATCGAAGAAAACATTGCGATGATTGCTTGTGTTGGTCGGCGTATGCGCTTTAAGCCCGGCATTTCAGGTAAACTGTTCAGTGCACTTGGAAAGAACGGTATCAACATCCGCATCATCACCCAAGGAACCAACGAAATAAGCATCATTGTAGGGGTGGAAAGCAAAAGTTATAACGAAGCCGTCAAAGTCATCTATGACAGTTTCGTTGGATAGGAGAGTCCATGAACGTCGCAATCTTAGGCGCTACCGGAATGGTCGGGCGCGAAATGATCAAAGTATTGGAAGAACGGGAATTTCCCGTAAATGAACTCAAATTGTTCGCAAGCGCACGTAGCGTCGGAACCAAAGTGACGTTCAACAAAAGAGACATCGTCATAACAGAAGCGAACGAACAATCGTTTAAAGGATTGGACTTCGTTTTCGGTGCGGTCTCCAATCAAATGGCCGAGCGTTGGGCTCCTTCCATCGTACGATCAGGCGCTGTCTTCATCGATAATTCCTCTGCTTTTCGTATGATGGAGGATGTACCCTTGGTCATCCCTGAAATCAATCCAGCTGATGCCTTCAAACATAAAGGCGTTATTGCCAATCCAAACTGTTCCACCATCATCGCCATGGTCGCCTTGCATCCCATTGCGCTACGCTATGGAATCAAGAACGTCGTCGCCTGCACTTATCAGGCGGTATCGGGGGCTGGATTGGAAGGAACGCAGGAACTCCTGGATCAAGTGAAATCTTCGCTCAACAAAAAAGAAACCATCACGAAAGTATTCCCGCAACCGATTGCCTACAATGTTATTCCATGGATTGGCAGCGAAGAGGAAAACGGCTATACCAACGAAGAAATGAAGATGCGCAATGAGGGACGAAAAATCTTGCATCTGCCGGACCTCAACGTCAACTGCACCTGCGTCAGAGTCCCGGTATTGCGATCCCATTCGATCGCCATGACAGTGAAAACCAAAGGGGATGTCGATCTTGCCCAGATCGAAAAAGACTGGGAAAAAGCTCCCGGTATCGGTTCATTGCCTGAAGGGCGGAGTTATCCGACCCCGCTTGATTCCAGCGATCAGGATCTAGTGTTGGTCGGACGATTGCGCATCGACCTGAACCATCCAAACAAAGGAGTCAGCTTCTGGTGCTGTGGCGATCAAGTCCGCAAAGGGGCCGCCACCAATGCCATTCAAATTGCGGAACTCTTCCTAAAGTAAAAAACCACCATCGTAATGGTGGTTTTCATTCTAGTATAAATAAGTATTTATTTATTATAATCCGATTTACCAGCCATTAAGCAGGCTAATGCGATCGAATTTAGCTTATCGCTATCGGAATCCGCTCGTGAAGTCAGGACAATCGGGGCTTTTGCGCCAGAGATCATACAGGCCACTGAAGCATGTGCGAAGAAGGTAATCGATTTGTACAGGATGTTCCCGGCTTCGATGCAAGGCATAATCAGGATATCCGCTTTTCCTGCATTCGGATTGGTCATCCCTTTGTGATGGGCCGCCAATTCACTTACTGCGTTATCGAAACCGAAAGGTCCATCGACCGTGCAACCAGTGATTTCTCCGCGTTTCTGCATGTCGCTGAGTTCTTTTGCATCCAGAGTTGCCTGCATCTTCGGATTCACTTTCTCGATCGCGCAAACAACGGCGACCTTGGGGTTTTCAATCCCCAACGCATTGGCAATCGGCAGGCAGTTCTCAATGATCTGCTTCTTCATCATCAGATCGGGAGCGATATTCATCGCCGCATCCGAAACCAAATACAGTTTGTCCATCCCCGGAATACTGGCAACAAAGACATGCGAGAAGATACGGTCGCCGCGTAATCCCCATTCCTTGTTTAATACTGCTTTAAGTAGGATACTCGTGTCGACCAAACCTTTCATCAGCAGATTCGCTTCCCCGGACGAGACAAGTTTCACAGCGATCTCACTGGCTAAAGCCATATCTGGTTCATGGATAATGCGGCAACTCTCTAGGGAAACATTGCGTGTCTGTGCGATTTCCCTGATCAAAGTTTCATCACCGACTAAAATCGCTTCGATCAGATTGGCGGATACCGCTTTGGCGACGGATGACAGTACGTCATAATCATGTGCCAATGCGACGGATAAAACATAGTTTTTCGTTTTGTGAATATTGGGGTAGATCTTGTCGAATAAGTTCATTTCTATTTCCTACCGATATAGTTTCGGTTTTTCCTCTTTGTTTAAGTAGCGCATTCCGCCAAGCGCCATCGCCCGCAATTCATCTTCGCCCGCAAAGACATAGACAGGTGCGATCCAGTCTGTGTAGGCACGGATCCAATCCACAAAAAGTTCGTTGTAGACGATGCCGCCGGTAAAGCAAAGCGCATCAATGTCGCCTTTGAGCACAGCAGCCATGGCACCGATCTCTTTGGCGACCTGATAAGCCATCGCTTCCATCACTTTCTTTGTTTCCATATCCGTCTTTGCTTCTTCCATCGCCTGATAAACATTGGAATGTCCCAGATAGGAAGTCAATCCGCCAAGACCGACCAAATGCTTCTTCACGATAGTGCGGTTGAAATCATATTCTTCCGCTAGTTTCAAGACGCTCATGGCTGAAATCCCGCCAGTCCGTTCAGGTGAGAAGGGACCTTCACCGTCCAATGCATTACTGACGTCGATGACTCTACCATGGGCATGGGCACTGATTGAAATCCCGCCGCCAAGGTGTGCAACGATGATATTCAATTCGGTGATATCTCGATTGAGTTTGATTGCGGTTTCGCGTGCGATCTGCTTGGAATTCAAGGCATGGAACACACTGCGTCGGTCATACCCCTTCAATCCCGAATAGCGGGCTTGGTCGCAGAATTCATCCGTGATCGGCGCATCCACGAAGATGACCGGACGATTATATGCTTGACTCCATGCATATCCAAGAAGAATCCCGACATTGGTGATATGCGTTCCGTAGTTTTCGGTTTTCGCATCCTCGACAATTTCTTTGGTGACTTCATAAATGCCCCCTTCGATGGGTTTCACCAAGGGACCGCGAACCACAAACAAATCCAAGTCTTTAAAATCGATCCCGTTTTCCAACATCCAAGTTTCGATGCAGGATCTTCGAAAGTCTTCCTGCTGCAGGGCACTTTTAAAAGGTTTCAGATCGTCGGCGCTGTGACGCAGCGACACCGAAAGCTTCAGCGTATCATTTTCAAAAAGCGCGACCTTTGTGGAAGTCGAACCAAGATTCAAAACGAATAGTTTCGCCATATAGAGTTTCTCCGTTAATATATTCATTTTAGCATAGCCTTCCCCACTTTCGAAGGGGATTTCGAAAACGACAACTGCTATGATATAATAGTTAAGTTAAGAATGAGGAAACACATGGAACTAATATACACAAGAGACCAAGGCTCTTTCGATAGTTTTGCACAAGCACAGACCAATGTTCATTATTCGAAACTGTGGTTCTGGGGCGAGTTCGAGTCCGAACACCATTATGAAACCGATTACTTATGCTTTGCTGAGGAAGGTAAAACAGTCGCCTCAGCGGTCTTGCTGAAAAAAAGGACTCTATTTGGCATGACTTGGTATATCCCTAATGGTCCGAGTTTGGATTATGATGACGAAGGATTGCTAAAACAGGTTTTAGAAGTGATTAAACATGAAGCGAAACAAGCCGGCGTACTCTATGTCCGCATCGACACCAACATCCCCCGTCGCCCACATGATCAAAAAGGTGATGTGATCGAAGGGTTCAATAACGAGTTCATCACGGAACGTTTCGATGCAGCGGGGTTCAAGCATACCGGGTATCGCTACGGTTATTCAGGCTATCTCTTCTCCCGTTTTACTTACGTACTTGACCTCTCACCTGATTTCAGCGAGTTAGAAAAGCAAGTCGCACCCAATGTTCGCAATCTTTATCGCAAGAATTTACGGCGCGGCGTCGAAGTAAACGACGGACAGCGCGAAGAACTGCGTTATTTAGTGGAGTATGGCCAAATATTGGCGGATAAACTAGAATTCAAAGCGAAACCGCTTCATTTCTTTGAACACTTGTTCGCACTTGCCAAAGAACATGCGGTCTACCGTGTTGCAACGGCAGACTTGGATGTAGCAAAAAATACAGTAATGGCTGAGCGAGAAGGATTACTGGAATCGATCAAGAATCTCGAAAGTAATCCGAAAAAGGCAGGCTTCGTCAAAGAAGTCAAACGACAAATTCAAGATTTGGATAAAGAAGAAAACGATCTTGCCGAGTTGATTCAATCCAAAGGGAGTTCAATCGTATTAGGCTCTGCCCTGTATCTTTTGGCAGGCAATCGTTCCTATAATGTATACACCTATACCAACAAAGATTTTCCCAGTTTCCATGCGACGATTTCTCTGCATATGGAAACCATCAGAGTTTTGAAAGAGAGAGGCATACGATATTATGATTTCGTAGGTGTTTCCGGAAGTTTAGATCCACAGGATCAGTACTATGGACTCTATGATTTCAAACGTAAATTCGGCGGCGATTTCATCGAAAATCTGGGTGAATTCTACTTCAAACCCCGACCAAGACTTGCCCATCTCCAACAGCGTACTCATTTCTATAAACGAACACTTCAAAGGCATCTGTATTCAGGCTATTTACATTTTAAATCAAAGGTATTCAAGAAGTAATGTTATGATCGGAGAAAGCTATGAAACACAAAGCCGTGGTGCTGGGCGCCAACTACTATATCGGATTAAGCATTGCCCGTTGTCTGGGTAAAGAGGGCATTTATGTCGCACTTGTCGATTACAAGCGCGAGGGTTCGTATGCATTCGACTCGAAATACTGCTCGGAGATACTGATCGCCCCCCATTATAAAAAGGAAGAACAGGCGTTCTGTGATTATCTGGTCGATTATGCAAGAAAACAAGAATGCAAACCGGTGCTCTACCCGTGCGCAGATCCTTATGTGGAATTCATCGACCGTCACTTCGAACAATTGAAAGAAGTCTATTTATTCAACCAAGAAATCGAACATTTAAGCTTGGATGCGATGGATAAAGCGAAACTAAGTGAAATGGCATTGAAATACGGAGTGAAAATTCCATTATCGATTTCAACCGAGGACAAAGAATTACTGAAAAAAGTTGAGCAAATAGGGTATCCCGTTGTGTTGAAGCCGGCCGATTCAGCAAGTTTCGTCAATGTTTTTCGCATTAAGATGTTCAAGATTGAGAATGAGGCGAGTTTAATCGAAAAAATCAATCTTGCCCATAAAGCGGATCTCAATGTATTCGTCCAACAGATAATCCCTGGATTCGACGACCGCATGGTCACATACGATATGTATATGAATCAGCAAGGGGAAGTTACCCATTGGACGACATGCCAAAAACAACGGCAGTATCCGGTCAATTTCGGAGCTTCGGTGTTCACAAAACAAAAATGGATTCCCGCCTTGCATGCAATCGGAGCCCCATTCTTCAAAGCAATCAACTGGCGCGGTTTCGCCGAAATCGAATTCAAGCAACACGAGAAAACCGGCGAGTACTATCTTATTGAAATTAACGTACGCACGACAAATTTTAATGCGATGTTAGATAAGATCGGACTCAACTTCCCGTATATCGCCTATCGCGAACTGACAGGAGACCCTTTACCCTCATTTTCTGTCGAAAAAGATACCAATGTCCATTTCTGGTACATGTACGAAGATCTGTTGGCAATCAGGGACTATCTAAAAACCAAGCAATTGAAGCGTAGCGCCGTATTCGCTTCGTTTCGGGTACCGATCGTCGAAGCGGTCTATCAGAAAGGCGATATGAAACCTTTCTACAGTTTTCTACGCTATTTATTCAATAAATTCAAAGTCTCAATGAAAAGGAAGATGAAACGATGAACGAAAAAAAGATTGGCATCATTGGAGGAATGGGACCCGAAGCAACGGCCTTTTATTATACTCAAATGATCAAACTGACCGGAGCACACAAAGATCAGGATCATTTCCGCATCTACATCGACTCCAATGCGAAAGTTCCCGATCGGACGGCGGCAATCTTAGGTAAAGGACCAAGCCCGGTTCCATATATTTTGGAAACGATTGCATGGATGAACAGTGTTGGTGTGGAGGAAGCGTTCATTCCGTGTTTCACCTCACATTATTTCTTTGACGAATATGTCTCACATGCCAGATTCAAACTGCATAATGCGTTTACGGTATGCAACGAATTTTTGAAAAACGAACTTCCCGACGTGAAAAAAGTCGGCGTACTTGCGACCACCGGAACACGTAACACCCAGATTTTCGATAAATATATCGTCGACGTAGAACTAATCTATCCGAATGATATTGATCAGGAAAACAAAGTCATGAAAGCCATCTATGATCCAAAAATCGGTATCAAAGGTGGCAAGACGGACGGCGAATGCATCGTTTTATTGGTGAAGGCCGCCGATGCCTTGATTGCCCAAGGAGCCCAATGCATTCTGGCAGGATGTACGGAAATCGGTTTGGTTCTGCGACCACATCATTTGCGCGTTCCTTTGGTCGACCCGATGTTGCTGACGGTTTTGGAGATCATTCAAAAGTAGACAAAAAAAACAAGCGACGCTTGTTTTTTCTTATTTCAATAATGCCAACATGATTTCCAATAATCCGTTGATGGCAACCAATTTCGTATTGCGCACAAGTTGGACAGCCGCAATTTGTTGGAATGTTGAATCAAGGGCAGCATAATCAAGTTTCTTCGCGTTTTCTTTATTTGCTTCTAAGATCGCTTTGATTTGTCCTGAAGTTGCTTTGATTTCCGCTACCAATGCTTTCACTTTGGCGTGGTCATCTTTCAAGGTTTGGATCACGGTGGGATCAAGGACAGTACCGGCGGTTTTGATTGCTTGCAGTTTCGTTTTCAGTTCTGTGCGCAGCGTCTTGTTTTCTTCCCAAATCGCTTTATTGTCTTCACGGTTCTGTTTTACGATTTCCCGTTTCGCCTGTGCGGCAGTGCGATAATCCGAGATCGCGGTTTTTTTCACTTGAAGCTCCGCAATTCTTGTGTTGATCCGCGTTTCCCATTTGGGGGTCGTGGATCCAGAAGTAGTTGTCGCAAATGCATTGATGTTCATCGCGAACGTTAGTGCGACGATGGTTAGGATGGTTAGTGTTTTTTTCATTTTGTTTCTCCTTTTATGGTATCAGTAAATCGGAATCTTTAGCGTCTGTTTGACTAAGTTGCGTACTGGGTAAATCGTCGAGAGATTTCAGGATTTCATCTGCGACATTGATTGTCGCTTTGTTGTCTTTTACTGAAGGATTATGATCTTTCACAATGCCCGCTTTTGCGCAACCTGTCAGAAGAAAAGATGCTAATAGGATGGACATAAAGATTGTGGTTCTCTTCTTCATCGCTGACCTTCCTTTCATGTACACAGTATAATCCCTTATATCATGGAATGTCATTGGCAGAACTGTGGCAAATCAGTGGCAATTCTTTTTCTTGAATATTTTCATGTATAATAATCTCAAGGAGAATTTTTATGGGCAAACTGATCTATATCGCAGACGACGAGAAGAATATTAGAGACCTGATCCGGACATTTCTTCAGAATGACGGATTCGAAGTTGTCACATTCGACAACGGCGACAGTCTTTACAATGCCTTTCAAATCCGACCGAGCGATCTGGTCATTCTCGATATCATGATGCCGGGAACTGACGGATTAAGCGTTTGTTCGCAGATTCGATCGAAAAGCAATGTGCCCATCATCATCGTTTCGGCCAAAGACAGTGAACTTGACCGCATCACCGGCATCACGCTGGGAAGCGACGACTATATGGTAAAACCATTTTCCCCGATCGAGCTTACAGCACGCGTCAAAGCAATTTTCCGACGTATCGATCTTGACCAAACCAAGCCTCATGCTGAAGCACTCACATTCGGAGACATCTCCCTGAATTTATCCACCAAAGAAGCATTTGTAGATAAGCAGCAAATCGATTTAACTCCCACCGAGTTCGCATTTCTTTCTTATATGTTTTCACATCCCGACAGAGCGGTGTCCCGTGTTGAACTTTTAAAGAATGTTTGGAGTTTCGAGCGCGAAATCGATACGCGGGCGACTGACGATGTACTTAAACGCTTACGTAAAAAACTGATTGATAGTAAGATACAGATCGAGGCGGTTTGGGGATTCGGATTCAAACTGTCGGAGGGAAAACGATGAAATCGTTGCGAAGTAGGATTCTAACACCGTTTTTAATCTTATTCATCGTGATTCCTATGGTCGCGTTGTTACTTTTTAACGTGGTCATGAACATCTACATCAACAATTCTACTAAAAACGACTTGGTTGGCACATCAAACGGTATCGAGACGCTCATTAAGCAGGAGATTTTGGTGAGTTACCAAAACGGGACACTGAAAGACGCAACGTTACTTGAAAAACTAGCTCTCTTACGAAGTTCATTGAAAGTATCAAAACTGATCTCCAATACGGAATTCGTGGTCGTATCCAAAGCAGGGATCGTGCTTTTCCCAAAAACTTATACAACGAGTTATCTCAATGAAGCAATCGTCTCCAAAGCGTACCTTCAATTGAAGAGTGCAGGCAAGAACGAAGCGATTCAATTCAGATTCAGTGGAACGAAGTATTTCACCTTGAAGAAATCAATCGGTACCGAACTGAAGAGTCTGGAGATTATCTTCGTCGCCACAACCGCAAATACGAAAGAGATTGTGTTCTTCATCAATCTGATTTTAATCTCCATTTTCCTGGTTGGAGGCGTCATCAGTTATTTCGTCGCATTTAAGGTGTCGAAAAACATCACGGAACCGATTTCGAAATTGAATGCGTATGCAAAACAAATCGGTAAAGGGGAATTCGTGAAGATACCTCCGGATAATAGCAGTCTTGAACTCAATCAATTAAGTAGTGCGATGAGTGTGATGAGCCTCGATCTCAAAGAAAAAGAGCAGGCCACGACCTTGTTTCTGCAGAATTCTTCTCATGAACTCAGGACCCCGCTGATGTCGGTCCAAGGGTATGCGGAAGGGATCATGACGGGCGTATTTGCGGATAACGTGAAGGCGGCTGAAGTCATCCATTCCGAAAGCAAACGGATTGCAGCATTGGTCGATGAACTGCTGACACTGTCGAAGATTGAAAACAAGACACAAACGCGCCAGCTTATAGATTATAATCTACCCGATTTAATCAAACAGTTCGTTTTCAAACTGCAAGGATATGCTTTACAGGAAAACAAAGAGATCATGTTGAAATGCGAGCAGGAATTCATTCCGGTCCAAGCAGATGAAACGTTATTACTGCAGGTCATCAACAATGTCCTGTCCAACGCCGTTAAATATGCCAAGTCAAATGTCACGGTTCAAGTGAGCACTTTAAACAGAAATGCACTGATCCGCATAAGCGATGATGGAGAAGGCATATCGCCGAGTGATCTGCCGCATATCTTCGAGCGTTTTTATAAAGGGAAGAACGGGAATTTCGGGTTGGGACTAGCGATCGCGAAGTCAGCCGTCGAATACATGGGTGGCAAGATCAGCGCATCCAATTCTAACGGAGCCGTGTTCGAAATCACGCTCCCGCTCAACAAATAACGAAATAAAACAAGCGCCAAGGACGCTTGTTTTCAGTTTCTTATAATCCGCATTTCAACTGTGCATTACAGTTGGTACAGGTGTTGCACCCGCCGATTTCTTCGACCACGCCTTCGAGGCAGATCGGACAGATATCGCCGACTTCAGCACCGATATTACGGTCGATACGATCGGCGCGCATAACGGTCTTCTTTTCTTCGGTCTGCGTTTCTTTGACGTTGACACCGAAGTCGCGGACCAGATCCATCTGCGCCCAGTTGTTGTCGTCATCGTTGGTCAGCGAGAGCACTTGACTGTCGCGGCTGCCGTCCACATAGACCGTGCCGCCTTTGGCACCGCCGTGGTATAGCCTCTCGTAGATCTTCTGGACCTGACGGACGCTGAAGCCGCGCGGGGCATTGACGGTTTTGGAAATGGATGAGTCGATCCAACGTTGGATGGCGCATTGCGTATCCGCATGTTCTTCAGGAGCCAGTTCCATCGCGCTCACAAAGAAATTAGGCAAGGTTTGTCGTGTATATTCGGGATGATAGGATAACCAGGCTTCAACGATTTCCGCGTTGACTTCAATAAACTTTCCGAGCCTTCCGCTTCTGAAATAGGAGAAGGAGAAGTAAGGTTCAAGTCCGGTCGATACACCGATCATGGTTCCAGTGGAACCAGTCGGGGCGATGGTTAATAAGTGAGAATTGCGAATCCCGTGTTTGAGGACTTCCTGACGGATGTGCTCGCTCATGGTTTTCATATATCCGGTATTGATGAACGCTTCACGGCTGGTCAGGAAAGGGAAACTACCTTTTTCCTTTGCTAACTCGACCGATGCGCCATAGGCGCTTTCGGCGATCGTACGGAAGACTTCATCGATCGTTTTCAAAGATTCTTTGGACCCGTAACGTTTACCTGCCCAGATCAGCAAATCATGGAGACCCATGACACCCAATCCAACACGTCTCTCACCTAAGGCTTGGTGACGATTGGCTTCTAAGAAGTAAGGAGTATCGTCGATGACGTTATCCTGCATACGAACGGTCAGATGGACCGATTCCGCCAGTTCATCTAAAAGTACACGGCCGGTTTTACGATCTACGAAGTTCGCTAAATTGATGGCGGCTAAGTTACAAACGGAATAAGCAGCCAACGGTTGTTCACCGCAAGGATTGGTAGCGACAACTTTCTGGCCATAAGCTTTCGCATTGGTCATGTCGTTGGCATTGTCGATAAAGAAGATGCCCGGTTCAGCGGAATACGTAGCGCAGAAGCAGACCAAATCCCATAATTCGCGCGCTTGGATCTTGCGATAGACTTTGATGGGATAACCCAAGGCTTCCCATTCGCGGACATCGCCGACTTCATGCCAACGCAGATCATAGGCTTCTTTTTGTTGGGGAGTATAGTGTTCCAAATCAGGGAAACGAAGTTCAAAGGGTAAATCCTTTTCGACCGCATCCATGAATTCTTTGGTTAACGTAATCGAAATATTGGCGCCGGAGAGGAACTCGGGCGACATGACTTCCAATTTACCGCCGTTTGACAACATTTCACGCGCATATTCCGTGATATGTTCCGGTGTGGCTTTGTTTTCAACCAATGACTCATACATTTCACGTTCCACTCTGTTTAAGGGAGTGAATTTCAATTTCTTGGCAGCTTCGTCTTTGATCTGCTGATCGTTCGAATTCTCGGTCAGCCATTTCAAGACTCTCGGATTCTGCATCTTGGAGATGATGAATTCGATGATATCAGGATGCCAGTCCGCCAACATGATCATCTGCGCACCACGGCGGCTTCCACCCTGTTCAACCAGATGAGTCAGATTCGCGATGTCATTGAGCCAACTGACGGCACCGGAGGATTTCCCTCCGACCCCTTTGGCCGGTGCGGCTTTGGGACGCAAGGTCGTACCGTTGGTACCGACGCCTCCGCCTCTGGACATGATTTCCATTACTTCTTTGCGGTGATTGGCAATCCCTCCGCGTGAATCATGGACGAAAGGCATCACAAAACAATTGAAGTAGGTAACTTCGGTTCCGCTGCCTGCACCGTATAAGACGCGTCCGGCAGGGATGACATTCAAATTCGCAAGCTGACGGTAAAAAAGTTCACCGTATTTTTCTTTCAGTTCATCGGTCTGCTCAGTATTCGCCAGAGCTTTCCCGACGCGTTTCGCAATCTGTTCATAAAAGATTTCCAACGGTTTATCGACGTTCTTGAACGAACGCTTCACGATGCCGGTTAGTGCTTCCTGCTCGTCTTCGAGCGGTGCACGCCATTCTTCTTCCAATTCGATCATCACCGTTTCATGCGCACGGTCGATTTCCACTACCATTCCGATTCCTCTTGCGGGGAACTTCGGATCGTCTTTGACGATCGTTACGACGATATCTCCCACACCCAATGTTTTCAGTCCGCGGTCTTTTTGTGTGTACCGGTCCAACATGACCAGTCGCGAAACACCACTGTGGATGAGATGAAAGTCATCTTCGATCGGAACCAAGTGCGGGAAATGACGGGTTATGTCAGCATTCAGTTTTTCGATGGTGGCTTTACTATAACTCATGGTCATTTTCCTCTTCTCTCTTTATTCGTGATACTTATAATTCTATCATAAGAAACCTATTTTATACTCTGAAAATCTATTCATTTAACATTCAGTATCAATCGTGTAAACGTATAGTCTGAAAGTCTGTTTAGATATACACTCAATCCGAGCGGTAATTCCGTGGTTCTGCCTAAGCGGATGACCTGACGCTCAGCCCGCCGTACAATGGAACGGAGCCAGTGCAGACGTGCGTTCTTCACGTCGTCGAAGGGATATACAAATCCTTTGAAGGTTCCCTGGCTTTTTTCGATTTCAGTTTCAAGGAATTCGATACGCGCAAGGGCGTCGAATTCCCTGACTTCAAATCCTGCCAACAGCGAACAGAAATGAACCAGATCTAAAGTGATCGCTTCCCAATTTTTACGATTTCGCTGATTCTGCGCAGTCACCAAGATGATCGAACTCTGCAGTTCATCCAAAACCCCTAATGTTTCAATCAAAACACTATCCTTTTCGATTCGTTGGCCGAAAACACCTGTAGAGCCGTGGTCTCCGGTTTTAGTCATTACGCCCATTTTTGCCCTCCCATCGCCGCATCAAGGTACTGAATGCTTTATGCAACGGTACCAAGCACAACAAGATAAGTATATAGTTCGAGATTCCGTGCACGATGTCAAACGAGATGCCCCTGATCCAATAGGCAATCCCCATGTTTACCCCATACAGCAAAGCGTGTTGAAGGGAAAACAGCAGTCCGAACAAGAGTCCAAACAGTCCGCCAAGCAGCGCCCAACGATCGGCTTTGATGCCGTTGATCCGTTTAAAGAGCAGTACGATCACCATCCAGAGCGGCCAGATCCACATATAGCCGATCACCCAGTCCCCAAGACCCCAAATAAGGGCTTCCAGGACAACGAAAACCGTGCTGACCAACAGTGCATCCACCGGCGGCAGATACAACGCGACCAGTAGGAAAAGCAAGGTGACCAGCTCGACATTGGGGATGAACGCTAACCCGACTTGAGCGGCGAAAATAGTGGCCGCAAGAGCGGAAATCAGGACGATCCGTTTGACAGGATTCATCAGTTGAAACTCGTAGTATAGGTGAATGTAAATAAATCTTGATCGTATATCGGTGCCACATCGATACCGGCGCAATACTGCGCACTGAGGCAGTCTTTATTATTGAGGGAGTTATACAACCACCACGGACCTTTTTTGGCATCTGCCGTGACATAATCGTTGATCCCGACGATGTAGCGTCCAAGGGCATCGGTTTTGTTTCCCGACAGTGTAAACTTGAGTGTTTTTTTGGTCTGCATCTCTTCCAACAGAGCACCGAGGGTCAACGCATCTGTCCGAACCGTTTTGTCCAGAATCGTTTTCCTTCCAGCTGTTTCATCGACCATCAAAACAATGCGGATCGCTTTGGATCCGACCTGTTGTTTGCTTTGGTTGTACCACGCTACGGCTCCCAGGAGCACGGCACCAATTCCAAGCACAATCAGGACTTTTGTAAGATTCTTCTTCATGGAAATCCTCCTTCATTAAAAAACACACATCTTACAAGGGATGTGTGAAAAAAGACCCGAAGTCTTTTTATCTTGTTCCCAGAAGATAAAAGTTCGCACAATTTGGCAGGTCTACTGGCTGACAATTCATCCTAGGGGAACCTTCCCGGTTTTACGCAGTGGATATTTCCCTTCGTCCATGTCTACAGTTGCTGGGACAGCTTCGTTTATAACGAATTCCCTATTGAGCCCCGCAGGGCACCATGTCGTGCAACTCCATTATAGTCTGAGCCTAACACTTCACGCAACCTTAATCGAAAAAATGATGGCGCAGAACATTCTTCTTTTCATAACCCTGTATCATCTGTTACTATTAACAAAACAACGGAGGTACGCAAATGGACTATTCCGTCTTGATCGTCGCCGCGGGCCGCGGAGAGAGGATGGGACTTGGATACAATAAAGTCTTTTACATGCTGAAAGAAGGCACCACGATCCTCGATACGACCTTGGAACTCTTCCTAAGAGACCAACGTTGTAAACAAATCGTCATCGTCACCAATCAGGATGAAATAACCTTGGCAATGAAGAAAAGGGAAATCGGTCGTATCGTCCATGTTGCCGGAGGGGAAACCCGCCAGATCAGCGTACATAACGGATTAATGGCGGTTACGGAAGATGTCGTTCTCATCCACGATGGAGCACGCCCCTGGTGTCCGATACATTGCGTCGATCATTTATTGGATGCGATGGAGACAGAAGATGCTGCAATATTGGCGATGCCGGTCAAAGATACGATCAAAGAAGTCGAAGACGGATATATCGTACGTACAATCGAGCGCTCCAGACTCTTCCAGGCGCAAACCCCGCAAGCCTTCAAAACACCTCTGATCCTTGAAGCATGTAAACTGGCGGAGATCGAAAACAAAAAAGTCACCGACGATGCACAAATGGTCGAAATGTATACCCGAACACGGGTGAAAATCGTGGAAGGGTCCTATACCAACATCAAAGTGACAACCAAGGAAGATATCAAACTGAAATAGAAACAAGCGCCGCAAGGCGCTTTATCATGATTCTGCAGTCTTTTGACTAAAAGAATTCAAAGGTTTCTCCCAATGTGAAAATTTGGTGAAAATTGAAGGAATATCCCTTAAATAAAGACCATAAAGATATCTAGTATTCGGTTTACAAGCACCCTCTCATCTGCTATAATGTACGAACGGGTAGATATGTCCCATATTTACTCCTTGCCCGAAGGGGCCACAGACCATAAGGAGGTGTACAAATGAGAAAGTATGAAGTCATGTACATTGTGAACGCATCGTTAGACGATGCCGCTCGCCAAGCAGTCATCACGACATTGCACGCAATTATCGCAGATAACGGCGGAACAATTACCAAGATCGACGATTGGGGAGTCAAAGAGTTCGCATATCGTATCGAAGACATGACCAAAGGTTACTACGTCGTTTTGAACATCGAAGCCGAGCCGGCAACGGTTAAGGAATTCGATCGTTTAGCGCGTATTAACAGTAATGTCGTCAGACACATGATCTTAAATTTGGAAGACGAATAGAGGAGGAATTCACATGATCAATCGCGTTGTCTTAGTTGGTCGGATCACCAAAGATCCGGAGTTGCGTAAAACTCAAACGGGCAAATCCGTCGCATCCTTTACAATCGCGTGCAATCGCCGCACTACGTCGGGGCAACAAGAGCAGGCAGACTTCATCCGATGCACAACATGGGAACGTACGGCTGAATTTGTCGGCCAATATGTCCGCAAAGGTTCGCTAATCGGCGTCGAAGGTCGGATTACCACCGGCAGTTATGATGGAGCCGATGGCAAGAAAGTCTACACGACGGAAGTTACGTGTGATTCAGTTCAACTATTGGAATCCAAAGGTGCAAGCGAAAATCGTTCGCAAAACAATACCGCGCCGTCGCAGGGTCAATCCAACGGATATTACCCGGACAACAACAATACCGCGGAAGAAGACTTCAATACAGGTCCTTTGCTGGATATATCCAGC
>JBBQGS010000008.1:0-24219 GCA_038323255.1 Erysipelotrichales bacterium | reverse complement strand
CCGCTGGAACGTGAACTTACAAAAGGTCAAAGTTGTCATCGATGGCAGACCTGTCCGTATTCGTGTTTCGGCCCGCGCCCTTAAAACTCTTAAGGCTCAACAAGGCTAAATAATCAATGGAGGCAACTCCATTTTTTATTTATCTTTGCTGCGTATGACTAATAATTTTCCTTCATGCACGCTGATCCGTGCTTTTTTTGCGGTTAGCTGGTTGCTTAATCCCAAGGTGGTATCGGGTGTAAATATGGCTTTATCTAGGGGATACTTAAATCCAACCAGGGAAAGCTCGCTTTCTGTCAGCGCAAAGAAAGAGATATAGGGTTTATCATCCTCAACTACCTCATATTCCCCTTCATTCAGGGTATAGACTTCGTTCTGTGCGTCAAGCAGGCGCAGGCAGGTATGCCGTTGCGCCAGTTTAAGGTTGACCAGGGTATGATCGAAACGACCCCCTAAAGACCCCCAAAGGACGATCTCGGTATAGCCCCTCCGTATCGCTTCATCAATGGCTGCCTCGGCGTCGCTGACATCTTTAATCGGATTCAGTGCGATGATTTCATCAGAAAAAGCGCGCATGCGATTTTTCCCCTCTTCATCGACCGAATCGAAATCACCGATCGCAAAAAGCATATGCACGCCTTGGCGCGCTAAAAGCAACGCCCCGCGGTCGACACCGACGATGTCCCCTTCAAAGTGCGTTGGTAGTTCATCCTGCCAACCGCATATCAAAACAACTTTGTTTACCACAGACTCTTTACTGCCTGCTGAATATTATTTTTGAAGATGTAACTTCCGGCGACCAGGACATCGGCGCCGGCTTCTTTACAGGCTTTTCCGGTTGTCTCGTTAATACCGCCGTCTACTTCGATTAATGTATGCAAACCGCGACGGTCGATTTCATAACGCAATTGTTTGATTCGCTCAAGTGTTTCCGGCAAGAACGACTGTCCGCCGAAACCCGGATTCACGCTCATGATAAGCACCAGATTGCAATCGTCCAACAGATCGAACAAATCTTCGATGGGTGTTTGCGGACGCAGGGAAATACCGGCGGTTTTATTGCGTGTGCGGATCGATTGAAGTAACTCCCTTGCTTCTTTCTTATCGTTGCAGGCTTCGATGTGGAAAGTAATCCCATCGGCTCCCGCATTGAGGAAGACCTCGGAAAATGTGACAGGGTCGTCGACCATCAGATGCACGTCCATGACTAAATCCGAGAGTTTACAGATTCCTCTCAGTAAGTCCGGTCCGAAGGTCAGATTGCGGACGAAATGCCCGTCCATGACGTCGAAATGAAGCCAAGTTGCGCCGCTGGCGCGGATAATATCCAGTTGGTTCTTCATATCGGAGAAATCCATCGATAAAATAGAGGGTGCGATGATCATAGGTATTGGCTCTCCTTTGCTTCTTTGCTGATTTTATAGATATCAAGATAATTTTTATAACGGGTCATGGGAATCTTCTTATCGGTGACCGCCTGTTTGATTGCGCAATCGGGTTCGTTCTCGTGGCGGCAGTTCCGGAAGCGGCATGCACCGAGAAACGGTTTGAATTCGATGATATGGTTCTCAATCAGGTCGGGATCCAGTTGCGTAAAGTCTAGCGACGAAAACCCGGGTGTGTCGGCAATCCAGCCACCTCCTGCTTCATGCAATTGGACATGCCGTGTCGTATGTTTACCGCGGCCTAAAGCTTTGGATATTTCCTGCGTTTCTAAATCAAATTTAAGATCCAGCCGATTGACCAAAGATGATTTCCCGACACCGCTTTGACCGGTCAATACGCTGATTTTCCCTTTCAGCACTTCTAATAAATTGTCGATCGGACGATCGCGGCCGACTTCGACCACCACGATTCCACCCTCGCGGTATTCTTTCAGGATGGCATAGAGCGGATCATCGGTAGGAATAAGATCGAGTTTGGTGACGATCAGCACCGGTTCAATGTCCGCGGCACGTACCAGAATACACAAACGGTCGACCAATTGTGACGAAAAATCCGGTTTGATCGCGCTCATGACGATCAATGCCTGATCGACATTGGCAATTAGCGGACGGACCAGCGAGTTTTTACGCGGCAGGACTTCTTCGATGCCAATCTGCCCGGTATGGGCTTCGTAACGGACGAAATCGCCGACGACCGGGCTCTTCTTCAGCCGAAGTTTACCCATCGCTACGGCTAAAAAAATATCGTGTTGCTCATTCAGCAAGGTGTATTGATTCGATACGATTTTGATGATGCGTGCGATTGGCATGTTATTGGAAATAATACAACAGTGTGATCGTGTTGGTTTCCCCTTGGATATACAAACTGCCGACACCCGGATTCACTTCGACGACCACATTGAAAGTCAATGCGGCATATTGTTCGGCGGTCAATCCGTCGGTCGATTTCTTGCTCAGCGTGACTTTCGCCCCCAAAGCTTCAAGCGTTGCCTTGGCGGTATTGATTTCAACCCCGATGACTGGCGGAACGAATATTTCCAGATCTGAAGCAACGATGAATTTGATCTCATACTGCCGTTGCGGATCAAGTTTGGTCCCCGCGGTCAATAATTCCTGGCGGATAATCGTACCCGGCTTCACGGTCGAACTCGGCTCGTTTTCAACTCGTATAGTCACTTTCGCACTAGCCAGTTGAGTTCTGACCGCGTCGATGTTTTTATTCGTATAATCGCCGACAACGAAGTAAATGCCTTCCGAAATCGTAATGACGACGGTCGTTCCCTTTTCGACTTCGGTTCCCGCTTTCGGCATAATGGAAATGATTTTACCTACCTGTACACTGTCGGTTAACTGATAGCGTACGCTCGAAACACTCAACATCAACGCATTGAGCTCGGTCCGGGCATCATCCAGCGTCATACCTTCAACAGCCGGCACGATGACGATACGGCTAACCGGTTTAAACATCCCGCCCAATACCATCACCATCGCGATGATGATGCCGGCCAGCACGGTCAGCCCTACGCCGATAATCGCAAAAGCCAGATTGGGTTTCTTGCGTCCCCTTACTTCCGACATTTCCGGCAGCATGATGGTATCGCCGTTTTCCCTGTTTTCCTCGAAGATCAACACTGGATCGCTCAGATGCCTATCATCAAGACAATGTTTCAAGTCTTCCAGCATATCTTCACAGTTCAAATAACGGTTGGCTTTGCTTTTAACCGTCGCCTTGATCACGATATTGTCGATGGATTGAGGAATCGTCGCGTTGAAATCACGCACTGAAGGAATGTCCTCGCGCATATGCTTGATGGCAATCTGCACCGCCGCTTCGCCGGTATGCGGCACATTGCCGGTAAGCAGCTCATAGAACACGATGCCCAACGAATAGATGTCGCTCTGCATGCTCGCGGCTTCCCCGCGCGCCAGTTCAGGCGCCAGGTAATGAACGCTGCCCATGACGGTATCGGTCTGTGTCAACTGGACGGCATCTTTGGCGGTCGCAATCCCGAAATCGGTGATTTTGACTGTTCCGTCGTCCTTGACAAGCACATTCTGGGGCTTGATGTCACGGTGAATGATGTTGTTTTTGTGGGCGACGATGACCGCTGAAACCAACTGCTCCATGACCGATAGGGCTTCGTTTTTATCCATCGCGCCGCGTTGTTGGACCAGTTGTTTGAGTGTTCTTCCACGCACATATTCCATGATGATATAATGCTTATTATTCTCTTCCCCGACATCATAGATTTCAACGATATTGGGATGGCTAAGGGCGCTGGCCGCATTAGCTTCACGCTGAAACCGCAAAAGCGCGACCGGATCTCCCGACAAATCCCCGCGTAGAATCTTCACCGCGACTTCGCGGTTCAGCAGCGTATCGACCGCCAGAAAAACATCCGCCATGCCGCCTTCGCCAAGCGGCTGGACCATCATGTAGCGATTGCCTAACATTCCGATCATAGGCCTGCCCCCGCTTTCGCAAGAATCACGGTCGTATTGTCATTCCCACCGGCATCGTTCGCCGCATCGATCAAATGATCGCAAAGGGTCGGCAAGTCAGCCTCCGTGGATAGGATTTCTTTGATTTGTTCATCTTCCAACATCGAATGAAGTCCGTCGCTGGAAATCAATAAGTAATCGTAAGGTGTCTTGATTTCATTGATGTCGATGCGGATATCGCGCGATATCCCCAACGCATTGGTGAGGATATGCCGCTTGGGATGCGTTTTCGATTCTTCTTCGCTGATCATACCGCGTTGCACCATTTCATTGACTAACGAATGATCCAACGTGATCTGTTCAAACAAGGTAGGAGTGTATCCGTATAAGCGGCTGTCGCCGACATTGACGCTGTAAAGCATATCTTCATATTCTAAGAGGCCGACCAAGGTCGTCCCCATCCCATAATATGCAGGATTGCGCAGCGATGCCACATAGACCGATTCATTGGCGAAACTTACTGCGCTGTTTAGCCAAGACTTGAGATCGTCATTCGCTTGAATCGGATGTTTATCGGTATATTCGATGATTCTGTCGCAGGCCATTTGGCTCGCCACTTCGCCCGCTTTTGCGCCGCCCATCCCATCGCACACAAAAGCCAGGGTCATTTTCCCATCGTGTTTAACGACGAAAGAATCCTGGTTCATTTTGCGTACTTTTCCGATATCGCTTTTACCTACGTAGATCATCTTTGAGTTCTCCTCGCTGCACTTTCGCGCGTAATTGACCGCAGGCGGCGTCGATATCCGCCCCGTGTTCCTTGCGCAGCGTACACTTCACGCCGGCTCTGACCAAGCGATCATAGAACTGCATCGCGTTGGGGAAACTTACGCCCTTAAAGCCGTTTTCATCGACTTCGTTATACGGAATGAGATTGACATAGGCATTGAGTCCGCGTATCAGAGCGGCTAATTGGTGCACATGTTCCTCAGCATCGTTGACATCTTTCAACAGGATATATTCGAAAGTAATCCGCCGGTTGTTTAAATCGGCATATTCGTGGATCGCATTCATCAGTTCTTTCAGCGGCCAAGCCCGATTAATCGGCATCAGTCGGTTGCGCAGCTCGTCGTTGGGAGCATGTAAGGAGATGGCCAAGTTGTACTGGACATTTTCATGAGCAAAGCGCCGAATCTTGTCGACGACTCCGCAGGTCGATACAGTGATGTGCCGTGCTCCGATCGCCAATCCTTTGTCATGGTTGATTATGTTCATGAAGTCGATCACGTTTTCATAATTATCGAAGGGTTCACCGGTGCCCATGATGACCACATGGCTGACCCGCTCTTGTTCAGCATCCAGTTCGCGCTGGACATACATCACTTGGGCGACCATTTCACCTGCTGTCAGATCGCGTGTTTTCTTCAATAGTCCGCTGGCGCAGAACAGGCAGCCCATATTACAGCCGATCTGCGATGATACGCAGACGGACTTCCCGTAATCGAAATGCATCAGGACCGTTTCCGCCAGACTTCCGTCCTGCAGACGGAATAGATACTTCACGGTATTGTCTTTGGATACCATGCGCTTTACCAACGTCAAAGGATCGATGACGTAAAGTTCGTTTAGTTTATTGCGCATTTCTGCGGAAAGATCGCTCATTTCATCGAATGAATTCACGCGTTTGCGATAAAGCCACTGAAAAAGCTGCTGGCTGCGGAATTTCTTCCATCCCTCTTCCAGCATCCGCTCTTCCATTCCTTTGTAGGTATAATCGTAGATAGTTTTCAAAAGTTCACCTTGGTATATTTTACCACATTACCCTCTTCTTTGCATAAGCGCCATATAGAATCCATCGGTTTGGAAGTCCTGCGGAAAGATCGTTTTTTCTTCAACAAGTAGATACTCGCTATGGTTCGCCAGGAATTGTACGACCTGCCGTTCATTCTCTTTTTGATTCAGCGTACAGGTGGAATAGACCAGTTTACCACCTATTTTAACCCATTTACCCGCTTCTTCCAATAATTCGGCTTGCAGGATCTGCAGACTGTCGAGATCTTGGGGGGTGATGCGCGCTTTGATGTCGGGTTTACGGCGCAGCACGCCCAAACCCGAACAGGGTACATCCGCCAATACGACGTCGAAGGTTTCGTCCTGAGCTAAAACAGTTGCACAGTTACGGCTGTCGCAGGCATGCGTTTCGACGATCCTGATGCCCAGTTTCGCCATGCCGTCGTCGATCAAGCGGATACGGTTTTCGTGCAGATCCAACGCTACGATGTGACCCTCGTTGTGCATTTTTTGCGCAAGTCCGGAGGTTTTCGTGCCCGGTGCCGCACACATGTCAAGAACATGCATGCCAGGTATTGCCCCGGTCAATTCAACCACCAATTGGCTCGCCTCATCCTGCACGATCCCCTGTCCACTGGCAAACCATTGGGTGTCCAGAAAATTTCCGGCATACCGAACAGCATTGGGAGCGATGGTTCCCATGACGCAATTGGGGTCCTTTAGAAATTCTTCTTTGGTGGTAAGCAGTGTGTTGACCCGGACACTTGTCAAGGTCGGTTCAATCAGGCTAATGGCGGCTTCAATCGCTTTTCCCTGTCCATATTGCTTCACCCACATACGCAAGATCCAAGTCGGCAGACTGGCATTGAGTGCCGCTGTCTCAATATCGTCTTCTCCTTTTAATACGAGATTCCCTTCGTCGGCGATCTTACGCAGCACCGCATTCACCATTCCGTTGATCGATCCGCGGTGTTCCCGACGCAAATAGTCCTGCGCTTCGTTGAGCACGGCATAAGCAGGGACTTTATCCAAATAAGTGAGCTGGTAAACCGCCATATCCAAAAGCGATGCGACGAGCGCATCCGGTTCTTTTGCGACATGCTTCTTCCACCGCTGGCGACAGTAAATCTGATTCTGCAGCGTTCCGTAGACCAATTGTGTGACCAGACTGCGATCGATCGCCTTCACTTCGCTTAAGCGTTGTTTCAGGCTCAGATTCGCATAGGCCTGCTTATTCATGACACCGTCCAAAATATCCAGCGCTAAACTTCGTGCGTTCATAGTTTCCTCATAGCAGAGTGAACGGGTTGACGTCGACGATCAATCGAACATCCCCTTTCAGTTCTTCTTCCTTTAGTAAATCCCATACTTTCGTGCGTAGCCGCTGTAAGTTTTTCCCTTTCAGGATAATGCGGACCCGATAAGATCCCTTGGTTTTCCCAAGATCGACCGGTCCCAGTATACGACATTCTTCAT
The DNA here is from genome assembly GCA_038323255.1 of Erysipelotrichales bacterium. Taxonomy (GTDB): domain Bacteria; phylum Bacillota_I; class Bacilli_A; order Erysipelotrichales; family Erysipelotrichaceae; genus GWE2-51-13. Next base: position 17,065 of record JBBQGS010000008.1, on the reverse strand, counting down.
CAATCGCCAACACCTGCAGCGCGCGTTGCGCCTGGTCCAGTGCGGAATCATTTTGTTTGGAGGACCATTCCAGTGCGATCAGATAGGTGTAGGGAGGGTTTTGGCCAAGTTTACGATAACGCATTTCGATCGCGAAGAAACGCAGATAGTCATGTTTTTGCGCGCAGACAATGGCATAGTGATCAGGTGCGTTGGTTTGGACCAACACTTCGCCCTTTCCTTCACCCCGTCCGCTTCTACCGGCAGCCTGGACCAGAAGTGCGAATGTTTCCTCGACACTGCGTACATCGCTGCGCAGCAACGCTTGGTCAACCCCCAGAATGACAGCCAAGGTGACATTGGGGATATCCAAGCCTTTGGCGATCATCTGCGTGCCCAAAAGAATATCGCTGCGGTGTTCTTCGAAATCGTTCAACAGTTTTTCGTGGCTGTTTTTTCGGGTGGTCGAATCGCTGTCCATGCGGCTGATGCGTGCATCGGGGAATACCGTACACAGTTCTTCTTCGACCTTTTGGGTCCCTGAACCGATCATGCGTAGATGCGTGTTTCCACAGGACGGACAGTTGCTTAGAAGTTGGTGCGTTATTCCGCAACTATGACATTTCAGTAAATTATCTTCTTTGTGGACACTCATCGGACGGTCGCAATCGACGCACATTTCGATGTATCCGCAATCGACGCACTGTAAAACCGGGGCATATCCCCGACGGTTTAGCAGAATCAAAACCTGCTCACCTTTAGCCAGACGTTCGGCAATCGCAGAACGCACGCCTTGGGCGATTTGTTTGCGCGGATCGGGCTTGATGAGTTTCACTTCCGGTAAAATCCCGGCAATCCGGCCATCCAGTTCGATCAGTTCGTACACGCCGCGTTTAGCGCGCGCAAATGTATCCAAAGAAGGCGTCGCGCTGCCAAGGATCACCGTGGATCCAAAATGTCTAGCCCGCTCAAGTGCCACATCCCGACAGTGATATTTCGGCAGACTGTCCTGCTTATAACTATTATCGTGTTCCTCATCCAACACGATCAGTTGCAGATCGGTGAACGGAAGCCAAATGGCCGACCTTGTGCCGACCACCACACTCGCTTCGCCGGCCAACACGCGGGAGTACTGTTGGAAGCGTTGGTTATCGTTAAGTTGGGAATGGTAAAGGATGACATCCTGTCCGAAGCGGTCTTCCACGCGGTGCACCATTTGCGGTGTCAGGGATATTTCCGGCACCAGAATCAAGGCTTGATGGCCATGCGCAATCGCTTCAGCCGCCAGATGCAGATAGATTTCGGTCTTTCCCGATCCGGTCGGACCAAACAGACATATCGCTTGATTGGTAGAATTGCGGATTTTTTCGAGCACGTCCTGTTGATTTTGACTTAATTCATACTCGACTTTTTTGACTTCAACCGGTTTCTCGCGATAAACCGCATTCCGCAATGATTTAGTCAGATAGTCATGTTTTATTAATGTATTGATGCGGGTACCGTAAGTTTCTTTGGCGTCTTGATAGCGCATCCCGCCCATCTCTTCGATCGCATGTACGGTATCGCTGTATTTATCCGGTATCGTAGCGTTCGGATTGCGGTTAACCCATAATTCTTCCACCGGTTTGCGGGTCGTATTGCGCGGATTGAGATAGCGCGGAAGCATCGTCTGAAAACAAGCGATAACCGGTGAAATCGTTGTCTTACTCAGCCAAATGCCCAACGCGAAAAGTTCGTCGTTGAGGACCGGCGTCTTATCCAATACATTTAGGATCGGCTGCAGTTTGAAAACCGCTTTTGTTTCCCACTCTTCCTGTGTTTCGCTTGTTTCTTCGACCTCTTGAATGAATCCCACGATTTTTTGATGGTTGAACATCACTTCGACCCGTAAGCCCGGGCACAGTGAAAACGACCCGCAAAGATAGGTGAAGGTTGAATTCAAGTGAAGTGTACGATGCTGAATCCAGAGATGCGCAAGTTTCATAAGGACTCCGTTTCGGGTACATTATACACTATGCATGGTCGTCGAAAAAGGACGCGTTCAAAAAAACACAATCCGAAGAAGGATTGTGTCCGATTTATTCCATGTGCCGTTTAATGATGAGTGAAATGATCTGCGCAGCCAGCATCGGGTCTTCGTTACAGACTACGAATTTGTAATTTCCGATCAGTTCCATTTCCTTCGATGCTTTCGAAAGGCGTTGCTGAACGATTTCTTCCGGTTCGGTACGGCGTCCGCGGATACGCTTTTCAAGTTCTTCCATGCTTGGGGGAACGATGAAGATGGTCAAGGCGTCCTCAACCCTCGATTTAACTTGGCTGGCCCCTTGGACTTCGATTTCAAGCAATACGTTCTTGCCTTCGCTGCGAAGTTTTTCGACGCTCGCGGTTTGGGTTCCGTAGTAATTGCCGACAAACTCGGCATGTTCGAGCAATTCCCCTTTTTTGATGGCTTCTTCGAATCGTTCGCGGGAAACAAATAGATAATCGATGCCGTCCCTTTCAGTAGGACGTTTTGGACGTGTCGTCATTGAGACCGAATAAGCGATGTTCAATTCGGGATCGTTAATGAACTTGTCGCGTACCGTCCCCTTGCCGACGCCGCTAGGTCCGCTTAAAATGATGAGTAACCCTCTTTTAATCATGGCGTGCCTCTTTCTTTTCATTTATGATACTACACAATGCCTTAAATTAGAATATGCTATAATGATTTTCGAGAGAAGGTAGAACATGGCGCTAGACGGACTGCTGATGTATCGGATCATCGCTGAACTTCAGAAGGAAGTTCCCACGAAAATCCACAAGATATATAACTTATCGGAAAACGAAGTGCTTTTTAATCTGAGAAGCGCCAAGAGCCGTAAGAACCTGCTGGTTTCCCTGCATTCGGTGTATAACCGCATTCAGTTCAGCGATCGCACTTACACGACGCCGGAAGAACCCAGCCATTTCGTCATGCTGCTGCGCAAACAATGCGAAGACGGATGGATCACAAAATTGGAACAGTTGGGGTTGGACCGTGTCGTCAAGATGACAGTGCTCAAACGCAATGATTTGGGTGACAATCTGACCCATACGATCTATATCGAACTGATGGGTAAATATGCCAATCTGATTTTGGTCGACGATACCGGCAAAATCATGGATGCACTGAAGCGGATTCCTCCGTTTGAAAACACAAAGCGGACGATCCAGCCCGGGGCGATGTATATCGACCCTGAAGTGCAGGATAAGCGCGACCCGTTATCGGTCAGTGACTATGATTCAAATCTCAGTTTCACACAACAGTTCCACGGTGTATCCCCTCTGTTAAGCCGGGAAATCCAGTACCGACTCAACCAAGGCGAAACATTTGTCCATATCATGGATCAAATCCGTGTTAGTGAATGTCTCTATCTTAGCGAGGTAAAGGATGAAACACAATTCCATTGCCTTCCGTTGACCCATTTAGGCATCCCAGCCAAAGAATATCCTCTGATGAAGGGCTTGGACGAACTCTATTTCCAAAAGGAAGAACGTGAGCGAATCCGCCAACACACCGGCGATCTCTTTAAATTCATCCAACGCGAGAATAAGAAATTCGCTTCGAAACTACCCAAACTGCTGGAAGCCATGGATGAAGCCAAAGACTGTGAGAAATGGCGCACGATGGGCGATTATCTGTATGCGTTCGGAATGCAGTCTGAAAAAGGCGCTACTTCGATCGAAGTCCCCGACTATGACGGTGTAGGGACGATCATCATCCCGCTTGATGCTAAACTCGATGGGAAAGGCAACGCGAAGAAATACTTCCAGAAATATTCCAAAGGCAAGAAAGGTCAGGAACATTTGATCAAGCAGATCCAGATCTGCGAAGATGAGATTGCCTACTATGAGGGTTTGAAGGAACAATTAGAAATCGCAGGGATCAGTGATGCGATTGAGATACGGCAGGAGCTTGCATCCGAAGGGATTTTGAAGGCGATGCCTTCGAAAATCCGGCATAAAAAGAAAAATTTGCCCCAATATCTGAGTTTCGTATTGGACAACGGAATCCGAATCCATGTCGGAAAAAATAATTTGCAGAATGAATTCATTACCTTCAAACTGGCCAAAAAGAACGATACATGGCTACATGTCAAGGATCATCACGGCGCACATGTCATCATTGAACAGGACAATCCCGATGACGCCACCTTGCGGGTCGGTTGCCAACTGGCCGCTTATTACTCAAAAGCCAGAACATCTTCCAGCGTCCCGGTCGATTATTGCAAAGTCTCTGTGATCAAGAAAATCCCGGCTGCTAAACCTGGTATGGTTTCGATGGGGTCACATAAAACAATCTATGTCGATCCGGACGAATCTTTCATCCAAAAACTATTGACCGAAAACAAGACCCCCTCATAATGCGAGGAGGTCTTGTTTATTGAAGACAATGGATAATTTCTTAACAGATGCAATATCCGGTACGAATTTTTTTACTTCGTTCCAGAAAGCCGGGGAATGGTTGAGATATTTCAAATGCGCTAATTCATGCAGACATACATAGCGGATAAACCGCGGATCACAGGCAATGAGCCTTGTATTGAGCGTGATTTCCCCTTTGGATGTGCATCTTCCCCATGATCTGACCATGGTCCGATAGGTCAACTTAGCGGGTCTGCATCCACACTCCCCGCATGCAAGTTCAAAGATTTCGCTGATTACTTCGATTGCATGCTTACGCATTGCGGCGTCGAAAGACGCCCCTCTTTTCAATGCAATACCGTTTTTTTGTATGTTGGTCTGGTCGGCGCTCGTCACGGTGGTTTTCCTACCTAAATACCAAACTTCGTTGGGGTCCAGTTTCATGCGCTGCAGAAGTGCGATCCGCTTCTCAATCCATCTCTGTTTCGTTGCGACCCAGGCAAGTACGGTCCGTTGGTCCGATCCCAGAGGCGCTTTGACATAGAGTTCCTGCAGGGATACGTGCATACTCAGCGAAGAGCGCGGCAACCGTTCGATCGTAATTCTGTAGTCGTTAACACCAAGTTTCAGTTGTGAGACAGAAAGCGGGGCGACCCTCATTTTCCGCTTTGCAGAATGATGGCGGAAGAGTGTCCAAGGAACGTACGACCGTCTTTGCATTTGACTTGGATCATGTCGCTGTTTTTATAATCTTTCCATGAGGAAACATCGCAGACGATCGTTTCGCTGCCTACATTGATGTAGGCAACATCATATTTCCAGGTCGTATCGATGACCTGTACATTGCATCCGGCCAATATCAGTACGCCAAGCAAAACCAAGAGGATTTTTTTCATAAGGTCTCCTTCAGTGAGTCATCACCGTTAAAATCAGTATACGAAGTCATGCTTCTCTTTACAAGCATCGTTTGCATTAGATTTATTAAATTTAGTCCATTCTGGATAATGATTGACAAGTAAGGTTACGCCGTTTACGATGATAACCAACTTTCAATACGCTAAATGTCCAGAAAAAAGGTCCTAAGAAGTTTCTTTTTGAAGTGTGATATACTTGTCTTATAAGCTCTCAACAGCCATTACTCAATAAAAAAGGAACACTATGCAACCAAAATTATGGATTATCACCGGTGCCAACGGACATTTCGCCAATACATTGATTCGCGAACTATTAAATCAGGGCGAATCCGTTTTAGGGTTTGTTTTACCCAACGATACAAGTAAAGCACTGGTCGGATTGAATGTCCTGAAAGTCGAGGGTGACATCACTTCTTCTTCAGACATCGAGCGGCTAATCGATGAATCGGGTACAGATCCAAGCGAGATCTGTCTTGTCCATGCGGCCGGGATCGTTTCGATCGATTTCAAAGAAAAAGAACGCATTCATGAGGTCAACGTGGGCGGAACCAGAAATGTTGCGGAAATATGCCTGCTCAAAGGCATCGGACGATTCATCTATGTCAGTTCGGTCCATGCGATGATGGAACTTCCGAATAAACAGAGTATTGTGGAGGTAAGCGAATTCAATCCGGATTGGGTGGAAGGACTCTATGCTAAATCCAAAGCGGAAGCAACCAGGGAAGTATATAAAATGATGAAACTGGGATTATCCGCGAATCTGGTCTTTCCTTCGGGAATGATCGGACCTTATGACTTCGGATGTAGCCATATGACGCAGATGGTGCTCGACTACGGGGTGGGAAGACTGAAAGCGTATGTGGATGGGGGCTATGATTTTGCGGACGTACGCGACGTCGCAGCGGCACTCATACGCGTGGTAAAGGATCGCGAAGCGGGCGATCATTACATTCTGTCAGGCGAATATATATCGGTCAAGGAAATTGTGGATGTGTTGGGAGAGGTGTTCCCCAATTATCAATGCAAATTGAAACTGCCGCTGGGACTGGCGAAAGCGAGTGCCCCTTTAGCAGAGATCTATTATCGGATTTTACATCAGAAACCGCTGTATACCCGCTATTCCCTTTTCACCCTCGCCAGCAATTCCAATTTCTCGCACGCCTTGGCAAGCAAGGAGTTGGGATATCAGCCACGGAAAGCGGATGAATCGCTGCGCGATATGGCCCTTTGGCTGATAGAAAACGGACGCATTAAAAAAGGATCCTAAACTTCAGGATCCTTTAATTCAGCTTCGGTTGTCACAATGCGCCGCATTTGCTTGAGTCGGATGAAAATATAACCACCTGCCAACAATGGGACGTAGAATGTTGCGAATCGCCAGAAAATCATCATACTGGCGGCTCCCGCCTTTCCAATGACGGTCGAGAATACAAGCACAAACAAACTCTCGGTCGCTCCGCTGGCTCCTGGTAAAGGAACAAACGTGTTGGCCATCGATACAAACGAGGCAAGGGCCAGGAATTCGATAAACTGATTGAAGGTAACATGCAGCCCCAAGAGGGTCGCAATTACCCACGGTGTCATGAAATAGATGAGCAGCCGCACAAAATACAAGGCTGAAATCTGTGCGACCAGTTTCTTGTTTCCCGCAACCGCTTCGGTTGCATCATGAAAGTGGACCATTTGGTGGTTCCAGGCTTCAATGATCTTATCTTTTTTCTTAATGAAACGCAGTTTCCCTAAGATGGTGATGGCCCAGTTGAAAATGACATGATAGAGTTTCGGATATTCGACCATGATCCAAAGCAAAGCGATGACGACGATGTTGATCAACAGCGCAAAGGCGAAAACAAATGTGATAGAAGCATTTCGAAAGTCGCCCATTCGCAAAAGGAAGAAAAACAGGGTTGTGGCGACCAAGACGATTTCGTTGATATAGAAATCCATCCAGATCAAGCCGGCGCCTTGCGTGGCGCTCAGACCTTGTTTTTTAAAGGCATAGGTTTGGGCGAATTGTCCACCGGTCGAAGACGGCGTGATGCCGGAAACGAACGTTCCGACCAAAGCATTCACCAGACCGTGGCGATAAGGATATTTCTGATTTAAGGAACGGGCCATGATGGTCAATATCAGCCCATAGACGAACTGCGGGGCAAGACCCCAGATAATAATGATGCCGACACGCCAAAAAGGCATTGCTGAAACGGTCGCGAAAACTGTTTTGTAACTGTCGAATAATGCGAACCATAGACCCAATAGGGTCAAGGTCAAAATGAGAAAGAAATTGAATATATAATTGCTAAACAACTTTTTCATGGTTATCTCCGTTGACACTGTTCTATTCTACACGCAAGTGATAAAACGCGCAAGAGACTAATAACCTAGTGTCTCTTTCACGAAAACGACATGGATGCGTCCAGGCGTATGGCTACGGTGAAGTACGACGTTGGCGCTGCAGATGCGCTGCGGGACGACGCAATCGACGCATTCGCCGGCTTGACGGCACGGTGTCTCGCGGTTCAGACGTTCATTATTCATGGGAGCGGCGATTTCGCGGATGCGGTTCTGCGCTTCTTCCCGTGTGAAAACAAGTTTGTTTAACCCGACGATCACATAGACTTTTTTTGGTCCGTAGATCAGTGCAGCCAAGCGGTTGCCGGTTCCGTCGGTATTCACCAATTCGCCCTCAACCGTAACGGCGTTGCTGGACATAATCAGAACATCCGCATCGAATGCTTGATGGAATGCGACATTTTGATCGGCATTGGGATCATAACGGTCGATGAATGTAGCATGTCCGCTGCGCAGCCAATCGATGACGCCACATGCTGCCAAGGTCATTGAACCGCCGACCGCTACGCTTGCGCCCTGTGCGATCTGAGCCTGCAGAAACGGAATCACATGCTCTTTCTTTTCAAGGATGGTGGTTTCGAATTGGTGCAGTCGCAGATTGCGAACAGCCCGCTCAAGTTGTAGATCGAGAATCTTTGCTGAATGAATGTCCATGGTATCACCTCTTCATCAGTATACTCTAAACGCGACAAATTTGTCATCACTGTAGTAAGAGTAGACAGAAAAAACGTCCTTTCGGACGTTAGTTCAGCTGTGTCTTCACTTTCACCACATAATCATCCTGCGTCGTATCGACAATCAGGGTAATGTCTTCAGGTGGGTTCTGCGCAATCAGCAAGCGTGCGATTTTGGTTTCGATCGCGCGCTGGATATGCCGTTTCATCGGCCTTGCCCCAAATTCCGGATCGAATCCTTCCTCAAGGATGCGCTCATGCGCACTCTTCGTAATTTCAAGATTGTATCTGCGTTTGGCCAAACGGTCGGCGAGTTCTTTGATGAACTTGTCGGCGATTTTTGCGATGACCGGACGGGTCAACGCATTGAAGATGATGATTTCGTCCAACCGGTTGACGAATTCCGGTTTGAAAGTACGCGACACTTCCGCAAGATAATGTTGTTCCCTTGCCATCGCGTTTTCTTCGAAGGCGTAATGTGTGCCCAAATTGGACGTCAGGATGACCAAGGTGTTGCGAAAATCCACGTGCACACCTTTGTTGTCGGTGAGTTTCCCTTCCTCCAACACCTGCAGAAGGATATTGAATACATCGGGATGCGCTTTTTCGATTTCATCCAACAGAATGATACGATAAGGGTTACGGCGGACCGCTTCGGTCAACTGACCGCCCTCGTCATACCCGACGTATCCCGGAGGAGCGCCGATCAAACGCGAAACAGAATGCTTTTCCATATATTCGCTCATGTCGATGCGGATGATTTTCGTTTCATCGTCGAACAATTGTTGAGCTAATGCTTTGGCTACTTCTGTTTTTCCTACGCCGGTCGGACCTAGGAATAAAAACGAACCGATCGGACGGCGTTCATCCTGTATCTGCGCTTTGGACCGTAAAATCGCGTCGACCACTTTCTGTAAGGCTTCGTCCTGCCCAATTACGCGCTGACGCAGAATATCTTCCAGATGCATCAGTTTATTGCGTTCGGTGGACAAGAGTTTGGTGACTTCGATGTGGGTCCAGCGTGAAACGATCTTGGCAATCAATTCCTCGTCGACGATCTCCTGAATCAACGTATCGGCTTGCACCCTTTCCCCGCTTTCCTTGATTTTTTTCTCAAGGGTCGGGATGGTGTCATACTGCAATTTCGCAGCTTCTTCATAGCGTGTTTCATTTTGCGCTTTTTCCAGATCCAACTTCGCTTTTTCGAGTTGCTCCTTGTATCCTTTGGCCGCATCCAGTTCTTCTTTTTCCTGTTGCCATTTGGAATATAATACATCCTTGGTTTCTTTCAGGTTGGCCAGTTCTTTGCGGAGTTCACTGAGACGATCGATTGTCCGATCGTCGGTTTCTTTTTTGAGGGCGGTTTCTTCGATCTCAAGCTGCATGATTTTACGCATCAGTTCGTCGAGTTCGGTGGGCATGGAGTCCATTTCCACACGTATCGATGCACAGGCTTCGTCGATCAGATCGATGGCTTTGTCGGGGAGGAAGCGATCGGTGATATAGCGGTGGCTTAACACTGCGGAAGCGACGATGGCTTCATCCAGTATTCGCACGCCGTGATGGCTTTCATAACGGTCTTTGAGTCCGCGCAGGATGGAAATCGTATCCTCGACGCTCGGCTCTTCGACTTGAATTTTTTGGAATCTGCGTTCCAACGCTTTGTCTTTTTCGATATTCTTACGATATTCATCAAAGGTCGTCGCTCCGATGCAGCGAAGTTCGCCGCGCGCCAACATCGGCTTCAAAAGATTGGCGGCATCGATGGCACCTTCGGCTTTACCGGCACCGACCAGGTTATGCAGTTCGTCGATGAAAAGGATGATTCCCCCATCGGCAGCTTTCACTTCGTTCAAAACGGCTTTGAGGCGTTCTTCGAATTCACCGCGGTATTTCGCTCCCGCGACCAAAGCGCCCATATCCAGTTCAATCAGTTTCTTTTCTTTCAGTCCGAATGGTACGTCGCCTTTCATGATGCGCCATGCCAAACCTTCCACGATGGCCGTTTTACCGACCCCTGGTTCCCCGATCAAGACGGGATTATTTTTGGTTTTACGGGAGAGGATCTGGATGACGCGGCGGATTTCTTCGTCACGTCCGATGATGGGATCGATTTTCCCGTTCTTGACATCTTCGACTAAGTCGCGCCCGTATTTCGTAAGGGCTTCAAGTTGGTTTTCATAGCCTGGATTATCGGCTTTATGACCGGCATTGCGGTCGACTTGCGCTTTTTCCAGCGTTTTACGGTTGATCTTGAATGTATCTACCAAGCCGTGGCTGCTCGACCAACGGTTGAATAAAAGAACAATAAACAAGGCGGCGGCACCTAAGTACTTATCCGTGCCTTGTGAAACGGAGCGCGTCGCGTCGATCATACTTTGATTGAGATCGCTCGCAATCATAGGTTGCCCTTCTTGGGTACTGGTTCCCATACGCGCCAACTGTCCATCGATATACTGAATCAGATCACCTTTGTCGACCTCCGCTTTTAAAAGCAGTCCGTCGACGACATCGTCAGCTAGGATTTCACGCAAAACATGTCCGGTATTGACTTCCGGATGGCGCATCGCGATCGCCGACTGGACCGCGCGAAGAAGAATCTGCTGAAGCTTTTCGGTAAATTTGTCAAAGTTCATGGTTTTCACCTCCGATTTTGGCACTCTTTGACTTCAACTGCCAAATGATGTTTTTTTGAAAGGTAACGGGGGCCGTTACCTAAAAGACTTCTTAAAACGATCGTAGACATCCTCTTTCGCTTGGATTTTGCGGAGCTTTTCATACAGTTCCTGCTCTTCGCGCGAGAGTTTATCCTCGACTTTGATGTTGACTTCGACGTATTGATCCCCCGTTTGGGTGGAACGCAGGTCCTTGACCCCTTTTCCCTTTAAACGGAATTGGGTGCCGTGCTGGGTTCCGGGTGGAACACTCAGTTCCACGTCGCCGTGGACGGTCGGAATATCGAGCTTGGTTCCCAAGGTCGCATCCAAGGAGGAGATCGGTACGCTGATATAGATGTTCTTACCGTCGCGTTGAAAGAATTTATGCTTGGCGACCAACACTTCGATGAAAAGATCCCCGTTTTGTCCGCCGTTATTACCGCGCTCACCCTTACCGGCAACCCTAAGCTGCTGGCCGGATTGGATACCTGCTGGGATTTTCACGTCGACGGTGACATGTTTGTGTTCATACCCTTTACCGTGACATTTGGTACAGCGGTTGATGATTTTTTTGCCTGTTCCCTGACATTCCGGACATGCTCCGGATGACTGAAAGACGCCAAACGGTGTCCGTTGTTGGGTGGTCACGCTGCCGCGGCCATTGCATGTCGGACAAACTTTGACATCGTCCTTGGACCTTGCACCGCTGCCCAGGCATTCGGTGCAGAGTTCGTCGACATCCAATTGGATCGACGTTTCTTTTCCGAAGATGGCATCCATGAAATCGATCTTCATCTGCATTAATCTATCTTCGCCTTTTGATTGCGCGTTGGAGCGCCGTCCTTGGGAGGCGCCGCCGCCGAAGAAAGAACCGAATATATCGTTGAGGTCTTCGAAACCGCCTGATTGAAACCCTCCATTGCCGCTGTTGAAGCCGCCGAAACCCGCTCCGTCCATGCCGGCATGACCGAATTGGTCATAATTGGCACGTTTTTGCGGATCGGTCAGGGTTTCGTACGCTTCTTGCACTTCTTTGAATTTCGCTTCGGCGCCGGCTTCTTTGTTCATATCAGGATGATATTTCTTTGCCAACGTACGGTAAGCTTTTTTGATGTCAGCTTCCGGTGCGTCTTTTGTGACGCCGAGCACCTCATAAAAATCGCGTTTCTCTGCCATAGTCCCTCCGTGAAGCCTAAAGCGGCTTAGGCTTGTTTACTTCTTTTCCGTGAAATCAGCATCCACGACATTGTCGTCGTTGGGGGTTTCTGGTTCTCCTGCATTCTGCGCATCCTGTTGGGCGTACATTGCTTCAGCCATCGCTTGGGCGGCTTTTTCAAGTTCGTCGAGTTTTTCGCGCAGTAGATCGTTGTTGTTTTCGTCCAATGCTTTCTGCAGTTCGTCTCTCAGTTTGGATACTTCTTCTTTTTGTTCAGGCGTGACATTCGCATTGTCCGTTTCAAGTGTTTTATTGATCTGGTTGATGAATTGTTCGGCCTTGTTTCTCAACTCGGCGATTTCTTTCAATCTTTCATCCTCGACTTTATGTTCTTCCGCATCTTTGATCATGCGATCGATTTCTTCCTCACTCAGAACGGTAGATCCGGAAATCGTGATGGATTGTTTCTTCTTCGTGCCCTTATCCAAAGCGGATACATGGACGATCCCGTTGACGTCGATGTCGAAAGTGACTTCGATTTGGGGAATACCGCGCGCCGCAGCTGCGATACCGTCAAGTTTGAACACTCCTAAGGTCTTATTGCCCGATGCGACCGGACGTTCGCCTTGTAAGACGTTGATATCGACCGCCGGCTGATTGTCGGCCGCGGTGCTGAAGACTTGGGATTTCGAGGTCGGAATAGTCGTATTGCGCGGAATAAGGACTGTCATGACGCCACCCATGGTTTCGATACCAAGGGATAGCGGAGTAACGTCCAGCAGTAATACGTCTTTGACGTCGCCACCGATGACCGCACCCTGAATGGCTGCGCCGATCGCGACGACTTCATCCGGATTCACGGATTTGTTGGGTTCTTTCCCCAATTCTCTACGGATGATTTCTACAACGGCCGGCATACGGGTCATCCCGCCTACCAATAAGACTTGGTGGATATCGTTTTTAGTGAGTTTCGCGTCGATCAAAGCCTGGCGTACCGGTTGAATGGTGCGATCAAGCAGATGACGGGTCATCTCTTCGAATTTGGAACGTGTTAATGTGGTATCGATATGCAAAGGTCCTGTTGAATTTGCCGAGATGAACGGCAGCGCAATTTGTGTGCTGACCATTGAAGACAAATCTTTTTTGGCTTTTTCAGCTGTTTCTTTCAGTCTCTGCAAGGCCATCTTATCGGCTGTCAAATCGACGCCGTTTTCCTTCTTGAAGGTTTCGACCAACCATTTAACGATAACTTCGTCGAAATCGTCGCCACCCAAAAGATTGTCCCCGGAGGTCGCCAGAACTTCGAAGGTGCCGTCGGCTAATTCGAGGATGGATACGTCGAAGGTACCTCCGCCCAAGTCGAAGACAAGCACTTTTTGCTCTTTGTCAGTCTTATCGATCCCATAGGCCAAAGCGGCCGCGGTAGGTTCGTTGATGATACGTTCGACTTCCAAACCGGCGATCTTACCAGCATCTTTGGTTGCCTGACGCTGTGCGTCGTTGAAATATGCCGGAACGGTGATGACGGCGCGGGTGACTTTTTCACCCAGGTAATCTTCGGCATATGACTTCATATAAGCCAGGATCATTGCTGAGATTTCCTGCGGCGTATACGTTTTGCCTTCCATGGTAACGGTTTGGCTAGTGCCCATTTTCCGTTTGATGGAAAGGACGGAATCTCTGTTCGTTACGACTTGGCGTTTTGCCGCGTCCCCGACGATACGTTCGCCGTTTTTGTAAGCGACAACCGACGGTGTGGTACGGTTGCCTTCCGGATTGGTGATGACTTTGACTTCCCCGCCCTCCATGATGGCGACGCAGGAATTGGTGGTACCTAAGTCGATACCGATGATTTTGTTACTCATGTTTTTTCTCCTTTATTCGCTGACTTTGACCAGCGCGGGCCGCAGGATGCGGTCCTTTAATTTATACCCTTTTTGGAAAACCTGAAGTACGATGTTGGCTTCGACACCGTCCACTTGCTCGGTACTTAAACCTTGGTGGAAATTCGCATCGAACGGCTGATTCAGCGGATCGACAACTTCGACGCCTTCTTTGCTTAGTGCGTTCATCAGCTGACCGTACGCCATCTCGAACCCTTTGACCATCGCCGAATCGATTCCTTCGGAGGCTGCGATCGCACGTTCCAGATTGTCGATTGCCGGCAGAATATCGAAAGCGAAACTTTGGATGCGGTATTTCTGTCTTGCTTCGAAGTCTGCTTCCATTCGTCGGCGTAGATTCTGCATGTCCGCATATGCTTTCAGAGAGTCGTTCTGAAGGATTTTGTTTTCCCCTTCGAGTTCGGCCATCCTCAGCTCAAGCTTTTCGATCACTTCATGGTTGTGTTTGCTTTTCTTGTGATGCTCTTCCGTATGCTTCACTTCTTCCATTTTATCTGCTTCTTGTGCCGTTGCATTTTCGACAACCGTTTCTTTCTCAGTCATGACGTCCTCCTGTCCCATAGATTTTTTCGATCGCTTCACTCATGAAATCCATCAGAGCGACAATGCGGTCATATTCCATCCGGCTTGGCCCGACAACCATCAGTTGTCCGGATTCGCTTTCATTGATGGTAAACGTGTTTGTGATCACGGCGACATCATTCATCCAAACAAGTTTGGAGTGGTCGCTGCGGATCAGATTCAAATCCCCTGCCCGCTGTCCGATCGTCCGCCAGAGCGAACTGTCTTCCAGCATACCCATGAGTTGTTTCAGCTTGGTGATATCCGCAAACTCCGGCTGGTTTAGCATATTACTGGAACCGGAGAAATAGAAGTTATCGTTGGCGAATTTCATGAAGGCGTTAAAGAAGGCTTGGAATACGGATTCATACCGCTTAACCGACTGGGCCAAAATCGGCTCGATCAGTTTCAGTTTCTGTGCGACTTGCAAAAGTGGGGTTCCGCTTAAGCGTTCATTGAGGATACTGCAGCAGTTCTGCAGTTCATCGACCGTGATTTCATCAGTGAACTTGAACAGACGACTCTCGGTATGCCCATGGTTGGTGATGAAGACCGCGACTGCGCTGTGTTCATCGATCGGAAACAAATTGATATGCTCCAATGTCTGGTCGCTGCCTTCCGGTCCCAAGACCACGGCAGTAAGCTGGGTCATTTGGGATAGGATATCGCAACTTCGTTTGATGACTTCGTCGATTCGCATTTCACGATCCGAGAAGACCTCGCGCAAGGCTAATTCGAGCCGATCGTCCATTCTCTGCACCATCAAATGCTCGACATAGAAACGATAGCCCAGGGTTGAAGGAATTCTACCGCTGGATGTATGTGTCTTCTCCAGCAATCCTTCTTCTTCCAACTCAAGCATTTCGTTGCGGATCGTCGCCGATGAATACGGTAGGTTATACTTTTCCAATAAGGTTTTCGAACCGACCGGTTCCGCTGTCGCGATGAACTCTTCGACGATCGCTTTTAGGATCTCGATTTTTCGTGGTGTTAGCAATGGACTCACCTCCTTAGCACTCCTACATTAGGTCTGCTAATATTATAGTTGAATGGTTTAGCACTGTCAATGATTAAGTGCTAAATACTGAGTGAAAGAAAACCGCCTAAGCGGTCACAGATTATTTGATTTCAAGCAAGATGTATTGCAGATCGGGTTTTTGGGGATCCAATGTACCTTTCAGTAAATATCTGCCAATGCCAAACTTCGCAAAAACGATTGGTTGTTCATATAATTTCATTTCACCAATTCTTTTATACTTCAGAGTATTCCCTTCAAGAAAGCCTGTAAAGAGCCTACTAACTCCCAGTGGATGGCGGCCTGTTCCATCGTTCTCGAAATTGCCATATAAGAGACCGGTTTTTTCATCCAGTGAATCAAGTGCGAAAGCTTGTGTCGGACCGTCGAATTTTTGGGTTGTGGTTCTCTTGCCGGTCTTTTGATCAAAGACATCCATGACAAAACTGCCTGGAGCATATCCGCCAAATGTTGTAACGAACCAATGATTTCCAAAGCCTGACAAAGTCACTGGTGTGATTCCTTTTCCGACTCGAATAGGTGGCAGATCGATAATGAGTCCGCTCGCCGAATCCAAGCTAGCACTATAGATCCAAGCGGTTTGATCTTTGAATACCGTATACGCTATAGTTTTATTATCGACGGTAAAAGTATTGCTTTGCGGGTGGTTGCTATTCTTGCCATCGCTTAACTCCAACGTTCCATTGAATTGGGTCGATGTTGTCATGGTCGAATCGGCATGGATCTGCGTAATTCCATACCTGATCTGCTTTTTCGTAGTCGACAACACGGTCTGTTCTGTTTGCAGAAAG
This sequence comes from Erysipelotrichales bacterium, assembly GCA_038323255.1. Taxonomy (GTDB): domain Bacteria; phylum Bacillota_I; class Bacilli_A; order Erysipelotrichales; family Erysipelotrichaceae; genus GWE2-51-13. The sequence goes on along the minus strand of JBBQGS010000008.1, from coordinate 655 downwards.
ACGATCGATGAATTGTCGAATGGAATGAGTTTTGGGATAAAGAAATAATCGAAAACCGTTTCCTTTAGCAGAACAACTGAGGTATTGTTTTTGACCATTGCGATTTCGTAGTTACATTCGTCCTGTTTCCCTTCGACGATACATCCGCTGGAATAATAAATGACATCGTTTAGAAGAACTATGGAAGTAGCCGCATACCCTTTATCCTTATCAAACATGATCATCGACTCAAATGCCTTTGTTTTTAGGTTATAAGAATAGATTCCTGCTGATTTGGTAGCATTGCCTTGACTTGCATCGGACACAGCCTGAAACGAAAAATAGAGTAGATCGTCATCTCCATAGAATGCACTTAATTCTACATTCTTTAAATGCGTCGAGTTCATGAATTCCAACAGCAAATCTAATTGGGATACCGTGACCCCGCTGACCGAGCCGGACAGAACATTCTTTTCCGGTTTCTGCGCTTCGGGCATCATAAAACGATTGATTGCTGCACAACCGCTTAGAATGATTATCAGAAAAACGATGATTGTTTTTTTCATAGATTCCCCACTCCTATAATTTGATAATATCGTATAAACATTAAAATGCAAGAAGAAAAAACCATCCTTGCGGATGGTCAGACTGTCGACGAAATGGGGTATTCCGAGTC
>JBBQGS010000007.1:0-24380 GCA_038323255.1 Erysipelotrichales bacterium | reverse complement strand
ACAACCTTCCTTTCATGCGGGAGTCTTCAAACGCCTTCCACTGGAAAGTATAGCGAAAAAATTTGCAGAAATAACTTCCTCTTTCAGATTCGCATAAGTTACTTCCGTATTGATGCGGAATTTACTTTTGCAATTGAGGTTTGCATCCTAAAAAGAGGCATTACACTTTTGTTTCTGGCATTTAAACTGTTATAATAGTATAAAGGAGACATGTAAAATGCCAACAAAAATCTTAATGGTCGGTAGTGTTATGATGGACTCTATTTATACGGTAGACAGAGCACCTGAGCTCGGTGAAAGCGTTCTCGGTGTCGTCTATGGTACAGCTTGCGGTGGCAAAGGTTCAAATGCTGCAGTTGCCGCTTGTCGTTTAGGTGCTAAGGTTACCGCATTCGGTACACTCGGTGACGACACCAACGGAGAAACATTGATCAAGATGTTATCCGGTGAAGGCATCAATACAAAAGCCATGAAAATCAAAAAAGGTGGCAAGAGCGGATCCGTCGTTATTTTATTGGAAAAAGGCGGCAAGAACCGTCTCGTAATCTGCCCGGGTGCCAACATGGAAACAACTCCGGATGGATTAGAAGAAACATTTAAAGATGATTTCGACGCATTGTTACTCCAACTGGAAATCCCGTTGGCAGCCAATATCGCCGCCGTCAAACTCGCCCAGAAAAAAGGCGTCATCACTGTTCTTGACGCAGGTCCTGCCCAGGAATATCCGCTTGAACAACTCAAAGGCTTAGATATTCTATCACCGAATGAAACTGAAACCAAAGCATTGACCGGTATTTATCCGGCCGATCCAGCAACCTGCTTAGCCGCTTCGAAAATTCTACATACCCGCAATGAATGCAAGTATGTCGTCTTGAAACTCGGCGATCGCGGATCCTACATTTATGGAGACGGCATCGATACGATGGTCACTCCGTATAAAGTAACCGCAGTTGATCCGACAGCGGCCGGCGATGCATTTACCGGTGCCTTGGCGAAGAGATATGCCGAAACGAAGGATATCGTCGCGTCTGCGAAGTATGCCAACGCCGTCGGTGCGCTAAGCACATTGAAAGTCGGCGCTCAACCTTCATTACCGACCGACAAAGAAGTAGACGCATTTATCGCTTCCTACAAATAAGTTATTCGATATCGGACACTAACAATCCAAGGACCTCGTCTACTTGACGAGGTTTTCTTTTGGAAGGATGATATTGCATGGATTCTGTTGGATGATGCAACACAATTCCTAAAATTTTCTGCCAACCACCTTTTTCTTCTTGTACCTAGTGTGCGAGTAGATTATGATTCTGTTGTAAACGCACTCTATTCGCATAATGAATCTAACGCTGCGTTCTCTTCGAGCATTAATAAACAAGGAGCTCAAAATGGATATCGCTAAATTGGTACTAAATCAAACGATTCTCATGTTTCTTTTAATGTCGATCGGTTTTGTTTTGAGAAAGCTAGGTATGCTTTCTGTCCAGGGCGTCAAAGAACTCTGCAATCTTCTTATTTATGTGGTAATCCCGGCGGTCATCATCAAAGCGTATTTCATCGAGAAGACGCCGCAGATTACTTATGAACTGTTCTTATCGTTTGTGTTCGCAATCGTCGCATTGGCGATTTCGATGATGATTGCATGGATTGTTTTCGGGAAACGCTTTCCGGTCGAAAATTTCAGCACTTCGTTCGCAAGCGCCGGGTTCATCGGAATCCCGTTGGTCAATGCAGTGCTGGGACTTCAGGCCGTGTTCTATATTACCGGGATGGTTGCATGTCTTAACATCCTTCAATACACATATGGTCAATCGTTACTGAAGGGTGACTTTAAGAGTCTGACCTTAAGAAAAATATTTCTGAATCCGATCATCATCGGACTAGGAATCGGGTTACTTATCTATTTCACCGGCATCAAGATACCGGATCTATTCAAGAGCGTGGTAAACAGCGCTTCAGCGCTCAACGCACCGATCGCTATGTTCGTGGTTGGAACCTATCTGACCCAAGTCAAAATCACAACCTTACTCAAAAGTAAAATCACGTTTCTGACATCCTTCATTCGGCTGTTGATCATTCCGATTCTGACAATCCTCGTTTTCAGTGTGATCCCCGGCAATCCGTTGATGAAACTCGCAGTATTGCTTGCGGCATCCGCGCCGGTCGGATTCAATGTGGTCGTATTTTGCCAACTTAATAATGTGGACTGTACGGATGGTGTCAAAGACGTATGTCTGAGTTCCGTTCTCTCAATCCTGACGATGCCGTTGATCGTATATCTAGCATCCTTCTTTATCTAGGTCAACAAGAACATCTTCCTGCTTTAACCTAATCTAACACTTAGAAAGTCTAACCTTTTTATATCTTCATGATGAAAACCCACGTATAAACTATTCGTATTTTTTGAAACAATGATATACTTTATCAGGTGTTATCATGGCTTTTCTCTTAGGCGAAAACGGAGAATGAAATGAACGTAAGAAAAAACAGTAAAAACGGTGAATCGCTTTCAGTCCTTGGATTTGGTTGCATGCGTTTTCCGAAGAAGGGAAATACGATCGACGAAGAAGAATCCGCAAAGATGATTCTTTCCGCCATCGAAAACGGAGTTAATTATTTCGATACCGCCTATATCTATCAAAACGGGAAAAGTGAAACGATTTTGGGAAATGTGTTGGCTCAGGGGTATCGCGATCAGGTTAACATCGCGACGAAGATACCTCCTTTCATGGTGAAAAAGACCTCTGACTTCGACAAGATTTTCAATATTCAGTTACAACGTTTGCGGACCGACCATATCGACTATTACCTTATTCATATGCTGATGGATGTCCAGACATGGGATCGATTGAAAGCGCTCGGTGCAGTCGAATGGATTGCCGAGAAGAAGAAGAGCGGACAAATTCACAATATCGGTTTCTCGTTCCATGGGACGAAAAATGAGTTTGTTGAAATCATCGATGCCTATGACTGGGACTTTACGCAGATTCAGTATAATTTCATCGACGAAAACAACCAGGCCGGTAAAAGCGGTCTACTCTATGCAGCATCAAAGGGTATCCCTGTGATCGTCATGGAACCTTTGCGCGGAGGGAAAATTGTCTTTGGACTGCCGGATGAAGTCAATGAATTATGGAAACAGATGAAACCGAGCCGAACAGTCGCCGATTGGGCTCTGCGTTGGGTATGGAACCATCCTGAAGTCACCCTATTGTTATCTGGTATGTCGACCCAGGCACAAGTCGATGAAAATATCCTTATCGCTAACGAAGTGCAAGCTCATTCTTTAACCAATGAGCAACTTGCGGTATTCGAGGCTGCGCGTGAAATCATCCGTACGCAGACAAAAGTGAACTGTACGGCATGCGGGTATTGTATGCCATGTCCGCATGGGGTGGATATCCCTGCATGTTTTGCGGCATATAACGATAAATACCTAAATCGCAAAGAGTTTAGTTCTAAGTTTACGTATATTCAAAACACCGGGGCGATGAGCAGTCATCCTGCGTATGCATCCTTGTGCGTACAATGCAGAATATGCGAACAGCACTGTCCCCAGCGTATCGTTATCAGTGAACGGTTGAAAGAAGTGAAAACTGAGATGGAAGGTCCATTCTTCAAGCCGATGATTTATGTCGGGAAAAAAGTCATGCGCCTGAAATAATCCGGATGTAAAGAGTTTATGAAAAATTCGAAATAAAGCAAAACAAATCAATTAGTATGATACTCTTAACATAACGATTTACCAAAACAGGAAGCGTTTTTTCCTGTTTGCGCAATCGTCAGATTCTAAAACGAAAGGAGGTTGACGAATGAGCTATGAACAAATAATCCTCGGGTCAATCCTCTATGCGATCGCACTGATCATCTTTGCGATGGGAGTCTTCGCACTCATAAAGATTAAAACCCCAGGTGTCATGGCATTCGGATTATTGCTGATCGCCAGTTCGATTTACGTTGCAGGGTATGCGATGGAGTTGATGAGTCTGACCCTTGCCGAAGTGGATTTCTGGAGTAAAATCCAATATATCGCCATGCCTTTCATACCGGCCATTTGGGTGGTGCTGTCGATCGAGTATTGCAATATCATTTCCAAACATCGTCGGTTTATCTATTTCATCTTCTTTCTGATTCCCATCATCACGCTCGTATTAAGGATGACCAGTCAATTTCATTCTCTGTATTACATTAATATGGAATTAGTATCCAATGGAAACTTTCAGGTGCTTCGATTTGATAAAGGTCCATGGTATTACATCCAAATTGTATATTCTTTACTTTGCGCCATCTATGCTACCCGCAACTACATTATCTTCAGTAAGAAAGTGGTCGCATTGATGCGCAGACAAGCGCTGATCATGGCCGCAGCGAGCATTGTGCCTGTATTGGCTCTGTTGCTGAATGTATATAAGTTAACCCCTTATGGCGTCGATGTTGGACCGTTTGCGCTGCTGTTTGACTATTCACTGTTTATGTATGGCATGTATCGCTACAATATGCTGAGTCTGGTGCCAATCGCACGCGAAAAAGTATTCGATTGGATTCAGGACGGAGTCTTAGTGCTTGATATGAATCTAATGGTCATCGACATGAATATGGCGGTTAAGAAGATTTTCCCGCTTTTGATGAATTTGCGTTATGGGATACACCTCGACAAAATACTGCCGGACCAGCAAGAATTGATTCAACAAATCCAAATATGGAATCAGGATGTCAATAGTTCGCAGAATCTCCAACTTGATATGAAAGAAACCAATGCTGATAATACCGATCGTCATTTCCAGCTCAGGCTTACCAAATTTTTCGAAGGGAAGATCCAACTTGGCTCAACCCTAATTATCGACGATGTCACTTCCACCAAAGCTATGGTGGACCAATTGGTCAATACGGCGCGTGTGGATTCGGTGACCGGATTGATGAACCGAAGATACTTCTTCGAACGCGTTGAATATGAAGTTGAACGCGCGAACCGCAATAAGTCGACCTTCGCGTTTATCTTTTTCGACCTTGACAACTTCAAAAGCATCAACGACATGTACGGTCATTCAGTCGGAGACAGTTTGATTATCCATATATCGGAGTTGTGCCGGAAAGATCTACGCAGTATCGATTTGCTGACGCGCTTCGGCGGGGACGAATTTATCATTTATCTGCCGGATTGCGACTCTATTAATGCCTATGAAGTGGCAGAACGACTTCGTTCTTCCTTTGAGAAGGATGCGATGGATTTCCTGGGCAATCAACTTAAAGTGAGCGCGAGTTTCGGTGTCGCAAGTCATGATGTTGCGCTTCAAGGTGAATGTACGGACGTCAATACAATCTTCCGCGCCTCCGATGAGGCAATGTATGATGCGAAAAAGAATGGTAAAAACATGGTGCATATCAAGCCGAGCTCATCTGTTGAAGGATCGTTGTTCGATATCCAACACAATACGGACGAAACTACGACCCAAAACAGACAGAATTGAAACAAAGTAAGCGGGATCTTGATCGGTCCCGCTTACTTTGTCTGGATGATTTGATATTCATGGGTCAGCAGATCGATGCGCAGGATACGATCCTGTAGTAATTCGCCTTTGCCCAACATCCACTTAATTGCTTCCGCGACTTGGATCGAGGCGACTAAAGCAGGTGTGAACGAAGGATTCCCCAACACCGTCTCAATGCCTCGCTGCGCTTCGGACGGATACAGGAAATCAAACAAACGATCTTTGGGGAAAATGATTCCCACTTGACCATACCACCCGCTGATCGCACCGTGTACCATCGGAAGATCAAGCACCTCACATACATCCTGCAGTAATCTTCTGGTCGAAATCGTATCGACCGCATCCATCACCAGTTGCGCTGTGCCCAAGAGATCGGATGCATTCTGCGGAGTTAACCGCTGAACGATCGCTTTCGTTTCAACCAACGGATTGATTTGGGATAAGCGCTCCTGAGCAACTTCGGCTTTGGGTCTCCCCAACGTCACTTCACTCGCAAGTAACTGACGGTTCAGGTTGGTTTCCTCAAACACATCCCCATCGATTAAAACCAGCTTCCCAACTCCGACCCGTGCCAATTCTTCAGCGATATAACCCCCAAGTCCGCCTAGACCGACGATTGCGACGCAATAAGTACCAAGCTTACTTTGATCTTGTTCTGAGATGCTGTTCTTATTCCGATCATATCGATCTGCCATGTCGCCACCATCCTTTGTATAAAACTATCACACATCCCAGTGTGATTCAAGTCGCCAACTTGTATTGCGGTTAAAAACCGAAGTGATATAATAAAATCAAGAAAGATCTACATTTTAAGGAAAGCGTAACGCTTCGAAAGGGAAACACGATGAGTGAACCAGTAACAGTCATACAACCCAAACGCAAAAAGCATAGAATTTTATGGACCATCCTTCTGCTACCTGTAGTCTTGGTCGCACTGCTATTCGCACTGATCAGTTTCCCCAAAGGGGTGAATGTGAAATACGGGGATGCCGATCTGAATTCCTATGTTACTAAAGGCGGCATTGTGCTGAACGACAAAAGCGCAAGCTTTGAAGACATCTTCGTTGGAAAGTACCAGGCATTAGGTGAGAAGAAAGTCGATGTGACAATCACCAGTGCGGAAGTAACGGCGATTCTGAACAAATCGTTAAAACCGGGCAGTGTGTTGAAGAACATCCGTATTCGTTTCGTGGGAGAAAATACCGTTGAAGCATCCGCATCTATCACGAATGATTTTTCGCAAATCTATAAATTGGTTCCGGACGCCAAGAAATACGATGGATATATTTCTATGTTCAAAGGGAAAAGCATTTATGCCAAGTCGGAACTGACCAAAGGGGCAGGTTCTTTGTTTGAATCGAAATTCCAAGCGATTTCAATCGGGAATCTTCCGATTCCGGTTGATCAAGCCAACAGTTATGGAACGATGTTAGGGTCGGCAGTGAATCAGGCGTTGGCGAAAGTTCCCAATTTCAAAGTCGAAAGTTTCAAAATAGACGCCGCAGGGCTCCATTTTAAAGGGACCATTCCGCAAGAAGTCCGCTCGGTCGTTGGGAATTAATCATCCGCTTTAACGCGATACGGTCTGTCTTCTTCATTTCATTCTTCGGGATCTCTTTTAACCAATAATATTTCTTCGGTACATACCACCGGTCCAGTATTTCAAACGGACCGGTGATTTCTTTTTTCAGGGTACTGATTTTAACATCTCCCTGTGTAGCGATGACAAGACACAGGCGACCCTCTTCATCTTGCAAAGCGATTGCTTCGCTGATGTAGGGCAAGGTGTGTGCCGCGAGTTCGATTTCGTTTGGATCGACGAAATACCCGTTGATTTTTAGTAAATGGTCTTTGCGAAACAATACATGGAGGTTGCCCTCTTGGTCGATGCATCCGATATCCGCAGTGCGAAAATAGCGTTTTCCTTCGATGTAGATAAAAGAATCTTCGTTAGTTGGGCTATCATAACCTTCCATCAATACAGGTCCGGCAATCAGAATTTCACCGTTGTTTTCTTTTCCCAAAATCGTATTTGCTTCATCCACAATCACCAGTTCATTCTTTGAGAAAGGGGTCCCGACGCCGGTCTGATTCTTACGGGTCACGCAGGCAGCGGTCAGTGTTTCGGTACAGCCGTAGCCGACCTGCACGAACGCCTTACTGTTGCCTTTGCGCAAGAGTTCATTGAAGGCATCGACTAAAGACAAAGGAACGTGTTCGCCTCCGCAAAAGACCTGACGAACAAACGAAAGATCCGCCGAATGCATCCGTTCATCACGCAAAAACAGCCTCAGCAGTTGCGGTACGGCGGCGATATAGGTCGGTTTTTCCCGTAGGAAAACAGGTACGATGGTATCGCGAGCTAAACGAGGAATTAAAATACAGCGCCCTCCCAATGCGAGGACGGTATGCATGGAGACACCTAGACCGAAACCGTGGAAAAAGGGAAGAATCGCGAACATCGAATCTTTGGTGGGGATAGGTTGGATGATTTCTGTAAGTTGATCGCATAACGCGTCCAAAGTCGCGAACGAGAGCCGAATCCCCTTGTTCATACCGCTTGAACCGCTGCTAAACAATATGAATTCTAACGGATCCGCAACTGGGACAATCGTTGTATCAACGTCAAGTTTCACATGATAGCGTACGACATTCGATGCAGGCAAAAGGGAAACGAGTTTTACGAAAGGTCTTAGTCGGCGGGGTAAGATAGCGCTGGCATCGACTAAAACAAGGCGATAAGCCTTCATGATCTTTCGATAGCGTGGATAGAGTACATCTGTTATTATAGCGAGATCGATCTTTGCTGTATCACACAAAGTTCTCATTTTATGGGTTGCCGTCAATGGGTGGATTAGCACGGGGGTTGCGCCGATTAACTCGCAGGCATAGAAGAAATAGGGGAATTCAGGGATATTTGGAAGAATCAACGCAACGCGCATCCCTTTCTCAATACCCTGGGCGATTAAGAATTGTGCCGTTTGCGAAATCCTCATTATAAGTTGGGAATAGGGTACATGTAGATCATTACAGGTCAACGCGATGGCATCAGGGTAAAGCAGGGCGGTTTCTTGTATCCGGTCAATTGCGATCATAGGGATTCTCCAACAGTTTTTTAAACGTATCCAACGCAGCGAATAAAGACAGCCCTTCGGAAATACGCTCATCAATTGAAAACTTGACCGTAACATCTCCGAATTCCGTGAGTCTGCCTACCGCAATGAAAAGGGAACCCGTTCCCCATTCATAAAGATGGTGATAGACACAGTCGCCGTTCACGCTGCCCAGATTGGCAATCACGGCGGTAGAATGCAGCGGATCTGCTTTGATGATTCCGTCAGGTAAAATACCCCAATGATCCATTTTTGACGCAACGAACAAGACAAATTGAAACAGAAACATCGGTAAAAGGTTCAGCAGATTTATCAAACGGTTGAATCCAGTGTCCGAAGTGTGTCGGATATTTGAGATCTTTTCGTCCATTTTAGCTTGGATACTCTGCGGTGTATCTTCCGGTTTCAGTTCCACCTTTACCTGGGAAATCCCACCCTCCAGATTCACGTCTTTTTTCATCGCGGTGGAAACGATCAGCGCAGTGTGCACATAGTTCTTCTTACCCAATATGAAATTATTGAGAAACGGATGCTTTAGCACCGTTTCTTTACATACATACAGGAAATAGGAAAAGAAGCGTAGTTGGTTTTCCTTTAAATAGGGAACGAGTACTTCACTATGAATGTCGATGGCATAGTAAACGACGGCGCTTGCGCGAGTCGGGGTGATCGCGGCTTCGACTTTCTGATAGGCATTCTGCGGGATACGGCGGCGGTCAAATGGCATAGGTCCGCTCCTTTTCTATTACGGTATCACATGCGTACAAACCCGACAAGAGAATATCAAAAAAACCTCCCGCAGGAGGTTAAATCTATTCGACGGTAACAGACTTGGCGAGATTGCGCGGTTTATCGACGTCACAGCCTCTTAATACGGAAGAGTAATAAGCGAACAGCTGCATCGGGATGATACTCATAAAGGGCATCAGTTCACTACGCAACTCAGGCAGCGCAAACACCATGTCCGCGACATCTTGGATGTAGGGAGCATTCTCTCTGCACACCAACAAGACTTTTGCGCCTCTTGCTTTGACTTCCTTGATATTGGAAATCATCTTTTCATAGAGATCTTCCTGGGTCGCCAACGCGATCACCGGAAAGTCCTGGACGATCAATGAAATCGTCCCATGTTTCAATTCACCGGCCGGATACGCTTCCGAATGGACATAACTGATTTCCTTCAGTTTCAGCGAACCTTCCAGCGACATCGAATAATCCAGGCCGCGTCCGATAAAGAGAAGATTGCGTGAATTCTGCAGTTTCGATGCGAAGAGCTTACAGTCGACATGATGTTCCAAGACATGTTGGGTAAGCTTCGGGATAAGTAGGAAGTCCTTCAGCAGATCCGCCACTTCTTCCTCCGTACGCGTTGTGTGTAATTCGGCGAACTTGAGTGCCAAGAGGAAGAAGACCGCCATCTGAACGAAAAACGCTTTAGTGGAAGCAACGGCGATTTCCAAACCAGCCCAGGTATACAGTACATGATTGGCTTCACGTGCGATCGACGATCCCACCACATTGACGATTGCCATGGTCGGGACATTATTTTTCTTCGCTAAACGTAATCCTGCCAACGTGTCCGCCGTTTCTCCGGATTGGGAAACGATGATGACCAGATCGCCTGGAAGAAAGACAGGATCGCGATAACGGAATTCGGAGGCGACTTCGACACTTACCGGAATACGGGACATACGCTCGATCATTGCTGCACCGACCATCGCCGCATGCATCGCAGTGCCGCAGGCGACCATGATAATTCGATTAGCATTCTTCAAAAAGTCATCCGTAATCCCTTCGCCTCGGAAATCGACTTTCCCGTCGATCAAACGCGGGGAAACGGTTTGGGTGAATGATTTGGGCTGTTCATGGATTTCCTTCAGCATAAAATGAGGATATCCACCTTTTTCAGCGGTTTGTTCGTCCCAATTCGCATGTTGGATTTCCTTGATGATCGGTTCCAAATCCAAATCGAGAATCTTTACGCCGGCTTGCGAGACAACGGCGATTTCATTTTCTTCCAACAGAATATAGTCGCGGGTATATTTCAGGATCGCAGTCATGTCGGAAGCGACGAAATTAACACCGTCGCCTAAACCGACAATTAAGGGACTGTCTTTGCGGATCGCATAGATTTCATCCGGAAATCCGGCGAAGATCATCCCTACCGCAAACGAACCTCTGATTTTCTCTAAGACTTTCTTAATGGCATCCAACGGATTGCCTTTCTGCACGAAATAGTAGTCGACCAGTTTGGCCAGCGCTTCGGTATCTGTCTGGGTATCGAACGAATAGCCCTTCCGGATCATCCGCTCCTTAATCGGGATATAGTTTTCAATGATTCCGTTATGTACGATGGAAACACGGTGGTTCCCATGCGGATGGGAATTGACATCCGAAGGTTCCCCGTGGGTCGCCCAACGTGTATGCCCGATTCCGACACTACAGATCGGAAGGGGATGCTCAAGTAATTTTTTCTGTATATCGTCGATCCGACCTTTTGTTTTGACCGTTTTGATCTGCCCGTCGATGAACACCGACAAGCCGACCGAATCATATCCGCGGTATTCAAGTTTACGCAAACCCGTAAGCAAAACATCGGTCGCATCTTTTGAACCCACGACGCCGACTATTCCACACATAGTTATTATGTCCTTTCAAAATGCGCGGTACGGTGAAGGATTTGTCTTTTTGTCCTTCATCTATCGACAACCGCTTGCCGAAGAGGCATCCGCCGAGTCTTTCGATGCTCCTCTTTCCTCGTCACTGTTTCCAGCCGGGCGCTTTAATTACTGCCAATCAAGGATTTCTCTCTCGCCTCCTTTTACGATTATTATGATACCACAGAAACGAAAACATAGAAACCCACGGTAAATTAAGGCTTGGCGCTTATCCATAAAATTGGGGATTTTTACACTATTAAAATGCAAATGCCTGTTGTATAATAGTAAAGCAAATCGGGACGTAGCACAGCTTGGTAGTGCACTACCTTGGGGTGGTAGGGGTCGCGCGTTCAAATCGCGTCGTTCCGACCAATTTGCGGCCGTAGCTCAGTTGGATAGAGCGAGCGCCTCCTAAGCGCTAGGTCACCGGTTCAACTCCGGTCGGTCGCGCCAGAAAACCCTCTTTTGCACCAGTGGCGGAATTGGCATACGCGCACGTTTGAGGGGCGTGTGGTTTAACCGTACGGGTTCAAGTCCCGTCTGGTGCACCAAACATAAGAATTCCACTTTCCAAAGTGGTTTTTTTATGTTTGACCATGTTTAGATCAACAAGGCGGTGTTACAGCTGATGAAACAGGCATTGGATTGTGAATTTGTTGCGCAAAGCGTATGATGAAACAGATAACGAGGTGCAGGATGGATAAGGCCAAAATCAATATAACCAAGCTTACCGACGAACAGCGCATGAAGTACGGAAATCTGTCAATCGAAGATGTTTTAAAGCAGCTCGACAGCCAAGTTGAAGGACTTACATCATCCGAAGTACAAAAGCGCTTCGCTACATATGGCGTCAACGAAATCCCCCGTGAAAAAAACGATTTCTGGTTTGTACGATTAATGAAAGCCTATATCAATCCATTTTCAGGTATCATGTTGTTCCTATCGCTGGTGACACTATTCACCAACCTGACCCAACCAGTAGGGCAACGCAACTATGCGACCGTCATCATCATTTTTACCATTATCTCGATCAGCGGAATGCTGAAATTTATCCAAGAAGGCAGAAGTGAAAAGGAAACCAAGAAACTTGAAAATTTAACCAAGAATATGGTCGATGTGATTCGCGACAACAAGCAGGCTTCGATCGACTTGAAAGAATTGGTTCCTGGCGACATTGTGTTACTGAATACGGGATCAATCATCCCCGCCGATGCGCGCATCATCGAAAATGATGACTTGTTCGTCAGTCAGGCGATGATGACCGGTGAATCCTTACCGGTAGAGAAAACAAACAAAGTCGGCACAGGAGATCATTCGCTCTTCGATTGGCCAAGTCTCTTGTTCATGGGTACTCATGTTGTCAGCGGATCTGCCAAAGTTGTGATCCTGGATACGGGAGTGCAGACCTACTTAGGCGCAGTCGCGCGGCATACTCAAGTTAAACGCGGGTTGACATCCTTTGAGAAAGGCGTCAATTCCGTCAGTATGTTGCTGATCCGATTCATGTTTGTAATGGTGCCGATTGTTTTTCTGCTTAACGGATTTCTCAAAGGAAACTGGTTGGAAGCATTGTTGTTTTCGCTATCGGTTGCTGTTGGACTGACACCTGAAATGCTTCCAATGATCGTGACCACCAACCTGGCCAAAGGCGCGGTTGCCCTAGCAAATAAGAAGACCATCGTACGACGACTCGAATCGATCCAGACCTTTGGGGAAATGGATGTCCTGTGCACGGATAAAACCGGCACGCTGACGCAAGATGATATCCAAATCACCCGTTTCATCAATCCGGAAGGAAATGAAGACCTGAATGTGTTGATTTTCGCCTACCTCAACAGTAGTTTCCAGACAGGTATGAAAGGCGCCATCGACCGGGCTATCATCACGAAGGCCGAAGAAGCCAATTTAACGGATAAGATAAAACATATTAAGAAAGTGGATGAAATCCCGTTTGACTTCCAACGCAGACGTCTTTCCGTTTTGTTGACCGAAGACAACCAAGCGCATGAATTGGTCACTAAAGGGGCGATTCAGGAAATCTTCGATGTCTGCACGAAAGTCCGCATCAAAGGGGAAGACGTCGCGTTTACGCAGAACCATAAAGACGAATTGACGAAACTGGCTAAAGAACTCAACGAAAGCGGCATGCGTGATTTAGCGGTCGCATATAAAGTCGATGTCACCAAACCAGGGGAATTCAGTGTTCAGGATGAGTGCGACATGACCCTGATCGGACTCTTGGGCATGTACGATCCACCTAAAGAAACAGCGGCGGATGCCCTGAAATTATTGAAGGAGCAGGGTATATCAATCAAAGTCCTGACCGGAGACAACCCCATCGTCACCGCACGAATCTGCGGATTGGTCGGATTAGACGGTAGTAAAATGGTCTTGGGCGGTGACATCGATAAGTTAGACGATGAACACCTCAAATTACTCGTTGAAGATAATACGATATTTTGTAAGCTTACACCGCTTCAAAAAGAACGTATCGTCAAACTCCTGCGCTTAAAGCACACCGTCGGGTATATGGGCGATGGGATTAACGACGCCCCTGCCTTGCATGCGGCAGATGTTGGAATCTCGGTGGACACTGCCGTCGACATCGCCAAAGCTGCAGCTGATATTATCCTGCTTGAAAAGGATCTCCATATTTTAGCATCCAGCGTCACCGAAGGTCGCAAGATCTTCGGGAACATTGTCAAATATATCAAAATGACTTCCAGTTCCAATTTCGGGAACATGTTGAGTGTCTTGGTCGCAAGTGCGTTCCTTCCTTTCTTACCGATGATTCCTCTGCAAATTCTTTTACTCAATCTCATCTACGATATTTCGCAGACCGCGATCCCGTGGGACAACGTGGATGCAACGTACCTTTTAAAGGCTCGCAAATGGGATGCTTCTTCGATTAAAAGGTTCATGCTGATCGTAGGACCGACCAGTTCGGTCTTCGATATCGCGACTTTCGTACTACTTTGGTTTGTGTTCGGATTTAACAAGGCTGGTGATCCCAATCTGGTCCGGCTTTTCCAAACCGGTTGGTTCATCGAGAGCCTGCTTTCCCAAACGCTGATCATCCACTTGATCCGCACCGAAAAGATCCCCTTCATTCAAAGCCGTGCCAGTTGGCAGGTTCTGCTGATGACGACCATTTTGATGAGTATCGGAATCATCCTTCCATTCTCACCGATCGCCGGCGCGATCTCGATGGCTGCTTTACCGGCATCCTATTTCGGATACTTAGTCCTGTTACTTTTGGGATACGGCGCTTTACTACAGGTCACGAAATACTTCTATATTCGTAAATTTCATCAATGGTTATAACTGTTCAAGGGTTGTAACTATATTGCATACCTTTTATTGTTGGCGCGTTTGAAATCATCTAACTGAGTGATCACTGTCAGTCAGTGGAGATAAATGGTATAATGTACCCAAAGGGAAACTGCCTTTTTTAGTTTATGGCAGAATGTCTTTCGTCTCATGATGAGGATACCCGCCAAACTAGAATCTCGAACTTTTATTATTTCGGGATGAATACGATCTAACTTTCATGCAGTGAAAGTGTAAATAATACAGATACAGGATGCTTTTTTCATTGTCCGCAGGAGGAATCAACTTGAATAATGAATCCATACGAATCACGCTAACGCTCTTGGCTGTGATGGGAATCTTATTTTCATTATGGCTAATATACAGAAAAATCCGGAAGAATCAAAGAGCGGAAATCTTCAACGACTTACTTTCGGTTGAAGAGTTGGAATCGCATGCCAAGCAGGTTGCGCAAGAACATGACATTGCGGACAATCCGAACCCGCTAAGCTTTCCTTTAGAGCGTATGAACGACAATTATGATTTTATCCTGGGAGTCTATAAGAGTTTAAATGACGACATTTTCCGTTCGCGTAGTGTTCCGGCTGCCGCCGAATGGCTGCTAGATAACTTCTATGTCATTGAAGAACAGGTCAAAAGCATCCGCGTCGAGCTCAACAGCGACGAGTACCATCGCCTTCCGACACTAAAAAACGGCAGTCTAAAAGGCTATACGCGCGTCTATGCGATTGCGATGGAAATGGTATCGCACAGCGACGGATTAATCGAAGAAGAGACCATCCTTAAATATCTCATGGCTTATCAGACGCACAGCGTTCTGACCGACCGCGAACTTTGGGCGATCCCGACAATGGTGCGTTTGGCACTGATCGAAGATGTCCGCAATATCTCGCAGAAAATCAAGGCGACGCGTATGCAATGGCGCATGGCCGACGATATCGTGGATAAGTTTTGGATGGGCGAAAACGAACGCACCGAATTGATGATCGAACTTCTCAAAGAGAAGGTCGACGGTTTACATGAAGAAAATCGTTCCTATATCGAGCATCTGTTCTATCGCTTACGCAGATCCGGGAAGAGTTATATCAGCGTTCTGCGGTTCATCGATGAAACGCTCGACAAATATAAAACATCGACTGAAATCATCGCCCAAAAGGAACATAATGTCCAGGCGATGAGTACGGTTTCCATCGGGAACTGTGTCATGAGCCTGAAGTATGTGGCGACACATAATTGGACAAGTCTGTTTGAAGCGGCCAGTTACGTCGAACAGATACTGATGAGCGATCCCGATCAGACCTATCCGCGCATGGATATGAATTCACGCAACCACTATCGCATCGAAATTGAAAAGATCGCCAAGCGTTACGGTATATCCGAACTGCAGATCGCGAAAGACGCAGTTTCACTAGCGCAAGGCGGGTATGCCTTGCCTGACGATGCCGAACTGAAAACACAACGGTCACATGTCGGTTACTATATCGTCGGCAACGGACTTTTCCTACTTGAGAAAATGCAAAAAGGCGCAATGCAGAAGAAGCGTGTCATCGCCCGTTTTTTCAATGAGCATCCCGGCACTTTCTATATCTTAACCATCAGTGTTCTTACGTTTTTTGGTGTATTAGGTGCGATCGTTTACGCTGAAATGCAGATTCCTACCCCCAACCCGTTTATCCTTCTCATTGCGGCCTTGGCGGTCTTGATTCCTTCTTCGGAAATCGCAATCTCGTTCATTAACTGGATTGTCACCAAAATTCAAAAACCGACCGTTTTCGTACGCCTCGAACTCAAAGACGGAATCCCAGATGATCTTCGGACCATCGTCGTCATCCCGGCTATCATCTCCAATGAAAAACGCGTCGCGGAATTGTTGGAGACGATGGAAAACCATTACATCTCCAATCGTGAGAAGAACCTGTATTTCGCTCTGATTGGAGCGTTTAAGGATTTCGGGGAAGCAAAAGCGGAGGATGACGGGAAAATCCTGCGTGCGACTTTTGACGGAATCCGCAATTTGAACCGTAAATATGCCCATGATGAAAGTGAAATCTTCTATTTCTACCATCGTATCCGCAAATATAACGAAAGTGATGACAATTGGACTGGATGGGAGCGCAAAAGAGGCGCCCTGATGGAATTCAACGATATCCTTTTAGGACGCAGCGATACGAGCTTTTCCTTCTATTCCAATATCATCTTGCCGGCTGACAATATCAAATATGTCATCACTTTGGATGCGGATACCGTATTACCGATGGGCATGGCTAAAAAGATGATCGGGACGATGGCTCATCCGCTCAACGTACCGATTGTCGACGAAACGAAAGGCATCGTTACGCAGGGGCATGGATTAATGCAACCGCGGGTTTCGTTCGATATCGACAGTTCTAATCGTTCCATGTTCTCACGTATCTATACCGGGCAGGAAGGGATCGATCCCTATGCCAGTGCGATATCCGATGTGTACCAGGATCTTTTCGGAGAAGGCATCTTCACCGGGAAAGGTATCTATGACCTGAAGGTATTTCAACGTGTACTCAAAGATGCAATCCCGATCAATGCGGTATTAAGCCACGATTTATTGGAAGGCTCGTATGTCCGCGCCGCCTTGGTCAACGATCTTGAACTGGTGGATTCCTATCCATCCAAATACAACTCCTTCGCAGCACGCATGTATCGTTGGATCCGTGGCGACTGGCAGCTGATTCCCTGGTTAGGCAGGCATCCCTATAATCGCAAACAACAACGTACGAAAAACAAACTTTCTTCACTGTCGGTGTGGAAAATCCTCGATAATCTACGCCGCAGTCTAGTTTCTTCCTCTATCATGATCCTTTTGTTTCTGGGCTTCAGTATTTTGCCAGGACAAAGTTATGTGTGGGTGATTTTCGCATTGCTGACGCTGGCTCTACCATTTTTGATGGCCGGCTTCGACCGTATGATGTCAGGTAAATTCCTGCCGAATCCCGTTAAACGGCATATGCCTGGATTCTTCGGACTCAAAGCATCGCTATCTCAACTTCTCTTACGGATCGCATTCCTCTCCTATCAATCCAACCTCGCTTTGAGCGCGATTTTTGTTACTTTGACACGTGTTTTGATTACGAAGAAAAATATGCTTGAATGGGTGACGTCGGCTGATGCGGAAAAAGCCCAGGACAATTCTCTGAAAAGTTATCTCTCAGCAATGGGATTCAGTTCTCTGGTCGGGATTCTGCTGGTGGGAGTCACCTATTACTTCAAACCTGAATCTCTGCCGCTTAGTATTGTATTTCTGTTAATCTGGATTTTCGCTCCTTTGATTGCCTATAACTTCAGCCAAGACGACCAATATGAAAAGCAGAAGATATCTGTGGAAGATCAGCTTGAACTGCATCGTACGGCTCGAAAGACGTGGCGCTATTTCGAAGAGTTTGCCAATGCGAAAAACAATTATCTGGCTCCTGACAACTATCAGGAAGATCCTCCGCGCGGCATCGCGTTCCGTACCTCGCCGACCGATGTCGGTTTAGGCTTGCTGGCGATTCTTTCCGCCCGTGACTTCGGCTACATCGACACGGTTGAACTTGTCGACATGTTGGAGAAAACAATTGCAACAATGGAGAAGTTGGAAAAATGGAACGGCCATATCTACAATTGGTACGATACCCGAACGCTGAAACCTTTGCAGCCTATCTATGTATCCACCGTCGACAGCGGAAATTTAGTCTGCTATCTGGTCACCTTGGTTCAAGGGCTTAGTGATTACTTGGAAAAACCGTTGGTCGATCAGGTGTATATCGAAGGAATACGCGATACATTATTAAACGGACTTCAGGATACCTTTGTCTTTGCGAAGGAGTTCGCCTGCTTTGAGGATGTTATAAACGACGGGAATTTAGATCTGGTCAGATGGGACAAAGCCCTGCATTGTTTCTTCGATGTCGGTCATGTGGCTGCTATCACAAAACAACCTTGGCGCTATAAACTCGATGCGATGGGACAGAAACTCATCGCAGACCTCGATCATTATGCCTCCTGGGTAAAACTAGCGGGCAGTGTCCCAAGTGATGATTTCCCTGCAGAAGCAAGCGAAACGCTGAGTGAACTGACGAATATGCTGCGCCTGAATATCAAGTTGAAAGACCGTAAAGATTTCTTCGCGCTGGTTTCAAAACGCATTGATTTGTTGAGCGCAACCGTCGCCTCTGATAAATGCAGAGCTGCAGTATGGCTAAACGAGCTGAAACTGGCGGTGTTGGAAAGCAATACGGCCATCGATTCGTTCATGGTCATTGCACAAGAACTGGTCAAACGTATCGAAAAACTATCTTGGGATACAAAGTTCATCGATCTCTATGATGAACGCAAGCAACTCTTCTCAATCGGATATAATGTAACCGACCAAAAACTCACTAATTCCTATTACGATCTCCTTGCTTCTGAATCGCGGCAGACCAGTTATCTTGCGATTGCCAGAGGTGAAATCCAGCCGAAACACTGGTTTATGCTAGGTCGGTCATTGACGGTCGTCGACCGTTATAAAGGTTTGGTTTCGTGGAGCGGAACCATGTTCGAATATCTGATGCCGCTTTTACTTATGCGCAGTTACCGTAATACACTTTTAGATGAAACGTATTCGTTTGTGATCAAGAGTCAGATGAAGTACGGAAAGAAACTGAATATGCCGTGGGGTTCTTCGGAATCCGCCTTCAACTCGTTGGATATGCACTTGGATTACCAATATAAAGCAATCGGGATTCCTTGGCTAGGATTAAAGCGCGGTCTGATTGAAGATGCGGTCACCACTCCGTACGCTACCTTCCTTGCGTTGATGGTTGCCCCTTATGAAGCGATCGAAAATCTGAAGTATCTGAAATCCGAAGGGATGGAAGGAGCGTACGGGTTCTTCGAAGCAGCCGATTATACACCGGAGAGACTTGGTTTCGAGACGCGTCGTGCCATCATCAAGAGTTATATGGCGCATCATCAAGGGATGAGCCTGATGGCCATGAACAATGCCTTGAACGATGATCTGATGCAGCGACGCTTCCATAAGGATCCGTTCATGAAAGCCGCCCAACTGTTGCTGCAGGAAAAAGTGCCGCTGAATGTTGTTTTCACCAAAGAAACCATCGAAAAAATCATACCAATTAAAGAAACGGCGACCCAGGATAATGGTTCTTTGCGTAAATTCACACAACCTGATTTCGTGTTGCCCAATGTTCACATCCTATCCAACGGACTTTATTCCGTGATGCTGAGCGATAAAGGCACCGGTTATAGCCGCGACAAAATGGCTACCATCACGCGATATCGCGAAGATTCTTTGCTGGATCATTACGGAATGTTCTTCTATTTGAAAAACTACACAGACAATACGGTCTGGTCTTCAACCTTTGCCCCCCTCAACAAGCTTCCGGACACTTATGAAGTTACGTTTACGCCCGATAAAGTCGCTTACCGACGGATCGACAAAGGGATCGAAACTTTAAGTGAAATCGTCGTCGCTTCCGGCGACCATGCGGAAGTCCGCAGGATACGCTTGGCCAATCACACGGACAAGAGTGCCGAAATCGAAATCACGAGTTACTTCGAACTTGTATTGACCGGACAAAACGCCGATCTTGCACATCCGGCTTTCAGTAATCTGTTCGTCGAGACGGAATATCAATCTGCCAACCACTCCCTGATCGCCCATCGCAGACCTCGGTCGGATGCGGATAACCGCCTATGGATCGCAACGACACTTGTTTGCGACCATCCGTTGATCGAAAGCGTACAATATGAAACCGATCGCATGGCATTCATCGGTCGCAACCGCAGTCTATCCAATCCGCATGCGATTAACCGTTCGAAACCGTTATGCAACACCGTCGGTCCGGTTTTGGATCCGATCTTTAGTCTGCGCGGGAAAGTCCGCTTGGAACCGGGGAAAACAACCCAGTTCTATTTCGTGACAACCTTGGCCCAAAGCAAAGAATCCCTGATCAATCTGATAGAGAAATATGCGCTTGTGGAAACCTGCGAAACTGCTTTCTGGTTAGCTTTGACACGCAGTCAGGTCGAAACCAGATACCTCAATCTCAAACATGATGAAATGCAGTTGTATCAGGAAATGATCTCGCATATCGTATATCTCAGCCCATTACACCGCAGAGCAGCAGCCGCCATACAGGCCAACGATAAAGGTCAGTCCGATCTGTGGGCTTTCGGTATCTCCGGCGACAGACCGATCATCCTGGTTACCTTGGATCGCACCGAAGAGGTAGCAATCCTGTATGACGTCTTAAAAGCACATGAATACTGGCGTCTGAAGGATGTCCAGGTCGATTTGGTCATTATCTCCAACGAAGAAACCAGTTACTTCAATCCACTGACTACGCTGATTACTGATTTAGTGTTATCGCGCCAGACCCACGAAGTCATGAGCCGCCCCAACGATGTATTCATTCTCAGCGCGAATACTCTGAAGAAAGGCGACATGACTCTCTTGATCGCCGCCGCAAGGATGAGTTTCAACGGAAAAGGCGATACCATGGAAGAACAGGTTCGCAGAATTCTTGTGAAACCAATCGAGAAAATTCTAAAGGGCGAAGACAAAGGGAATCCGCTTCCCGTTTTGCCTCATGTCATGCTGAATGATGAACCTGATTTGCGTTACTATAACGGATTGGGTGGTTTCAGCGTGGATGGCAATGAATATATCATACGACTGGAAAAAGACCAAACGACGCCGGCTCCTTGGATCAACGTGATCGCGAATCCGAATTTCGGATTCCTCGCAGGTGAATCGGGTGGCGGATATACTTGGTATATGAACAGCCGCGAAAACAAGATTTCACCGTGGTCCAACGACCCGGTCAGCGATCCGATGGGCGAAGTGCTTTATCTTAGCGATGAAGCGGGGAAAGCCTGGTCGGTTACACCGCAGCCAATCCGCGATGACTCACCGTATCAGATCACCCACGGGTTCGGATACACCGAATACAAACATAGCAGTCATGGGATCGACCAGACGCTGCTTCAGTTCGTGCCGCTGGCGGATCCAATCAAACTTAGCGTGCTTACATTGCGTAATCTATCCGATCAAGAACGTACGATCACCTGCACGAGTTATGTTAGCCCAGTTTTGGGTGTCGACCGGCAGGAAACAGCCATGCATATTATCACGAAAAAAGAGGAAAACGGCTTACTCACCATGACGAATCCCTATAATATGGATTTCCGGGGAAAAATCGCTTTCATGGATTCGAGTACGATCGAACGTACTATGACAGGCGACCGCCGTGAGTTCTTCGGCACCGGATCGCTGGAACACCCCGATGTTCTCCAATGTACTTCCTTGTCGAACAATACCGGGGCAGGATATGATCCTTGTGCCGCAATCCAAATCGATGTACATCTTGAACCGCACGAAACCAAGACATTGACCTTTATGTTGGGGATGAGTGACAGCCTTGAAAGCGTAGGTTCGCTGAGTGAATCGTATCGTAATATCGATAAGACAATGGCTGCACTACAAGAAATCAAAGACTTCTGGGTAAAGAAGCTAACGACTATCCATGTGGAAACTCCCGATTCAGCTACTAATTTCATGCTGAACGGATGGATGCCCTATCAAATCATCAGTTGTCGTCTGTGGGCCAGAACCGCTTTCTATCAAGCCGGCGGTGCCTATGGTTTCCGTGATCAGTTGCAGGATGCGTTGGCAATCGTCAACATCTGGCCGCAAGCCGCCAAAGAGCAGATCCTGAAACATGCGGCACATCAGTTTGTGGAAGGCGATGTCATGCACTGGTGGCATGAACCGCAAGGCAAAGGAACGCGCACGCGCATCACCGATGACCTATTGTGGCTGCCGTATGTCGTGAGTGAATATGTACGCATCAGCGGCGACAAATCCATTTTGGATAGTAAGGTTCCGTTTGTCAGTGCGGATGTGTTGAATGAATTTGAAGAAGAACGTTATTGCCAACCCACGATTACAGAGAAGAGCGCTACACTGTTGGAACACTGCCGACGTGCGATTGCGCATGCGATGAAGTTCGGTGTCCACAACCTGCCGCTGATCGGCACAGGGGACTGGAACGACGGCATGAACACAGTCGGCAACAAAGGCAAAGGCGAAAGTGTCTGGCTCGGATGGTTCATGAGCGACACGCTGAAGAAATTCGCTGTATGCGATCCCACCCACGCTGAAGAATATCTGCGGATCAGCCAAAAGTTGATCACCGACATCGAAGCCAACGCATGGGACGGGAATTGGTATAAACGCGCCTATTTCGATGACGGATCTGCCCTTGGTTCAGCATCGAACCGTGAGTGCCGCATCGATTCGCTGGCTCAAACTTGGTCAGTATTGGCACAGGATACCGCCACCGAGCGTGCTAAAACCGCGATGCGTTATCTGGAAGACGATCTGATCGTACGCGATAAAGGGTTAATCAAACTCCTAACCCCTCCGTTCAACGATGGCGAATTCGAACCTGGCTATATTAAGGGCTATCTCCCCGGCGTCCGCGAAAACG
Source organism: Erysipelotrichales bacterium (assembly GCA_038323255.1). Lineage (GTDB taxonomy): Bacteria > Bacillota_I > Bacilli_A > Erysipelotrichales > Erysipelotrichaceae > GWE2-51-13. The sequence goes on along the minus strand of JBBQGS010000007.1, from coordinate 1,281 downwards.
GCGGGCAGTATACGCATGCGGCAGCCTGGGTCGTCAGTGCGTTCGCACAACTTGGCGAAAGTGAAAAAGCCTGGGAACTGTTCGATCTGATCAACCCGATCAAACATACCCGCAATCTACGTGACATCTCCGTTTACAAAGCCGAACCCTATGTCATGGCTGCCGATGTTTATAGCGAACATCCGCATGTCGGCCGCGGCGGATGGACCTGGTATACCGGTTGCGCCGGTTGGTTGTACCGTGCCGGTTTGGAAAGTATACTTGGATTCACTAAAAACGGGGATACATTAACCTTGATACCGTGTCTTCCAAAGCGTTGGAAAGAGTATACGATCACCTATCGTTACCTCGATACGACCTATGAAATCCATATGCTGAATCCGGAAGGTTTGGGGAGTGGTCTTTGTACGATCCTACTCGATGGAACGCAAAATGTCGGGCAAACCATTAAGCTTGTCAATGACAAAGCAGTCCACCAGATTGAAGCCGTATTGAAGCCGACCCCTCAGATTTAACCCAAACGTACGGAAATCCCGTACGTTTCTGTTTTTCCACTCAAATTTCTGACACAAACCGCTTAATCGTTGTATCCTTATAGTGGAGAAGAAAACATACCATTCACTGAAAGGAACCCCTTTATGTCAAACTGTTTTGAGCCGGTGTCGTTGGGACACCTTGTATCGAAGAACCGTATCGTACGATCCGCCACCAACGATTATTTCGGAAATATCGACGGAAGTATCGGTATCCGCCAATTTGAGATTATCCGCGAATTAGCTAAAAACGAAGTAGGTCTGATAATCAGCGCCCATGCAGCCGTTTCGGCATTAGGCAAAGCAGGCGGAAATCAAAATCGCATCAGCGATGATAAATTCATCGAAGGATTCAAAACCTTGGCTGACATCGTCCATGCGGAAGGTGCTTTATTCGTTGTCCAGATATCGCATGCCGGTGGAAAAGCGCCGGCCGATGAGAATGAAGGGAAGAAAGCCAAATCGCCTTCCGGACACAAACTTAAAGATGGTACCTCGACCAAAGCGCTGACCCTTGAAGAAATCCAACATATCAAAGATGATTTCATCCAGGCCGCGTTGCGTCTGAAATCCGCCGGAGTCGACGGAGTGCAGCTGCATGCGGCACACGGATATCTGCTTAGCGAATTCGTAAATTTCGTAGATAACGAGCGCACGGATGAATATGGAGGAACACCTACCAACCGCATCCGTTTGGTGCGTGAAATTCTTGAAGGGATCAAAGAAACCTGCGGGACTGAATTCCCGG
>JBBQGS010000006.1:0-25153 GCA_038323255.1 Erysipelotrichales bacterium | reverse complement strand
GCAAACTTAGGTCTACTTATCGATTCCATCCTCTACCAACTCAAGGAGGTTACCCTATGACTGAACAACATCCGGAGCACTCCGTGAATCTCACGGAAAACGCTCTGCGCTATAAAATCGCTTTCTCCATCCGATTCAAAGGCAACAAGAAAGCCTATACCTTCGGCACCAACCAGGACGGCTACGTCTATGGCGACTTTGTGGTCGTCGAGACCATCCGTGGGATTGAATTGGGCGAAATCATCAGTGAAGCCCGTGAAACAGCATCCATCGACCATGCTTTGGAACTAAAACCAATTCTGCGTAAAGCCACACGCGAAGACCTCATGAACTTTGAGCGCAATAAAGAACTCGCAAAAGATGCCATCGTAAAATGCACCGAAGCGATTAAGAAATGCAGATTGGATATGAACCTCATCAGCGCTGAATACACGCTCGACCGTTCGAAAGTGATTTTCGTCTATGTCGCCGATGAACGTGTCGATTTCCGCGACCTATTAAAGGAACTAGCGCAAGTCCTGAAATGCCGCATCGAACTACGCCAAATCGGACCACGCGATAAAGCTAAAATCATCGGTGGACTCGGTCCGTGCGGAATGGAAACCTGCTGTAGCCGTTTCCTCAACGATTTCGACGTCGTCTCCATCAATATGGCCAAGAATCAACTTCTTGCCCTCAACATCCAGAAACTATCCGGACAGTGCGGGAAACTGATGTGCTGTCTGAAGTACGAAGATGCCAACTATAAACAACTGCGTAAAGGGTGCCCGAAACTCAACGAACAGATCGACTACAATAACAAGCGCTTCCGTGTTACGTCAATGAACCTTTTAACGCGTCAGGCCAAACTGGAAAGCCGCGAAGAGACCTTGTTTCTTGATTTCGATGAAGCGTTCAAAGATCGTATCGTACAAGAAGAAAAGAAGGATGATGAAAAATGAAACGGCAGAAGAGTTTCGATAACGACCGTCCTACCTGTTACCTCGTCGCTACGCCGATCGGGAATCTCAACGAGATGACCCCGCGGGCTATCGAGATTCTAAAACAGGTCGACGTCATCGCGGCGGAAGATACGCGCAACACCATGAAACTGTTGTCGCACTTTTCCATTGAAACACGCATGATTTCCCATCATGAACACAATGAAACACAAAGCGCCAACGGGATTCTCGCACTTTTAGAGGCAGGGCAAAACGTGGCGTTGGTTTCCGACGCCGGATACCCGCTTATCAGCGATCCGGGTGAAATCCTGGTTAAAAAAATAGTGGAAGCCGGATTTAACGTCGTTCCAATCAGCGGCAGTACCGCGGTTCTTGCGGCTTTGATTGCATCCGGTCTATCTCCGCAACCGTTTTTATTCTTCGGTTTCCTGCCGGTCAGCGATAAAGACTGTCGGGCGCAACTCAATCAGTTGAAAGCCTATCCTTATACACTGATATTCTACGAAGCTCCGCATCGAATCGTGAAGACACTCAAGAAAATCCATGAAGTATTCGGTGATCGCAATGCATGTCTGGCGCGTGAACTTACCAAACGCCATGAAGAATTTCTGCGTGGAACACTAAGCGAGCTGATCGAAGCCTCCGAAGAACTGCGCGGTGAGATCGTACTGGTCGTCGAGGGAAACAAGGAAGAACACAGTGCTCCGGTTGATCTGAGCGAAGTCAACGAATTGATCACTTCCTACATCACCAACGGGATCTCCGCTTCCCAAGCCATTCGGAAAGTCAGCGAAGAAACCGGCATATCCAAAAACGAACTCTATGCGCATTATCACCAAAAGGACCAAAGTTAATTGGCTTTATCTGGTATCGACAATGATTCGCAGCATCGAAAGAGGGATCCTATGAACCATAAACAATCCAAACAACGGACACGCTTATTAGAAATGCTGCGTGGCCATTACGGACATCTGAGCGCGGAACAGGCGTTTGAGAAAATGAAGGAAGAAGACCGCCGCATCAGTCTGGCGACAGTTTATCGAAATCTGAATCTTTTGGCACAACAGAACTACATCAACAAGATTGAACACCCCACCTTCGGTTCGATGTATGACGGTCGCGAGTACCCGCATTACCATCTTCACTGTGAAGTCTGCGACGGGCTTTTCGATATCCCTAACATCTATCTTGAAAATATCGACGAACGAGTCGAAGAAACGATGCATGTGCGCATTCACAGTCATCAACTGGTTTTTGAAGGTATCTGCGAAGAGTGTCTGAAACGTAAACCGGAACCTAAGATTCATCTGACATAATCGTTCAATAAATATTTGAATCACCGGGAATCACCGGTTTTTTCTTTCTTGAATTTGCTTTGAGTAGTATGGTATCGTAAGGTCAGAGAGGTAGCACCATGCACTACTTCATCGTAGGGGATGTCCACGGCTGTCTACATACCTTCAAAAAGATCATGGAAAGTTGGGATCCGTCGACCCAACGATTGATTCAGGTCGGCGATTTGGTCGATCGTGGAAATTTTATCGTGGAAACGGTCGCTTATGCACGCGAACTTCAAACAAAGTATCCTGATCGCGTAACATTCGTGCTTGGCAACCATGAAGATGAAGTAATAGGTTTGGTGAAGTTAGGCACAAGTGATATCTGGTTTCGTTCGATGGGAGGGGAAACCCTGAATCAGTATCGCAAAGCGCATAAATCTATCCGCGAAGATGTAAAGTGGTTCGCCGATTTACCCCTTTATTATGAAGATGAAGTCGTATTTGTGTCGCATGCGGGCGTATCTGCCTATGCGAATGATCCCTACACCTGTGAATCCTTGATTTGGCAGAGGTCCGGCATCAAGAACGTCAAGAAGACGCAAGTCTTTGGACATACTCCTCTTTTCGGATTCACCCCTTTGTATGATCCTAAATCCCAAAGTTACGACATTGACACAGCATGCGTATATGGTGGAAAACTTACCGCTTTGGTCCTGGACGAATATGGTAAAAAGATAGAACTGATTCAAGCCGATGTCGATCCAAGGGACATCAAGATTTCCATTTTCGCGCTGACATGATAGAATAGGCACCGGAGGCATTCCATGACAAATCTTTTTTCAACCCGCCAACTGATACGGTTTAGGGAGCCGATCCAAGTCGATCGGATTCTTTATGCTCGCTTCAACATGGTGCTTACCGGATTCTTCACATTGATTTCAGCCGGGTTACTCGTCACTTTACTCGCGATACCCGATGGATCAGGCTGGATCTATTACCTGCTTTTTGTCGGATTGCTGGGGATACGTGAATACATCAAACGTAAATACACGAAATATATTCTCACTTCAAGCGATGAAAGCCCGCTTGTCGATATCCTGAGTCTGTTGAAACTTCGCGACCGTTTCGGCGTTAGCGTCATCGAACAGACAATCCTATGGGGTACTACCGTAGTAACTCGCAATTATCTTTCCATTCTACTTATGATCCTTGTTACAGTAGCCCGCTTGGCTTTTCAGAACTATCGCCTGACCAAGCAGCAGAAGTAAAAACTTTACAAGCATAGTATCGAAACGTATAATAGAACCATTCAATAGTGATGACGGGAAGAGTAGCTTAAGCGAAGGGAACAGAGAGTCGGCGGATGGTGAAAGTCGAACCCAATGCTAGCGAACATGACCCCCGAACTGCCTCACAAGGCCGCTTCACAGCGTTATCGTAAGAGTGCACCGCAAGGTGAACTAAGGTGGTACCACGCAGAAGCGTCCTTAGACAGGGCGCTTTTTTATTTCCAAGGAGGATCAATATGACAAAACCAACATTCTACATCACGACGGCCATTGCTTACACGTCGGGAAAACCGCATATCGGGAACATCTATGAAATCGTGTTGGCTGACAGTATCGCTCGCTACCGTCGCCAACAGGGATATGACGTCTATTTCATGACGGGTACGGACGAACATGGACAGAAGATCGAAGAAAAGGCGAAAGCGGCCAATAAAACACCGCAGGTTTTCGTCGACGAAGTAGCCGGTGTCATCCGCGGTCTGTTCGACCTGATGAACACAAGTTATGATAAATTCATCCGCACGACCGATCCCTATCATGAATTGCAGGTCCAAAAGATCTTCAAGAAGTTATATGATCAAGGCGATATCTATAAGAGTATCTACGAAGGTTGGTATTGTACCGTATGTGAATCGTTCTATACTGATTCGCAGGTAGTCGACGGGAAATGCCCCGATTGCGGCGCCGATGTACATCGTGCTAAAGAAGAATCCTATTTCTTCAAAATGAGCAACTACACGGACCGCTTAATTCAATACATCGAAGACAATCCGCAATTCATCCAACCCGAATCCCGCAAGAACGAAATGATGAACAACTTCATCAAGCCGGGCTTACAGGATTTAGCGGTTTCGCGTACTTCGTTCAAATGGGGAATTCCTGTATCCTTCGATACGAAACATGTCGTGTACGTCTGGATCGATGCTCTCTCGAATTACATCACCGGCATCGGGTATGACGTTGACGGAAACCATGGCGAAATCTACAAGAAATACTGGCCGGCTGACGTCCATTTGATCGGCAAGGATATCTTGCGTTTCCATACCATTTACTGGCCCGTCATGTTGATGGCACTGGGCATCGAACTTCCTAAACAGGTCTTCGGTCATCCCTGGCTCTTGGTCGGCGATGGCAAAATGAGTAAATCAAAAGGCAATGTCATCTATGCGGACGATTTGGTCAATCTGTTCGGGGTCGACCCGGTACGTTATTTGATGCTGCACGAAATGCCGTTCGCTCAAGACGGGACATTAACCTATGAATTGATGGTCGAACGCATTAATACCGATTTGGTCAACATTCTCGGTAACCTGATGAACCGCACCTTGGTGATGGCAAACAAATACTTCGGCGGCGTCCTCAATAATCCCAAAGCCAATGCCCATCCGGATGATGAACTCATCAGTCTAGCGCTCGAAACAGTCAAAAAGGCAGATCTTCATATGGAAACCCTGCATGTGCAGGATACTTTGGACGATATCATGGAACTATTACGCAGATCAAATAAATACATCGATGAAACACAGCCTTGGTTCTTCGCTAAAGATCCGGCCGACTACCCGCGCCTTCAAACCATCATCTACAACCTGCTGGAATCGCTGCGTTTTGCGGCTGTATTACTGGAATCCTTCATTCCGGATGCATCCAAAACGATTCTCGACCAACTGAATACGCAACAACGAAGCAAAGAATCCTTGTTTACGTTTGGTAACCTGGAAGAAAACACCAAGGTCACCGCTACGCCGACCCTTCTTTATGCTCGATTGGATGTCAAAGAAGTGCTGGCGAAACTTGAACCGGCACCCAAGAAACTTGAAACCAAACCTGAAATCAGTATCGACGACTTTAATAAAATCGATCTACGCGTAGGAAAAATCCTTTCCTGCAAGCAACATGCGACCGCAGAGAAACTATTGGTCTCACAAGTCCAAGTGGGTCCTGAAGTTCGCCAGATTGTCAGCGGAATCGCAGGGCAGTTCAAACCCGAAGAATTGGTAGGGAAGAAAGTCATCATCGTCGCCAACCTCAAAGCCGCCAAACTGCGCGGTGAAATGAGTCAAGGCATGATGTTGGTGGGTGAAGAAGGGGAAACCCTGGAAATAGTGAGTGTCGAAACTTTAAGTGAAGGTTCGATCGTCCGCTGACATGTTCAAGTTATTAACCATCAGTCAAGAAGCAATCAATGGATTACGTGCAAGAGACAAACAAATGGGCGCTTATATCGATTCGGTCGGTCCACTGTCGCGTGAAGGGATCATTGATCCCTATGAAGCCCTACTGGATTGCATCATCTCCCAACAAGTCTCCTCAAAAGCAGCAGTCACGGTATCCAAGCGTTTCTTTGAGAAATTTCCATTGGGCAATCCAGAAAAGGTTGCTGATGCGCCAATCGAAGAATTAAGGGCGGTAGGTCTATCCAGCTCAAAAGCCAATTATCTGCAAGGCATCGCCAAGATTCGCAAAGACAAATTGATCGATTTCGATACGTTAGGATCTAAATCTACCCAGGAAATCATGGATACACTTCTTCCCATCAAAGGCATCGGTCTTTGGACGGTTGAGATGCTGCTTATCTTCACGTACGAGAAACAAGACGTGCTAAGTTTCGGTGATCTCGCGATCCGCAGAGGGATTGAGCGACTCTATCAAAAAGAAAAGTGTACGAAGGAGTTCTTCGACACTTTGTATCAACGTTTCGCACCTTTTCAAACCGTTGCATCATTCTATCTCTGGCATGCTTCCGTTTCACCGATTAAGCTATCCAATGATGTAAAAGAAACCGATTCGTAAATGAATCGGTTTCTCTGTTTATTTCGGCGCATCCCCAACGCGAGTGAATTCAAATGCGATAGACGATGACACACCCAGGAAATTATGGGTGAAAAACTGCCCGTTTGGATCCACATTCGAGAGGGCGCTTTCCACGGCGACCGAAGTTGTGTCCGGATCGGCCGAATTGCGGTATTCAATGATGATGTGGTTTCCACTCGCGTCGATATAGTATTCGGCGGTGTCATACAACTTTCCTTTAAAGTATTTGAAGGCGGTATTCCCTTTGAAAATATACTCTGCTTGTCCGGTCGTATCCACGAAGCGACCAGTAAGCAATTTCGATTTCACAAAGAAGTTATATCCTACTCCGACTTCCCGTGGATTATCTTTGATGATCGCCATCACATCGGCGACATGCTCCGGTTGAACCAATAAATTCCTGAGTCCGGCCGGATTGGAAGGATTCCCCGAGGTAACATCCCCGGTGGCTGCATCATTAGCCGCAAACAGAGCAGGAAGCGCGGTGTCGCTGAATCCGGTCGCACTCAGATACGGCAGAATTTTTGTCAGTTGCGTAGGGCTGAGTTTGATGTACGTGATTTCATTCTCGGCATCTGAATAAGAATAGATGGACGAATTCACACCGGCCATATAGTAGATGACATTCTTGGTGCCGGCTTTCGGCAGGACCAGCACCGCTGTTTCCGCTGTGAAACGCGGTTGCGGGATGACATATCCCTGCGTCTGTAACCATGCCAGGGTTTTTGTGAAACGTTCGTCGATGGCGATGCGATCTTTGAAGTCCATGTTGTTGGTCGGCGCCAGTTTCGCCGTTGCGGCTACTTCCAGATACGCCAAGATGGTTGCATCAGGCTTGAAGGTGCCGGCTTTGGCAATCGCATCAAAGTCCTCCGTATAGAGTTTCGCGAATGTCTTGAAATCGAATCCGCTCAGGTTCGCATTGGAATTGGTCATCAATGCGTCCATTAGTTTGAATTTGGAGAACGACTCGAAGCGATCGACATTGGCGACTAACGGCGCGATCAACTTCACCATCTGTTTACTGGAACTCAACCCGATCAGACCGCGTGTCCATTGTCCGGACACTTCGTAGGTTCTACGCAACTTCGATCCGTCTTTCATCCGATAGGTCAATGTAATGTTCATCGTGCCGTAATTCTGATTTTCAAACGGATATGCTTGGTAGGAAGGTTTATAGCCAGGCGCCGTGTTGATCGCGCTCTCACCGGCTAAAGCACGGGAAGGATACGCTTTCGTAGAGTAATCGACCCATTTGTATTCCTTAAGGATGATCGTGTGGAAATTGACGATGGACTGAATGTCCGCGACTTGATCGAAAAGCAGATCCTGCGATTGAAGTGAACTGACGAACTTCGAAACGTTGACCGTATAACCATCAAACCCATTGTAGGTATAGGATAGATAACTTGAAGGGAAGAACAATCCCGCAGAACCGGCGACATTCAATTCGACCGATTTCACATTTGTGGCTTTCGGGACGCGCGTAACATAACCGAATCCCCCGGAGACTGTGCTAGGGATGAAGACGGCCAACGTAATCACGGCGACCAAAGCATAACGCTGCAGCGCTTTGAGCATATTGCGCGTTCCGCGGTTGGCAATCGTATCCATTATGATATAGACGATCCCCGCGAACATTAACGGGAATACCAGATTCTGCAAAGTAAACAAGGAAGGATTCGAGTTGGTGTTGTAGATGACGTTGTAGAGAAGAATTAAGATCAACACCGCATACGAGATACTGATGATCGGGAAGAAACGTTGATTCACAAACGGCGTTTCCGCTTTCTCACTGTGCCGCGACGTATACATATAACTTGATACGGCAGCCAGAATCAACGCGATCAAGACCCAATAGAGTCCATAGGCAAGAGGAGGAAACATCAGATCCGTGGCAAAGACGACATTGAACATCGCCCACACAGGAGAGATGAAATTTAGCACGCGATAACTGTTGACGTCGCTGAAACCCAGCAACATGGAGTAACCAAATAGCAGATAAGCTCCGTAGATCAATAGTGGCAACAGATGGACCGCGATACTGTATAGGAAAGCATCCAAGGTCGTACCGGTATTCATCATCGTGAAGAGCACGACCATGTAGACGGCGGAACCGATCATGATGATGGTGAAGAACGCCTCCACAAGCAACATGCCTGAAATGGACGAATAGATAATAGTGAGCATTCCACCCAAGAACCATGCAAGCAGGAAAGGAATCAACAGGATGACATAACCTGCCCAACCAGTGGTTTGAAGCATTTGTTCACGTTTGATCGGCAAGGCGAAATAGACATCCAAATCCCGCTTGCTGTTGATGTAGGAAAACATCAAGATGGGAACAAGGATACAGAAGAAGATAAATAAGATCATTGCGAAGACGCGGCCGGTCACGAATAATTCGGTCGGCGCATCATAGGAATTCAGCGAAAGGATGGTCATTACGAAGACTGGATAAACAAGTAACAACACAGCGCTCATCAAACCGATAAAACGCTTGTTGCGGCCGATTAGGAACCGGAAGTAATCCATCTGGATCCGCACGTTAAACAGTTTGGCCATAACCTTTACCCTCCATTTCATATACAAAGATTTCTTCCATCGTAATCGGAATTTCATCCAACAGAACCGGATGGGTGTCATTGAGTTGTTTCATCAATTCAGTAGAATCTCCCTTGACCACTAACATCGCCACATTGCCTCTAATTTCCAGATGCATCGGATTGAAGCTGACGAATACTTCGTTTTCGGGAAGCTGAGTATAACCGACCTGGAATTTATGATAGAGCGTACGCAGATTCTCAACTTCATCGTTAAGTCCGATTGTACAATCGGAAATCAGTGCGATGCGGTCGCAAATGTCTTCCAACTCACGCAGATTGTGCGATGAGATGACAACGGTGAACTTGCGTTCCAGCAATTGGTCGGTCAAGATGCGCTTCAAGGTGAGACGCATAACCGGATCCAATCCATCGAAGGCTTCATCCAACAGTAATATTTCAGGCATGATTGAGAGGGCCAGAATGATATTGGCCTGTCTCTTCATTCCTTTGGAGAAATTATTGATTTTTTCGTTCTCGTTGATTGGAAAATTATTTAACAGTTTACGATACATCGACTCTTTGAAACTCGGATAAAATATCTCATAGAATTTCCGCATTTCCTTCATGGTCGACTGCGGTAAAAAGTAGGGATCATCCGGAACGAACAAGATTTTACGTTTGACAGACGGACTATTATAGACATTTTGTCCAGCAATGGTGATTTCACCTTTATCCGGTAAGAGGACGCCGCTGATTAGACGAAGAATCGTACTTTTTCCCGCACCATTGGGGCCGACCAATCCGAAGATGCTGCCTTGGGGGACTTCCCACGTGACATCGACGAGGACCTTCTTCGTATCGAAGGATTTTGATACATGACTGAGTTGAATCATACCGTTTCCTCCCTGGCATAAACCGTATTAACCAAACCGACTACATCTTCTTTCTTTACCCCATACGGAAGAACTCTGATTAACAGCTCTTCAATTTCAACCAATTTCTCTAGACGTAATGCGGAAACATCCATTGGAGGTTCACTCACAAAAGAACCCTTGCCCGCCAGGGAATAGATGAATCCTTCACGCTCCAACTCCACATAGGCTTTCATGACCGTATTCGGGTTGATTCCCAAATCGATCGCCATACTGCGGACACCTGGAAGCTGTTGATGCGGCTTCAAGAGCCCGCACGCGATCTGTACCAGCACCTGTTCATGGATTTGCTGGTAGATGGGCGTACGGCTTGTCTGATTCAGTGCGATCATAGTGTACCTCCCAACTGTACTATCTACACTAATACAGTAATACGGTGCTTTGGGCTTGTCAATCATTTTCTACTTTTCGTATGATACAATCATACTATTGAGGTAAAAGATGGAAAAGCACCAAGCATTTTGGCTTACTGAGCAGAAAAAAAGTATCGAAGGATGGGACTTTTCGCATCTTAACGGTCGCTGGGAAAGCGACCCGCTACCTTGGAATTACCAAGAAATCATCCAGCAATTCCTTTGTCCTTCCGATCATTTATTAGATCTTGGAACCGGAGGCGGAGAATTTCTTCTTTCACTGGACCATCCTACTTGTTTAACATCCGTTACCGAAGGATATTTACCTAACTTCCAACTCTGTATCGAAAAACTTGTGCCTTTGGGAATCACGGTTAAACCGATCGACGACTCCAACCACCTTGATTTTCCTGATGAATCGTTCAATATCGTCATCGACCGCCATGAAGCGTACGATCTGCAAGAAGTTCAGCGTGTGCTTAAACCTGGGGGAATTTTTATCACCCAACAATGCGGAGGACTCAATAATGTGAATCTGTCACATCGATTCATGGCGGATTTTGTCTCTGAATATGCTGCGTTTACCTACGAATCCCAAGTTCAAGTTTTCAACGACGCCGGATTTGAACTGTTGAGAACGGAAGAATGCCATCCAAAACTACGTTTCTTCGATGTCGGGGCAATCGTGTTCTATGCGAAAAACATTCCATGGGAATTCCCGGGATTCAGTGTGGAAGGGTATCTACCTCAACTTCAACAACTTCAGGTGGAACTTGAAGCGCAAGGATCTATTGAAAGTACCGAATCCCGTTTCATCATCGTCGCTAAGAAACCACTCTAAACGACCGAAAGCTTCGGTTTTTTTTAAACTAAATGAACTGTTGATTGAAAGTTCTCGCTAGTTTATTCTCAGTCATGAGTTCTCCTGAATTGACAGGATATGTTAAAATGAAAAAGCAAAAGGAGGACGAACCATGTATGAAATTCTGGTTGTCGGAGCAGGCCATGCAGGCGTCGAAGCGGCGTTGGCTTCAGCACGTATGGGTTTACGCACCGCTCTGATCACGATGAACAAAGATTATATCGGATCCATGCCATGTAATCCGTCCGTCGGGGGACCAGCAAAAGGGATCGTCGTCCGTGAAATTGATGCCTTAGGCGGACAGATGGGAATCATTGCCGATCTGACCGCATTACAATTTAAAATGCTGAACACCAATAAAGGACCGGGAGTCCAATGTCTGCGTGTCCAATCCGATAAAGTCGCCTATTCACGCAAGATGGGTGAAATCGTCCAAAATACAGAAAATTTGACCTTGATCGAAGCCATAGCTGAAGAGATACTCTTTAAAGACAACAAAGTCGTTGGGCTAAAACTCGGCAATAACGAGATCCTAGATTGTAAGGCCTTGGTTTTAACTTCAGGCACATTCATGTCCTCACGAGTATTGGTTGGCAATACCGCAACCGAAATTGGTCCCGACCAACAAAAAACGACCAAAAACCTATCCCAATCCTTACGAAACGCAGGGTTGCGCACTTTTCGTCTGAAAACCGGCACACCAGCTCGAATTCGGACAACCTCGATCGATTTTTCGCAAGGATTGATTCAACCGGGCGACAACGAATTCATCCATTTCTCTTCTTTAACGAAAAAAGAAGATGTCACTAAGACACAATTACCGTGTTATCTCATCTATACTCAACCTGAAACACATGCGATCATCAATGCGAACATTAAACGCAGTGCGATGTACTCCGGGTTGGTGGAAGGCATTGGTCCAAGGTATTGCCCCTCGATCGAAACGAAGTTGGTTCGCTTCGCCGATAAAGAACGCCACCAACTCTTTCTCGAACCGGAATCGTTGGAACTTGAAACAACTTATGTTCAGGGTTTCTCCAATTCGATGCCCCATGACGTGCAAGAGTTGATGCTGAAAAGTTTACCAGGGTTAGAGAATTGTGAAGTCATCAAATATGCCTATGCGATTGAATACGATGCGATCGATCCGACCCAACTAACGGCCGACCTGCAGACGAAACTGTATCGCGGTTTCTTCTGTGCAGGTCAAATCAACGGGACTTCCGGATATGAAGAAGCTGCCGGACAAGGATTAATGGCAGGCATCAATGCGGCACTCTATGTCCAAGGCAAAAAACCTTTGATTTTAAAGCGCGATGAAGCTTATATCGGCGTTATGATCGACGACCTGGTAACCAAAGGAACCTTGGAACCTTATCGCTTATTGACAAGCCGCGCTGAATATCGACTTTTACTTCGCCATGACAATGCTGAACAACGGCTTTCCCAAAAAGGAAGAGATATCGGGCTCCTTGACGATGTCCGCTTTGGAATTTTTCAAGAGTCTACCCGCCAACGCAATGAAGTGATGGAACTCCTCAAAACAACTCGTTTGCATCAAAGCGAAACACTGAATGCCATTCTCGTTTCTCGCGGCTATGAATCGACCACCGAAGGGATGCTCGCAATCGAAGTACTAAAACGACCGAATATTCAACTCAGTGATTTATCCACACTTCTGAATATTTCGCCATACAAGGACGAAGTGTTAAAACATGTGGAGATAGAAATTAAATACCAGGGATATATCGTTAAAGCGAAAAAAGAAGCAGAGCGCCTGACTTCCATGGAAAATCTCAAACTTCCACTGGATATGGACTATAATGCTCTGCAACATCTTTCATTGGAAGGACGGCAGAAACTATCCGCCATTCGTCCGATGACCGTAGGGCAAGCCAGCCGTATTTCCGGTGTCAATCCCGCCGATATCTCCGTCCTTGCAATGGTGATCGGTCAGCGACAGAGAAATACATAGTCCTTTTGATTATCAATACGAAAGAATCAAATAACTCAGGCATATGAATTGAACTGTCGGTTAATAAGTGGCAAGATATATCCATGAAGAAGAAGCCGCGGTGCTTCTTCTTTCTTTTATACAAAGAACACGAAAAGTACCAATCAAAACGGTGAACTATCCCTTTCTCATTCAACAGTATCTGATCATTTAAAACCGCGGTCATCCCACTTGATAATATACAAGGTATGTGTCAATATATGAGCATGAAGAAGAAGCCGCGGTGCTTCTTCTTTCTTTTTGTGTTTTGGACCCATAAATAAGAAGGTTATCAAACTAAATAGGCTTATCATCAATTCACTGCGGTTTGTCCATTTTATATTAAATTAAATACTATTTATAATATTATACGGTAAACCCTTATTTTAAAGGCTTTTCGAGTGTTAACAGATCAAATAAAACTCAACAAAGAGGAATCAACCATCAAATAAGGGGAAAGGATGCCATTTGAAACTTTAAGAATCATAACGAAAAAGAACTTAAATTAAGGATTCGTCAGATGTTTGCGTCAGAAATTGATCAAATTTTCAAACTGAAGCGTTTATGCCTATTTCCCGGGAAATCAACAAAGTAAGTAGGGTTGAATCACGGACACTTCAGGGGTAAGATGAGCGACGTAGCTCTTCTTATAGCAGGTGAACTATGGTAAAATAGCGTCACGGAGGAACGATATGAATCAAATCGAACTGGCTGAAGCGCTTGCTGGCCGAAACATATCTTTCACTGCGACGCAATTCGCGCAATTGGAACTTTATCAGACCTTACTGGCGGAGTGGAATCGGCGCATGAATCTTACTGCGATCATTGATGAAAACGAAGTGCGCGAGAAACATTTTCTGGACTGTCTGTTGCTTGTCCCATTGATCAAAGAAGCGAAATCTTTGGTCGATGTCGGGTCTGGGGCAGGATTTCCCGCCATTCCTTTAGCAATCGCATTGCCAGAGCTTCGTGTTGCGATGGTTGAGCCGATCGGAAAAAGAACGATGTTTCTCAATGAAGTCGTGAAACAACTCGGCTTAAAGAATGCCAAGGTGTTCAACGAGCGTGCGGAAGAGTTTGTCCAAAATAAGATTCTCTATGATGTCGCAACCGCACGTGCGGTCGCCGCTTTACCTATTTTGCTTGAACTCTGCGCTCCGCTAGTGAAAACCAACGGAATCGTGATCGCAATGAAAGGCAGTTCAGGACTGGAAGAGTTGGAGAATTCAAAGCATGCGATGGATGTTTTGAGCCTGAGGGTGAAAGAAATCCAAAAGGAAGTACTGCCTAGTGCAGGCATACGCTATAATATAGTCATGGATAAAACAAAGGATACGCCGTTTGGCTATCCGCGTAACTATTCCCAAATCAAGAAGAAACCTTTGTAGGAGGAAGCATGAGAGAGACCTTCGATATCCCCGTCGATTTAATCAAACCGAACCGCTATCAACCGCGTTCTGACTTCAATCAGGATGCTTTATTGGAATTAGCCCAGTCCATTCGTGAAAACGGATTGATTCAACCGATTACCGTTAGAAGAATAGGAAAAGAATACGAAATCGTCACCGGTGAACGGAGATACCGCGCTATGCGAATGGCGGGTTTCACAACCGTGCCCTGTATGGTCAGCGCCGTCGATGAAGTACAAATGGCCGAACTGGCTTTGATCGAAAACTTGCAACGCGAGGATTTGACCGCCATCGAAGAGGCCAATGCCTATGTTAAATTATTGGCTGATAGTAAACTTACACAAGAGAAAATCGCAGCGAAAATGGGTAAATCCCAATCCGCAATCGCAAACAAAATTCGTTTGCTTCAACTGCCACCCGAAGTTCAACAAGCCGTTACAGAGCGAGTTATAACGGAACGCCATGCGCGCGCCTTGCTGAACGTGATTCCAAATGAACGCTTGGATATGTTCAAGAAGATTGTCGGAATGAACCTGAATGTGAAGCAGACTGAAAATTGGATCAGTGGAAAAGTGAAGAAACAAGAAGAAGAAGCAAAGAAACCAAAAACAAAAGGAATTATGCGCAGCCTGAAAATCGCGATCAATACGATTGAAGCAACGGTGGGAATGATTGCGGATACAGGTGTCGAAGTGCATAAAAGGGTCGAGGAAAACGACAAGGAAATCAAAATCATACTTCGTTTTCCTAAATAGACGAAAGGAAGGGCATTCATGGGTAAAATCATCGCTGTCGCAAATCAAAAAGGGGGCGTCGGAAAGACGACCACAAGCATCAACTTAGCCGCCGGACTGGCTTATTTAGGTCGCAAGATATTACTTGTAGATTTCGATCCGCAAGGGAATACTACCCAAGGAATCGGAGCTTCCAGACAAAACATTAAATACAGCGCCTATGATGTGCTGTTAAACGACATCAGCGTAGTACAGGCTTCGGTATCCATTAAAATGCCTCCTTTGACCCTGGTCCCCGCCACCATCGATTTGGCCGGTGCAGATCTGGAAATGGTCGAATTTAAAGTCGGCCGCGAACGGTTGCTGAAAAACAAACTCGATGTGGTAAAAACACAATATGATTTCATCATCATCGATTGCCCACCATCACTGGGCTTATTGAATACGAACGCATTGACTGCCGCTGATTCAGTCATCATCCCTGTACAATGTGAATATTATGCGCTTGAAGGATTGACGCAATTACTGTCGACGATTCGGCTTGTCCAAAAACTGTTCAACGATAAATTATTCATCGAAGGCGTTTTATTGACGATGTTCGATTCTCGCACGCGGTTAAGCGTCGAAGTCCAACAAGAAGTCCGTAAATACTTTAAGGAAAGAGTCTATAAGAGTTTCATTCCGCGCAATACGCGTCTTTCCGAGGCGCCTTCACGCGGGCAGTCGATCTTCGAATATGATGTACGCTCGGAAGGTGCGCGCGCTTATGCCGCATTGGCCAAGGAAGTCATCGCCCAAAACGAAGGGGAGGCACAAGCATGAATGAGAAAGGTCGTTTAGGCAGAGGTCTCGATGCCATTTTCGGCGAGAACGTCACTTCCGTCCTTGAAGATATCCAAAAAGGCAATGACGGGTCGTTTCCGAAAGAAGAAATCGACATTACGAAGATTCATCCGAATCCATATCAACCGCGCATCGTGTTTGATCCCGAAAAGATCGACGAACTTGCCCAATCTATTCGCGAACATGGCGTTTTTACGCCGATTCTGGTAAGACGTGCCATTAGTGGATATCAGCTGATTGCCGGCGAACGCCGCGTGCGGGCTGCCAAACAGGCTAATCTTGCGAGTATTCCGGCGATTATCATGGATTTCAGCGAAGAAGAGATGATGGAAATCTCTTTGATCGAAAACATCCAACGCGAAAACCTGAATACGATGGAAGAAGCCAATGCGTATAGTTTGTTAATCGAACGGATGGGACTTACGCAGGAACAACTCGCCAAAAAAGTCGGGAAGAGCCGCGAACATATCGCAAATATCCTGCGTTTACGCAAACTACCTCAAAGCGTGCAGGACATGGTCCGTGAAAATAAACTGACGATGGGGCATGTGCGTCCGCTTATTACTTTGGGGGACGACAGAGAAATCGAGGCTCTTGCGAAACGCATCCTAAAAGAAAATCTTACGGTGCGGGCTGTCGAACAACTCGTGAAAGAACTTGCCCAACCTAAAAAAACGCCGCTTGAAAAAGAGAAAAAAGATTACCGTTATGTTGTCGAGTTATTACAGACGAAGATCCAAAGCAAAGTCAAAGTGGATGAAGGGAAAATCATCATTTCCTTTAGCGATGATGCCGACCTCAACCGCATTCTGGAATCGCTTGGATGTCTGGAAGAAGAAAACTGACACGGTGAACCCGTGTCTTCGTCTATCGGAGGTAAATTGATGTTCAGTGAAACCATCGTTGCGATTTCCACCACACTCAGCGAACAGGCCATCTCCGTCATCCGTATCAGCGGAGATCGATCAGCGGAGATTCTTTCGACGCTGACCTTGAAGGATTTTACGAAGATCCCGACACACAAGGTGAACTATTGTTTTATCAGGGATCCCAATACCAAAGAAGTTCTCGATGAAACCTTGGTTTTCATGATGAAAGCACCCCGTTCCTATACGCGTGAAGACGTTGCGGAGATCCATTGTCATGGTGGCATCTATATCACACGACGCATCCTCGCCGCTGTTCTCAGTGCAGGTGCACGCATGGCACGGCCTGGCGAATTCACACAACGTGCGATGCTGAACGGAAGGATCGACCTAACGCAAGCTGAAGCGATCCAAGACATGATCGAAGCCGACAGTCCCCAAAGCGCTGCCATGGCGGTTCAGGGAATTCGGGGATCTCTCAAACGGCTCATCGAACCCTTGATGGAAGAACTTTTAGGGATCATCGCCAACATCGAAGTGAATATCGACTATCCCGAGTATGACGATGTCGAACAGTTAACCCGCGAAGCTATTCAACCCCTTTGTATCAATTGGGAAAAGAAACTTAAAATCATTCTGCACGATGCTTATTCAGGCAAGCAGATGAAAGAAGGCGTCAAAACCGTCATCATCGGGAAACCCAATGTAGGCAAATCAAGTCTTCTTAATGCCTTACTGGAAGAAGACAAAGCCATCGTCACCGAAATCCCCGGCACGACTCGTGATTTAGTTGAAGGAACCATCCGCCTTCAAAACGTAACCCTACATTTGATCGACACCGCCGGAATCAGGGAAACAGTCGATTTCATCGAGAAAATAGGCATCGAGAAAACACTGAAGGCGTTGGATGAAGCGGAACTAATCCTGTTGGTGCTTGATGCTTCCCGAGCGATCGACGAAGAAGACCAAACCTTACTGAATCTGACCGATCCTGAAAAACGATTGGTCATCTATAATAAAACCGATTTGAACGATGTTGATCAAGCGATCTCGATCAGTGCCATGAAGGGTGAGATCGATGGACTGATTCAAGCCATCAACAACCGCTTCGCGGATCATCAGCGTGTATTGGCAACCGGTGCCTTGGTGAACGAGCGCACGATCGGACTTGCATCCCATGCATTGGATGCAATGCGATCCGCCCTTACAGGCATCCAAGACGGCATCCAGTTGGATCTGGTCGCCGTCGATCTGCAAGAATCGTTCTTGCGTTTAAGCGAAATCCTTCATCCTGTCGATAAGGATTTCCTGCTGAACGAACTGTTCAGCCGTTTCTGTGTTGGAAAGTAGGTGTACTGTATGAATCTTGTCATCCGTCGCGTTATCGCCAATTTTATCGATCATCTGATCGTCGCCATCCCGACCCTTGTGATTGGAATCATCCTGTTTGTATTCTCGGTAATTTTCCGCGTAATCTTCTGGTTTCTTCCCTGGAACTGGATGTTGGATAAACCCTTCTGGTTCTTCACCGGTTCTGTTTCCCTTCTTTTTATCGCCTATGAAAGCATCGCCCTCTATACACTGAAAACAACTTTCGGAAAGAAAATCATGAACCTTGATGTCCTTGCCATCGACGGAAATCTGGATGCGTGGACCTGTCTTCTACGCAGTACCATTAAAGAAATCATCTTCAGTTCGCCGTTATTTATCATCGGACTGCTCTCCTTTATCTATACCGCCGTATCAGATTCCCATTCTTCGTTCCATGATATCGCCGCCAGAACGCGTATATGGTAGGATGGATCGATAGCCACTCCCATCTGAGTGCCGAAGATTTCAATCTCGATCGTGTAGAAACAATCGCGCGTGCCAAAGTTGCGGGTTTAGAGAAAATCTTGCTGATTGGTTGCGGCGTCGAGAATTCCAAACAAACAATCGCCTTAGCGGAAACGGATGATCTTTTCGACGTTGCCATCGGATTCCATCCAGAAGACATCGAACTGATGAATGAAGCTATGTATGCTGAAATGGAAAAACTATGGAAACACCCGAAAGTGGTTGCGGTCGGAGAAATCGGACTGGATCATTATTGGCATAAAGAAAAAGAACACCAGACGCTACAACGCGCTGCGTTTTTGCGTCAGATCGACAAAGCCAACGAACTCGGACTACCGATCTTGATTCATACCCGTGATGCGATTCAGGAAACCTACGATATACTGAAAAGTCACCCCTGTAAAAAAGCCGGTATCATGCACTGTTATTCAGGGAGTGTGGAAATGGCGAAAGAATTCATCAAACTCGGTTATGTCATCTCACTAGCCGGTCCGGTTACCTTTAAAAATGCCCATGTCCCCAAAGAGGTCGCAAAGCAGATTCCGCTGGATCATTTATTGGTCGAAACAGACAGTCCCTATCTTACTCCGATGCCATTTAGGGGTAAACGCAATGAAAGTGCGTATATTACCTATGTCGGACAGGCAATCTGCCAACTAAAAGAGCTCGATGAAACGATAGTAAAGGACCAAATGAACCGTACTTATAGACGATTATTCCATCCAGATAATGCCTAAAATAGGCGAATTTTAAAAATGATGAGGTAGCATCTGACAACTTGACAGTCGCGAAATTTGCCAGATTGAAGAAAATATGTTAAACTACTACAGATTTAAGAAAGGAGACTATCTTTTGATCAAAATTGAACGGATCATCATAGTTTTCTTGGTTATTTCACTTTCCGCATGTACATCATCGGTTGTAAAGCAGAAGGCTAACATCGTTCTGCAGTCACTTCCGGGCAAAGATGCCGTAGTCGCTTCCGAGAACCCGTTTCTCATGAAGGAAGTTGTGGAAAGTACGATTCTCGCAAAACAAAGTACCGTGGTGAAAGCTGCTACCGCGAGTCGGACCGGGATTCCCTGGCTCATCTCGAAAGTCAGCGAAGGCACACCCAAAACGCAGACCACGACCTATCGGATTACCTATGACAGCATGGGTGTTATCCTTTCCAAAGTGCCCGTACCAGATACGACAGTTGTTAAACCGTCGATTCCAGGTGTTTATATGTACGGTGCAACCCCCTCAAAAGGTGCTTACTTTAACGCCGGATTCGCGCGCTATGGCGCCGATTGCGGCGGATGTTATGTTGGAGCCGACGGAACTTCCGGGACAGCTTCCGGCATTATGGTTTCCACCACCGGTGTGCGTCAAAGCAACGGTAGTTGGCAAACAGGCATCACTTACAACGGTTATTATCTCGTTGCTTCGACTTCCAGTCTGCCGATGTGCACGATCATGGAAATCACCAACCATAAATACTCAGGCATGGGATTAGCTCCCGGCGTACCGTTTAAAGTCATGGTTGTTGACCGCGGTGTTTCCGGAAGTTTACTCGATCTCTTTGTGGGATCGGAAAAAAATCTCTCACGAGTACGGTTGACAGGGGATCATTTACCTGTCGCAACCATTATCGGTTTTGCGAAATTGACCAAGAATTCTCTGGGCCAAAGAATGTGTAGATAAGAACCGCGGATGCGGTTTTTCTTTATCCGCATGGTATAATAAATCCGACAGGAGGGAATTCCATGCACATCCAAGAAGTGATCATCGTCGAAGGAAACCATGACAGTGCTCTTTTGAAATCCCTCATCGACTGCGACACGATCATCACCAATGGTTCGACCTTAAGCAAAACGACCCAAAAACTGATCAAACAAACCGCGTTACAGCGCAGTATCATCATTTTCACCGATCCCGATTCGACTGGTGAAAAAATACGTAGGCAGATTGTTAAATTGGTTCCCGATGCGAAACATGCATTTCTTCCCCAGCATTTAGCCTTAGGCAAAGGCAAGATTGGCGTTGAACATGCGAAAGCCCAAGATATCCTGGCGGCACTACAAAACATCCAAACATTTTCAGAACATACCAACTCAATCACCATGAGTGATTTACTGGATTTGAAACTTGCGGGCTTACCTGACAGCGAAAACCTGCGACGCAATGTCGCCCATCATTATAGTTTAGGGGATTGCAACGCCAAGACCTTTTTAAAGCGCTGCGGAATGTTGGATATCACGAAAGAACAGTTGGCAGTGACTGTGGAGAAGTTATGGAAAAACCGATAAGCGCCAATGCCCGGACACTTGCGATCCTGAAAAAATTCGGGATGAGCGCAAAAAAGGGATTTGGCCAAAACTTCATCATCGATCCCTCAGTAGTAGAGAAAATCGCACGGGTCAGCGGCATCGACGAGAACAGTAATGTGATCGAAGTGGGTCCAGGTATCGGTGCGCTTACCGAACAACTGGCGCTAAAAGCGAAAACCGTGACCGCCTTTGAGATCGATCCCCGTTGCATCGAAGTGCTAGCCGAAACCATGATTGACTACCCGAATGTTAAGGTGGTCTTACAGGATTTTTTAAATGTGAAGGAAACGGATCTGCCTGAAGGCAATCTGACTTTATGCGCCAATCTTCCCTATTACGTCACTACACCCATTCTTTTCCATATCATCGAGGAATTACCTCACATCACTTCATTTACGATTATGGTGCAGAAGGAAGTTGCCGACCGTTTCGTCGCCAAACCTTCCACTAAGGACTATAACGCACTCAGTATCATCGTACAGACGCTTTTCGAGGTAAAAACCGTGATGAACGTATCGAAAGCGGTCTTTTTGCCTCGTCCTACAGTTGATTCCGCGGTGGTCCGGTTCCAGCGTAAAGCGAATCTGGCAATCGTTGATCCAGACCGATTCTTTAAACTAGTGAAACTGTCTTTTACCCAACGCCGTAAAACCTTGGCAAACAATTTAAAAGAAATCTCCGATACGCAAACAATACAGGCGAAACTGATCCAAGCAGGATTGGATCTGAATGTTCGTGCGGAAGCACTGAGTCTGATCGATTTCTATCGGCTCTATGAGGTGTGGTATGTTCACTAAAGCTTACGGGAAAGTCAATCTCTGTCTGGATGTCGTTGAAAAACGCCCTGACGGATATCATGAATTGGATAGCGTCATGGTACCGATCGACATTCATGACGACATCCAGTTCACACTCTCAGAAAAGATGTCATTTTCCTGTACCCCTGATATTCGGATTCGTCCCGACAACAATTCCATTTTAAAAGCAGTCGAAGCGATGCGTGTCAAATTTGGATTCACGGATAACTTCCACATCCACGTAACGAAACGGATCCCTTCGCAAGCCGGATTGGGCGGCGGCAGCAGCGATGCGGCGGCGGTCATCAACTGGATCAACGAACATTACCACTATGGCATGAGCGATCAAGAGAAAATCGATCTTGGGGTAAAGATCGGTGCCGATGTCCCGTTTTGTCTCTTTGGAAGACCGGCGCGTGTTCAAGGCATCGGGGAAAAGCTCCGTTTCTTTGAAATGGATTTACCCCTGTGGATCGTATTGGTTCAGCCCTATCGCGGAGTAAGTACGAAACAAGCTTTCGCTTCCCTGCAGTTCGACCAACTGGTTCATCCTCCCGTCGATGCGCTTGAAAGTGCGTTGACGAGCGGAAACTATCCGCTGTTTCTGATTTCGCTCGGCAACAGCCTGGAAGCCAACGCCATCAAAATGGTGCCTGATATCGGTCAGTTGAAACACCGCCTGCTTCGCCTGGGTTGCGATAAAGCGATGATGACCGGCAGCGGATCGGTCGTCATGGGCTTCACTCAGTATGAAGATATCGCCGATCGGGCGGTCCGAAACCTCAAACATCAGTACCGTTTCACGATAAAAGCGAAAATAATTGCGAAGTAACTTTATAAAAGAGTTAATTTTGGTAAAATAGTGAAGGAGGATACGAACATGAGAAACGCGATCGTGTTGGCTGCCGGTAAAGGGACCCGAATGAAGAGTTCTTTATCGAAAGTCATGCATCCGATATTAAGCAAGCCGATGATCGGACATGTGGTCACCAACTTGAAACAAATCGACGTCGAAGAAATTGTCGTCGTCATCGGACATCAGGCCGACCAAATCAAGAATTATCTGAAAGACTCAGTCGACTATGCACTCCAGATGCCCCAATTGGGCACAGGACACGCTGTAATGCAGGTTTCGAGCTTGCGCGACAAAGAGGGTGAGACCTTGATTCTCTACGGTGACTGCCCTTGTATCACGCCTGAGACGATGGAGAAAATCTTCATGCACAACAGCGATTGCGCCATGACCGTTTTAACCGCCGAATTGGACGACCCACAGAAATACGGACGAGTCGTCCGTGATGAAGAGGGGAATATCGAGAAGATCGTCGAATTCAAAGACTGCACACCACGCCAATTGGCCATCAAAGAGATCAACACCGGGATTTATTGTGTGAAGACCCATCAACTCTTCAAGCATTTGGATGAAATCAAAAACGACAACAACCAAAATGAATATTACCTGACCGATCTTATCGAGATTTTCAATTCGCATGGATTAAGCGTACAGGCTTTACCTGTCGATGACGTCGATGAAGTCATGGGCGTCAACGACCGTTTTGACCTACTGGCAGCGCAACGATGGATGCAGAAGAGGATCAACCTTTATTGGCTAAGCAACGGTGTCACATTCGTCGATCCGGATCTCACTTTCATTTCCCTCGACAGTGAAATCGGGGAAGATACGATCCTTTATCCCAATGTTTATCTTGAAGGAAAAACGACGATCGGGAAATCGTGCACGATCCTGCCCCAAACCTTCCTGGTTAATGCGACCATTGGAGACAACACGAAAATCGATGCATCCCGCATCAGCGACAGTATCCTAAAAGACAACATTAATATCGGACCGTTTGCGCATTTGAGGATGAACTGTGTAATCGAAGACAATAACCGCATCGGAAACTTCGTCGAGTTGAAGAATACAACGATTGGTTTCGATTCGCGCTGCGCCCATTTAACTTATTTGGGCGACTCTGAAATCGGATCCAAGGTCAACATCGGATGCGGCGTCGTCACCGTGAACTATGATGGGAAAAACAAATTCAGGACAACGGTCAAAGACGGTGCCTTCATCGGATCTAACGTCAATCTGATCGCTCCGATCACAATCGGGGAAAATGCGGTCGTTGCGGCCGGAACCACCGCCAATCAAGACGTAGGCGACGGTGAGATGGCGATTGCACGTGCCCGACAGGAAAACAAACCGGGATACGGACTGAAATACAAGAGTAAAAAGAAAGAGGGAGAAAACCATGGTTAAGGACATTATCGTATTCGCTCTTTCCTCCAGCACAGATCTGGCGGATGAAATTTGCGGACATTTAGGCATCCCGCGCGGAAAGATATCGGTCAAACACTTCGCCGACGGCGAAATCATCGTCGAACCCGAACAATCCGTTCGCGGGAAGAATGTTTTCCTGGTCCAGTCTACCTGCATGCCTGTATCGGAAACCTTGATGGAAATCCTGATCGCCCTTGACTCCTTCAAACGCGCTTCGGCAGGTGAAGTCACTGTCGTCATCCCCTATTTCGGTTATGCGCGTCAAGACCGTAAAGCACGGGCTCGTCAACCGATCACCGCGAAACTGGTCGCCGACCTGCTTCAAGTCGCAGGGGCCGACCGAGTCGTGACGCTCGACCTGCATGCACCGCAGATTCAAGGATTCTTCAACATCCCGATTGACGATCTCACTGCCGTCTTCATGATCGGCCAATATTTCCGTGCCAAACATTTCGAAAATCAAATCGTCATCGTTTCCCCTGATCACGGTGGAGCAACCCGTGCCCGCCGCTTGGCGGATTCGATGCAAGATACCACGATCGCCATCATCGATAAACGGCGTACCGCACCCAACGTTGCGGAAGCGGTCAATCTGATCGGGGATGTCAAAGGGAAAGTCGCCATCATCGTCGACGATATCGTCGATACCGGCGGTTCGTTGTTGGGCGGCGTCGAAATGCTGTATGAAAAAGGTGCGACGGAAGTCTACTGCGCCTGTTCCCACGGTATTCTGTCAGGCGATGCGCTCCAGCGTATCCATGATTCACCGATCAAGGAACTGATTATCACCAATTCCATCCCGCTAAGCGCCGAAAAACGCAAAGAACCGAAAATCAAACAGATTTCCATCGGGTATATGTTGGCGAAAACGATCGAAGCGGTTCAAAACCACACTCCGGTCAGTGAGTTATATAACCTGTTCATCGATTAAACACAGACGGTCCGATTATGGACCGTCTTTTCTCCCTGGATTGTAAAATGAGAATGGAATAAATAAATCATCGATCTGATTGGAGCGATGTGGCACAACAGAAGAAAAGTCCATAGGAAACCCTTACAATGATTTTG
>JBBQGS010000005.1:0-27188 GCA_038323255.1 Erysipelotrichales bacterium | reverse complement strand
AGTTGGTTCAGTTCGACCGCGTATTCCATCGGAAGTTCGCGTGTGAAGGGTTCAAGGAACCCCATTACGATGGTTTCCTGCGCTTGCGCTTTGGTTAAACCGCGACTCATCAGATAGAAAAGTTGTTCTTCGGAGATTTTAGATACCGTTGCTTCATGTTCGATCGTGGAGGTCGCGTTGGCGCTGATATTGGTCGGCAGTGTATCGCTGCGGCTACGGTCATCGAGAATCAGCGTATCGCATTCCACATGGGATTTCGCATTGGTCGCGCCTGCGTTATGTTGGATCAAGCCGCGATAGTTGACTTCCCCGCCATTGCGTGCGACTGATTTGGAGACGATGGTGCTCTGCGTATTGGGAGCCAGATGGATCATCTTGGCACCGGCGTCCTGAATCTGATGGACATGGCTGGCAACGGCGATTGATATCGTCATGCCTCGGGCGCCTTCGCCAGCTAAGATACAAGCGGGATATTTCATGGTGACATGCGAACCGATGTTTCCGTCGATCCATTCCATGATACCGTAATCGAGCACTTTAGCTCGTTTGGTTACGAGATTCAATACATTGGTCGACCAGTTCTGGACGGTCGAGTAACGGCATTTGGCATTCTTGTGGACGATGATTTCGACCACAGCCGCATGTAGGGAGTCTTTACTGTAGGTAGGTGCGGTGCAGCCTTCCACATAGTGGACGTCCGCCCCCTCGTCGACGATGATCAATGTCCGTTCGAACTGACCCATGCTTTCGGTGTTAATGCGGAAGTAGGACTGCAGAGGTTTATCGAGTTTGACTCCGGGTGGAACATAGATAAAGGATCCGCCGGACCATACCGCACTGTTTAAAGCCGCGAACTTGTTGTCGGAAAATCCAACAATCGTCCCGAAGAACTTGCGAAAAAGATCGGGGTGATCACGCAACGCCGAATCGGTGTCCAAGAAAATGACGCCTTTGTCTTCGACTTCGGCCAACATATTATGGTAGACGACTTCGGATTCGTATTGGGTTGAAACCCCTGAGAGGAACTTGCGCTCCGCTTCTGGGATGCCGAGCCTTTCGAATGTGTCCTTGATTGTTTCCGGAACTTCATCCCAGGTCGTCCCCATACGCTCACTCGGTTTAATGTAGTAGGTATATTCATTGAAATCCAACGAACTTAAATCGACACCCCAGGTGGGCATCGGTTTTTTCAGGAAGGACTCGAACGCCCTAAGACGGTAATCGGTCATCCATTGGGGTTCGTTTTTGATATGGGATATTTCCGCAACGATTTCTTTGGTTATCCCTTTACCGGTATTGTATACGCTGACATCCTTATCCCTAAATCCGTATTGGTAATCGGATGAAGGTAGGACGGCATCGGGTTTCTTACTCATGTTTTTCCCCGCTTTCATCGATCAACTGCAGAATTGCTTTCCATCCAATGGTCGCACATTTAATACGGTTGGCCTGTCTGCCGACATTGTGGAAAGCCACCGCTTCTTGTAAAACTTCTTCATCGAACGGCAGCATATTGATCATGGCATTGTATTCGGAAATGATCTGTTTGGCTTCTTCGATCGATTTCCCGATTAAAAGTTCGCTCATGATGGAGGTCGAAGCGGTCGAAATCGTACATGCGACACCGTCGAAACGGACATCGTCGATCTTATTGTCTTGGATGAGGGCTTGCACGGTGATGTCGTCGATGCAGGATTCGCTTGCCATATGCACTGAACCATAAGAAGAATCGATGCTTAGCTCATGGTTGTGGGGATATTCATAATGATCCATGATGATCTGTCGAAGGATCATCGGATTGTTTAAAAGATCGCTCATAGTTGCTCCTTTACAGGTAGAGATCGATGCATTTCTCCAACGTAGTGTCCTTGCAGACGGCGATGAATCGGTCGACCTCTTCTTTGGTGTTATAGAAATAGACACTAGCGCGGATGGTTTCCGACGTCTTCAGGATGTCGATCAGGATTTTCGCGCAATGATTGCCGGAACGGACCGCGATGCCGTGGGAATTCAGATACATGGCCGCATCCTGGGCAAAAATATCCTTGAAATTGAAAGTCACGATGCCGGTTGCCGCATGCGGATTATAGATATGGACAAAAGGCAATTGGGAAAGTTGCTCGACAAGATAGACGCGCAGATCGTGTTCATACTTTTCGATGGCTTCCATGCCGACCGATTCAAGATATTCGACGGCTGCCTTTAAACCTAAGACCGCCTCGATCGCAGGCGTACCGGCCTCGAATTTAAACGGAGGGTTCTTTAGCAAAATGTTTCCGCAAATGTCGAAACGGGCATTACTGCCGCCTCCCAACATGAACGGGTCCATCGCCAACAGATGTTCGAATTTACCGTATAGGATGCCGACACCCGTCGGACCGCACATTTTATGCGCAGAGAAGGACAGGAAATCAATATCCCAGTCTTTGACGTCAGTCGGGATATGCGGTGCGGATTGGGCACCGTCGACCGAAATGATGGCGCCGAATTCATGCGCGATCTTCGCCATTTCCTTGATTGGGGCAATGAAACCCAACACATTGGTGATGTTGGCGACCGCTACGACTTTGACTTTGTCATGCATGGCAGCCCGAAAGTTTTCGATGGTCAATTCGCCTTCATCGGTGAGTTTGACATATTCGACGATTGCGCCGGTTTCTTCCGCACATTTGAACCAAGGCAAAATATTGGAAGCATGTTCGGCTTCACTGGACAAAATGACATCGCCTTTTTTAAGAAATTTGCGGCCGTATCCGTAAGCGACGAGGTTCAGCGAACCGCTGGCGCCTGACGTGAATACGACTTCTTTTTCTTCGGATTGAATAAAGCGTGCGACAGCTTTGCGGGCTTGTTCGTATTCTTCGCTCACTTGATAGGAAAGATCATAATCGCCGCGATGGATATTAACCGAAGAGGTCGTATAGTACTTGACCACTGCGTCGATGACGCAGCGCGGTTTGAATGTCGTGGCGGCGTTATCGAAATAAACCAAAGGTTTTTGCGGATCGATGTGGTCGAACATCGGAAAATCATGGCGGATTTTGTTTACGTCAAACATGTTTGGTTCACCTTCTCTCGGATTTCGTTTAGGAACAGATCGCGAAGTTTTTCGTCTTGGATGACTTCAGCGACCGGATACAGATAACCGTAAACGATCAGTTTAGTCGCTTCATCACGCGTCAGTCCGCGCGTCTGCAGATAGTAGAGCTGTTCGCCGTCGACTTGACCGATACTTTGGGCATGACCGGCCTGCACGTCGTTATTGTCGATATAGAGTTTTGGATGTACGGTTGCTTTTTGATGGACCGATAAATTTAGGACGCGTGTGCTTTGGTGCATCTGCGAACGCGGAGCCTGTTTTTCAATCCGTCCGATGACCTGCATGCTTAGGTTCCCACCATCCGCCATGACCGCGTAATTGGCCATTTCGGAGACGGTATCAGCGTGCAGATGTGTCATTTGATAGTTGATGTTTCGCTCTTGGGCGACGACGGATGCGCTGCGCAGTTCCGCGCGTGCATTTTGCCCGATCAGGCGGACTTCGCTTTTGCGGTTCAACTTACCTTCTTTGAGATCGGAATACGCCAACATCAGGTTGGCATCCGCTTGAACGAAGTATGTTTCAGTGATATTCAGTTTTTCACCACGGTTCCACCACAACAGCGTGATGTTCGCGCTTTCGCCGATCGTCACG
Source organism: Erysipelotrichales bacterium (assembly GCA_038323255.1). Taxonomy (GTDB): domain Bacteria; phylum Bacillota_I; class Bacilli_A; order Erysipelotrichales; family Erysipelotrichaceae; genus GWE2-51-13. The sequence continues at coordinate 23,494 of JBBQGS010000005.1, read as the reverse complement.
CTCACATCGATATCGCCTTCCCCTTCCAGGGTCAGGATGACATTTTGGGTCGATGCTGGCATAAAGTTCAGAACCACCGGTGAATCACTTGAATGCAAAGTGCGCTGAATAAATGGTTCAACACCCAAATCAAAACTGGATACGGATTCATTCATGGCCGTTTTCCATTTTGACCCTGCAAACCCCCAAAGATCCCACGGTGTTGCGTGATGTTTTCAGTATTTCCTCGTCCTTCCAAATGTCGATTCCATATTGGGTCGACAGCCAGTCGTAGCCTTCTTCGTCGATCTTCTTGACCAAAGTCTCATCCCCGCTCAAGACGATTTTCCCATCGATGAGGATATGCGAATGCGTGGGTTTAATCAATTGATAGAAACGGTCATAATGGGACACGATGATCAATCCAAGCCCGCGTTGTTCATATTCATCCAGAATCGCGCTTGCGACGACTTTTAAAGCATCGACATCCAAACCGGAATCGATTTCGTCCAGCATCGCCAGTTCCGGTTTCAGCAGCATCATTTGCAGAATCTCATTGCGTTTCTTTTCACCGCCCGAGAATCCTTCGTTGACATATCGGTGGGCTAAATCGGATTTCATTTCGAGTTTCGCAATCGCCCCTTCCATCTCTTTAATGAAAGCGAACAGTCCGACCGGCTTGGCACGGCGCGAATTGATCGCGGCCTTTAAAAAATCCGAATTAGTGACGCCGGTCACTTCCTGCGGATACTGCATGCCTAAAAACAAACCTGCTTTCGCGCGTTGGTCGACATCCATCTCCAATACGTTCTGATCGTCCAAGGTGATTTCCCCAGATGTGACCGTATATTTGGGATGTCCCATAATCGCTGCCAATAAGGTCGATTTCCCATTTCCGTTGGGACCCATTAAGGCATGAATCTCTTTGGGACCGACACTCAGGTCGACCCCTTTTAGTATTTCTTTACCGTCAATACAGACGTGTAAATCTTTGATGATTAGGGTACTCATGATTCATTTCCTTTCCTGCCTATCAATAATACCAAAATTTCGTCCGTTTCGAAAGGATTACGAACAGACAAAAAGCATTGTGTATTAAATATGAACGATTATGGGAAGAATTCGGCGTCGTCCGCGGATTCTTGCATTTACCTCATGGATGCAATATAATGAAACAGTTAATCAGGAGGTTTCACATGTTAGAAACACTAAAGAAGCAATGGTTCGTCGTGCTCATCGCTTGTCTGCTGTTGAGTACGGTCGCATACTTTGGCTACGAACAAAACAAGGGTAAGTTACCCGGTAAAACAGCCGGAGGCAAAGATGTCGTTTATGAAATCAACGGCACCAGCATCACGGCAGACGCATTGTATGACCAAGTATACAAGACGACAGGCATCGCATCCATCTATGCCGAATTCGAACGTTCGGTCGTTCAGCAGGCGTTTAGCGCCGACAAGGATACGCTGTCGGCGATCAAGCTGAAAGCGGAAGAACTGACCACCAGCACGATTGCGCAATACAAACAGTATTATGCCGAAACCTATGAAGCCGAAATCGGAAAAGCTCTCAAAGCGAACGGTTATACGGGATTCAAGGACTTAAGCTACTACTTCACAAATGCGCTGAAGGTTGAAAACATGGTAAAGGCATATCTTAATACCAACATGGATACTTATTTCACAGCGTTTAAAACGGCCGTCCTTCCGCGTATCGTCAATTATGTCGTGATCGCGATGGACGATCCGAACAAACCGACCGAAGAAGAAACCAAACGTTTGACAGCCGCGCAGGCCGCATGGGCGACCGGCACCCTCAAGTTCGAAGACTTCGCCAAGAAATATTCCGAAGACAGCACGGCATCGACCGGCGGTTACCTTGGGTACTTCGATATTAATTCATCGACCGAAAACGGTGGAAGTTACGATAAAGTGTTCTCCGATGCAACGTTGGCACTGGTCGACGGAAAAGTCAGCGGATGGATTAAATCATCCTTCGGGTGGCATCTGATCACCGTGAAGAGTGACATTACATCGCTGAAAGTTGAAGATGCATTCTATAATGCGTTGGCGAATTATGACATCGAAAAGACCCATATCCGTTCCAACGTCATCTGGGCCGCCGCGCAAAAACTCGGCGTAAACTTCAACGGAGACACCAAACTCGAAGCTTCATTGAAAAAGTATATGAATTTGAGCGAAACGAAATAAGGAGGATATCACAATGAAAAAACTATTTACCATTCTTGCGGTCGTCCTCATGTTGACCGCATGCGCGGATGCCCGCATCAAAGTATCGAAGTCATCCTCGACCTTGATTACCGTCGGTACTGAAAAGATTACCAAAGGCAAACTATTCACGACCTTTATGAACCGTTTTCCCAGCGAAACAGTCCTTAAAATGGCGACACGGAATATCCTGGATAAAGTGGTTCCCGTCGACGCCTCGATTAAAGCGACTGCGGACGCAGCTTTAGTAAAAACGAAGGATATCTGGAAGACAAATTTCCCGACTTTCCTGACTACGTACGGATTTGAAACCGAAAAGGATTATTATGATAACGAGCTGATTGTGAAGGCGCAGACCGATGCGCTGACCAATAAATATATGACCGACAACTATACAACATTAGTCACTACGTACTTACCGCGTAAGATCCGGGTAATCCAGTCGGCGACGGAAGATGCGGCTAAAAAAGCAATCGCCGAAATAAAAGCCGGCGCGAATTTCGAAGCTACGGCGGTTAAATACTCATCCGCATCCTATAAAGGTACAGTGCAGTTGGTCACCAACAAATCCACGCTGTTCGCCGAAGCATTGAACTTCGCGACGACACGTACGGTCCCCGGACTAACCGGTGCCCCGATCGCTGATGCCACCAATAAAGTTTTCTATGTCGTGCAGCTGGTGGAAGCCGATCCGGCGAAATTCAAAGAGGAACTCTTGACGACCTTGAAGGTTGATGAGAAATTCCAGGAAATCGCGATGGTTAGTTACTTCAAAGAAGGTAAATTCAAAGTTTACGATAAGACGGTCTATGATGAATTCAAGACCACCTATGCCGCTTACCTTACCCAAAAGTAAATCAGGAATCAGACCGTGGCGACGCGGTCTTTTTTCTGCTATGATGGACACGAGGTGATACCATGTGCATATTCTGTAAAATCATAGCCAAAGAGATTCCATCCGCGATCGTCTATGAAGACGAGGATACGTTGGCGATCTTGGATATCAGCCAGGTTACGCTCGGTCATACACTGATCCTGACCAAGCAGCATTTCGACGACTTCAGGAAAGCACCCGAAGAAGATCTCGCGAAATGCATGGCCGTTGTTAAAAAGATTGCGGACAAACTTGAAAAAGCCTTCGCACCGGAAGGTTTCAACTTGATTTCCAATTGTGGGGAAGCAGCCGGACAGAGTGTAAGTCATCTGCATTTCCATTTAATTCCGCGCTATGACGGCAATGATGGACTGACGCTGACATTTAAAGCGTCGCAGAATCCGAACTTAGAGGAAATCATGAAGGAGATCAACGAAAAAAATAGCACCTGAGTGCTATTTTTTTACGGGATATGCTGGTTTATAGAAGGCACGGTTCTCAAGTGAGAAGACGCGTTGCGTGAACTGCCCAGGTTCGATCGGATCCAGTGCTTTGGCGAACATGTTCATCCGAGCATCGATGTTGTCGACGAAGTTCAGAATTTCAGCCTCCATGATCATCGGCAGGATAGGCGATCCGAATTCATATTCACCATGATGCGACAAAATCAGATGACGCATCAGCACGACTTGTTCGGTGCTTTCGACGCCGAGTTTCTTGGCAACTTCCATGACCATGCTTTGCATGATCGAGATATGTCCGACCAATTTCCCTTCCAAGGTATATTCGGTCAGGATTGGTCCGGAGAGTTCGATGATCTTACCCAAATCGTGCAGCAGGACTCCGCTCAGTAAGAGGTCTCTGTTTAAAAGCGGGTAGAGGTTGCATAAGCTTTCGGCGATATCCATCATGCCGATCATATGTGTCGCAAGTCCGCCCACGAAGTCGTGGTGGTTACGGGCGGCGGCGGGATAGGTGAAGATCTTTTCGCCGAAATAGTCGACGACGGCCGTGGATACGCTCTTGATTACTTCATCTTCCATTTTATCCACGCATCCGTAGATGCGCTGTTTCATGTATTCCAATGAAAGGTCGCTGCCGCTGACGAAGTCGGAAGGATCAAAGTCCCCTTCCGCCAACGCGCTGACCGAATAAATACGCAGTTGCAAGGCGTTGCGGTACTTTAGGACCTCGCCTGTGATATTGACGACTTTACCTAGTATAATCGCGGCTACTTGGTCTTCTTTTGCATCCCAAACTTTGGCTTCGATATTACCTGTTTGATCCTGCAAGGTAAGTGAAATATAGGGTGCTCCCGATGTGGTGACCCCTTTTGTTAAGCCGGTGATCAACATGGGCGTATTGATCTTATCCCCTTCATTCATCGTGTTTATGTTTTGTTTATTCATCTTTCCACTCCATTTCATTTAACACAAGATAGATGTCTTCTGATTCATAACCTTGAGAAGACAGATGCCGAAAAATCTGATTGCGCAGCTTACTGCCCGAACTCTTCGCTTCATAGCGTTTACGTGCCTTCTGCGCGGTTTTTGTGAGTCGTTCGAGTTCCTGTCGTTCGTCGTCCGCAAAGTTGAGACGTTGCATGACGATGTCGCTGACGGAGGAGTCGAATCCCTGCAACTGCATTTTCTGTTTCAACAGTTGCTTCTTTAATCGCAGTGATTTATCTTTGATGGTCGGCATGGTCTTTTCAGCCCAACGTAGCGCCAGATTAACTTCATCGTCGCTGATGTCTTCGTTGAGTGCTTTTTCAATCAGTTCAAACGGGATACCCTTCAGCATCATCGAACGTACGATCTTTTTCCTGCCTTGCAGCAAGCTGCGCAAATTCATGACTGCCGAGTTGACATAGCGTACATCGTCGACATAGCCACGCTGCTCCATGATTTCGATCAGTTCGTTGATCTGCTTGATCGGAAGTTCCGTTTCTTGCGTCAGGAAGTCGTACATTTCCTTGCGGGTACGATCACGCAAAGTCAGCTTGCGGATACAAGCCTGATATGCTTTGACCACTTTCTCATCCAACATCAATTCCTGCAGGGTTTCTTCACTGATCACTTTATCACGCCTGAGTCCTTTCTTTAAGAAGGTTTCGATACTGACGAACACTTTGATATTTTCGTTTTTACCGGTGAAGATACATTCGACCGCGTCGTTTTTCGCATGGATGTTGATGAGACTGTAGGAATTATGATAATGCGAAACGGCGGCATAATATACATTGATGACCGATTGGTAGAAAACGCGCGAATCATATTCAAGTACATGTTGCTTTGCGTTTTCCCGAATCGATTGTTTCGTTTCGGGAGGCAATTCCATATACGCTTCGATCTTGGCGGCGAAATCTGCCGGCGATGTGAAATAGTATCCTGTTTCGCCTTCGATCACCAGTCCGTTAAGAACATCGTCAGGGCGCGCAAACACAGGCAGTTCGCTGGCTAGCGCTTCGATGAAGGTCATACCTTGCGTTTCTGTCAAGGAAGCGGATACGAAGGCATCCGCGGCATGATAATGCATTGGAATCTCAGCCGGGAGTTTCTTGCCGGTAAAAATGACCCGATCATTCAACTTCAGCCGGTCGACATATTCTTTCAGATGGTCTTCTTCCGGTCCGCCTCCGACAATCATCAGTTTGGCGGAATGTTTCGAATCGATCTTCGCAAACCCCTCGATGACTAAGTCGATGCTTTTCTCTTTGGCGATGCGACCTACATAGAGTACCAACAGCTCCGAAGGCAAGACTTTGTATTTTTCTCTTAGTTTGAGCGTTTTCCCCGACGAAGCGACATCTCGATCGAATTTCTCCAGATCAAGTCCGGTCGGAATGACATGGATATCTTTCTTGATACCATATCGAACCAGCATTTCCTTGGTTTTACTCGAAGGGACGATCAATTCGGTGCAGGCGTCGCCGTAAAGTTTGCTTAAACGCGAAACGGACTTACGTGCGAATCGTTCAAACGACTTCAGGTTAAAGATGTTGACATAATGTGTATAGTCTTCCAAGGTCGTATGATAGGTCGAAACCAATGGAAGTTTCAAAAGTCGTGCAGCGATACGCGCAAAAATCCCGATGCCGAATTCGGTATGGGCGTGGATGACGTCCAGTTGCATGTCGCGGATCGTGTTGAGCGCCCAAATGTGAATCGGACTTGTCAGCACGTAGCCATAAATCGATTTGAGTTCGACCCCCGGCAAACGCAGGATGTTGTGTTCGAAACTTGTATGGATGAGCGAGGAATGGGTGGTAACAATGAACACGATGTGTCCGTTTTTCTCCAGTTCCTTTTGCAATGTAACGATGGAAGATACGACACCGTTGATTTCAGGTAGATATGTATCGGTAAATAATGCGATTCTCATGCGTATTCCCCCTACTCTTTCCGAACCGGAAGTTTTTGGACTTTCCGATAGATTTCTTTCAACTGTTTCCCGATTTCAGGAATGTTTCTTTCCTTAGCGGTTTCATAACCGGCCTTGGTTAAATCGGGCAGTGTTTTTTCGACGCAACCCATGACAAGCTGTACGAAATCTTCGTTTGTTTTGCCTTTATAACAGTTCACTTTGTCTTTCATCCAGGGATCATAGACACCGATATCGCGCAAGATGGTCTTGCATTTCGATGCCAGTGCTTCCAGTACTACGATCCCTTCGGTTTCTTCATAGGACGGGAAAAAGAAGACATCCGCATCCGCATATGCCCCTTCGATGATGGCGCCTTTTACGTAACCGGGTAAGATAACATTGGTCGGACTGTCAAGAATCGCATCGCGAACGTTTTTAGGGATTCCATAAAGGTTAGTATGCCCGAACCAGATGAATTTATAATCCGGCATCCGTCGCGCCACTTCCATGAAGTCCATGATTCCTTTTCGTTCGAAATACAGGCCGACCGATAGGACGACCTTGTCATTTTCATTGAGACTGAAGTATTTACGGAAGGCTTTTATTTTTTCGGGATCAGGAGAAAAGCGTTTCAGGTCGATGCCGTTGGATACCGCCGTAATCGGAAGATCGATCCCGTACGATTCCAAAAGGCTTTTTGAATAAGGCGTCGGGGTAAGGATATAATCGGCGCTCGAATAGAGCGAGGTGATGTAGATCTTAAACAATGGCGCAATTTGATTGGAAAGGATGAAACTGTTGCGGAAATCCTCCTCGGTGGAGTGGGCATGATAGACGACATGCTTCTTATCGCGGTGCGCTTTCGAAATGACGGAAGCTGATGAAACACCGAAAGTATTGATATGAAGAATATCGAAATCATCCTTCGGATCGGTTGTATATTCAATGCCGGCAGACTCAAGGGCTTGCATCTGATGGCGTCTTGCGCGACCGATGCCCGAACCGGCTAAGAGCTTTTCACTCTCGAAATACAGACAAATTTTCATAGATGAACGGATTTCCTTTCACGACTACTTACCGGATTATTATACCATGCTTTTTCGCACGGGACAGAGCGATGTTGGCTCGTCCATTAAAACGGCCGCAGGAGTTCCTGCGGCCGAATGAACTATTTCGCCAGTTTGGCTAAGCGGGTAAAGCGTTTGACGGCATCGGATTCGGTCTTTTTCAAGAGTTCGTCGGCTGCGTCAGGATTGACGATCGGCAGCTGGTTGAAGCGTGTTTCGTTCATGATGAAGTCGCGGAACTTCGTGAAATCCGGTTCTTTCGAATCGATGATCAGAGGTTGTTCCAGAGCGGGGTTGAAGCGATACAGGGTCCAGTAACCGCACTCGACGGCTTTCTTCTGGATGGTCTGATGATTCGACAAGCCGCCTTTGATGCCGTGTTCGATACACGGGGAATAGGCTAGGATCAGCGAAGGTCCTTTGTAGGCTTCGGCTTCTTTCAATGCTTTGATGGTATGCATACGGTTGGCACCCATCGCGATCGACGCGACATAGACATGGCCGTAAGCCATGGCGATTTGTCCCATGTCTTTCTTGGCCGTGGCTTTCCCACCCGCCGTGAACTTGGCGATGGAACCTGCCTGCGAGGATTTGGAGGACTGTCCGCCGGTATTGGAATAAACTTCGGTATCGAGCACCAGGATGTTGACATCGAGATCGTTGGCGATGACGTGGTCCAATCCGCCGTATCCGATATCATATGCCCAACCGTCGCCGCCGACGATCCAAACGGAGTTGGATACGAAGTCGCGCTCGAACGCTTTCAATGCGAGTACTTTCTTGGACTTGCTGGCATTGACCAATTTGGTCAGATCCTTCACCAACAGGCGTTCTTCGTCGCGGTTGCCCTTGACTTCAGCATATTTCGTGAAGATTGCTTGCAATTCGGGACTTGCATCATCCATGGCTTCTTCCATGAGTTCAAGGATACGTTTCGCTTTGAAATTCTGGGCGACTTTCATCCCGAAACCGAATTCGGCATTGTCTTCAAACAAGGAGTTCGCCCATGAAATACCTTCGCCGTTTTTATCGGTGACGAAGGGAGTCGACGGAGCGGATCCGCAATAGATGGAGGTACATCCGGTCGCATTCGCAACCATCATGTCACGTCCGAACAACTGGCTGACCAAACGGTAATACGGCGTTTCGCCGCAACCCGCGCAGGAGCCGGATACTTCGAAGTAAGGCATCAAGAACTGGCTTCCCTTGATCGAATCGGTCGGGAAGAATTCGGATTTGTAGGAGGTTTGCTTGTAGATGTAGTCGGCCAACGGAGCTTCGAACAGACGTGTGTTGACGTCTTCCATCGTAAGGGCTTTTTTGCCCATCTTACCCGGACATTCAGTGGCGCATAACGAGCAGCCGACACAACTGTCAGGCGATACTTGAACTCTGAACTGAAGACCTGCGACTTTAGGACCTTGAGCAGGAATGGTGTCGAATTTCATCGGCGCATTCTTGATTTCTTCGTCGTTCAGTAAGAAGGTACGAATGGTGGCATGCGGACATACGAAGGAACAGATACCGCATTGAATGCAGTTTTCCGGAATCCATGTCGGAACGGTCGTGGCGATCGTACGTTTTTCTTCAAAAGCGACATTGTTGCGGAAGGATCCGTCCAGCAGGCCGAATTTCATGAATGCGCTGACCGGCATGTCGTAGCCTTCAAGGGCATTGATTGCGGAAACATGTTCATCGAAATACTCATCACCAGTGGTGCGACGATCGCGAGTTACGGTCAGATCGATCCATTCGGGTTTGATTTCGATTTGGACTAATCCTTCTTTTCCTTCGTCGATGGCTTTAATATTGAGGGCGACAACATCTTCACCCTTTTTGGAATAGGATTTAACGGCTGCTGCTTTCATATGGTCCAATGCTTCCGCATAGGGCATGATGGCTTCATTGAGGGCGAAGAAGGACGATTGCAGAATCGTATTGGTATGACGCCCCATGCCGATTTCTTCGGCGATCTTCGTGGCATCGATAATGTAGAACTTCGCTTTTTTCTTCGCGAGTTGTTTCTTAACGCGGTTAGGCAGTTTGCCTTCGATGGTCGCAGGATCCATAGATGTGTTCAGCAGGAACGTTCCGCCTTTTTTCAGGTTGCGCAACATATCGTATCTGAGCAGGTAAGAATCTAGCGAACAGGAGATGAAGTCCGCATTGCGAACATAATAGGTCGAATGAATCGGTGTTTTTCCAAAGCGCAGGAAGGAACGAGTCGCTCCGCCGGCTTTCTTCGAATCGTACGCGAAATAGGCTTGGGAATACAGATCAGTATAATCCCCGATGATCTTGATGGCGTTCTTGTTGGCAGAAACGGTTCCGTCGGAACCCAATCCATAGAACAGGCAAGAAGTGTAGTTGTGTTCGACAGTGAATTCTTCATCGACCGGTAATGATTTGAATGTTACGTCATCGATGATGGAAATCGTGAATCCGTCAAACGGATTTGCTTGTTTAATGTGATCGAAGACTGCTTTGACATCTTGCGGTTGCGTGTCTTTGCTGGATAAGCCATAACGTCCGCCGACGATTGTCTTGATATTCTTATATCCGGCCAAAGCGGCGTAGACATCCAAAAATAAAGGTTCATGGGCGCCGACTTCTTTGGTGCGGTCGAGAACGGCGATGGACTTAACCGAATCCGGTAATACTTTCTTCAAATGTTCAACGGAGAACGGACGATAGAGATGGACTTTGATCATCCCGACTTTTTCGCCTGCTTTGTTGAGTGCGTCAATTACTTCCAGTGCGGTCTCGGTGACCGAACCCATCGCAATGATGATGCGGTCGGCATCTTTGGCTCCATAATAGACAAACGGAGCATAATGACGACCGGTAAGGGTACTGATTTTTTCCATATATTCCGCAACAACCGGTAAGACATTGTCGTAGTGGGAGTTCTGAGCTTCTCTGCCTTGGAAGTAAACATCGTCGTTTTCGGCTCCGCCGCGGGTGATCGGGTTGGTATGCGGATTCAAGGCATGAGCTTTGAACGCTTCATACTTATCCATGTCGATCAACGCAGCTAAGTCTTTTTCGTCGATTACTTCGACTTTTTGGATTTCATGTGAAGTACGGAAACCGTCGAAGAAGTGTAATACAGGTACACTGGCTTTAATCGCCGTTAAATGCGCGACACCGGCTAAGTCGGCTGCTTCTTGGACTGAATGGGATGCAATTAATGTGACGCCGGTTTGACGGACTGCGTAGATGTCCTGTTGGTCGCCGAAGATGGAAAGCGCGCGGGTAGCGAGTGAACGGGCAGATACATGCAGTACCCCCGGCAACATTTCGCCGACCCATTTATAGATGTTAGGAATCATTAATAGTAAACCTTGCGATGCGGTAAACGTCGAAGCTAGGGTTCCGCCTTGAAGCGCGCCGTGCACGGCACCTGCGGCACCTGCTTCCGATTGCATCTCGACGACTTTAACGACTGCTCCGAAAATATTTTTGCGGCCTTGGGAAGCCCAAGCGTCGACCAATTCGGCCATCGTCGAAGACGGTGTGATCGGATAGATTGCTGCGACTTCGGTGAAAGCATAAGCAACGTTCGCCGTAGCTGTGTTGCCATCCATCGTCATAAATTTCTTATCCATGGTTGTCCTCCAATTTGTTATATTTAACCTTACCTATTATACCCCGAAAAGGCTTGATTTTATATCCCTTTTTGTGTAATTTGTATCATACAAGGGTTCGGATGCCGATTTTGGCGACTCAAAATACACAATAAAAGCAAGTTTTGCAACCTAACTCTTTTGACGCCATCATGCCTTTTTGACTATTCCTTATAGCGCGTAAAAAAAGAACGGAATTTCCGTTCTTACTTTTCATCGACAACTTGGAAAATAAAGAACTTCAGATAATAGGATTCGTCCGCTGCCCACAGAATTGGATGATCGGGTGCCTGTGTACGGTATTCAACCTGGCGTAATCTCTTTTTCGCGTCATGCGCCGCATCGCTGATGCATTTCGCAAACAGTTCAGGCGTCATGAAATGCGAGCAGGAACAGGTCGCCAGATACCCTCCGTCACGGATGAGTTTCATAGCGCGTAAATTGATTTCCTTGTACCCTTTCATCGCGTTCTTGACGGATGCGCGGGACTTGGTGAAAGCTGGCGGATCGAGGATGACCACATCGAACTTCTTGCGGTTTTGTTCGAGCTTCGGAAGATATTCAAAGACATCGCCGACCAGGAATTCGACCCGGTCTTCCATATGGTTGAGTTTTGCGTTTTCATCGGCTTGGTTGATCGCCACATCCGACGCATCTACGCCGATGACGCTTTTCGCTTGTGCGAAAGCCGCGTTAAGGGCGAAGGATCCGGTGTGCGTAAAACAATCCAACACGTCAGCGCCTTTACAGAAAGAGTGGATCGCTTTGCGATTGAGTTTCTGATCTAGAAAGAAACCTGTTTTTTGGCCTTCTTCCACGTCGACGATATACTTGACGCCGTTTTCGACGATCTGCACTTTCGGGTCGAACGCTTCGCCGAGATAACCCTTGACGCGATCCATCCCTTCTTGTTGGCGGACGCGCGCATCGCTGCGCTCATACACACCGCGAATAGGCATGCCCAGTTTCTTGAGTTCTTCTTTCAAAGTAGCAACGATCAGTTCTTTATAGCGGTCGATGCCCAGCGCTAAGGATTGGACGACCAACACATCGGAAAACTTATCGACGACCAAACCAGGTAGAAAATCAGCTTCGCCGAAAATCAGGCGACAGCTGGACATATCGATGGTTTGCAGGCGGTATGCGACGGCGTTCTTGACGCGCTGCATAATAAAGGTATCGTCGATCGGCTGATCGGCCTTGCGGCTGAGCATGCGGATGATGATTTTCGAGCCCGGATTGATAAATCCCGTTCCAAGTCCGAATCCATTGGGCGCAATGACACTAACCAGATCGCCGGCGTTATATTCACCTTCGATGCGCTCGACTTCATTGTCGAAAACCCATGCGCTACCGGCATTTAAGCCGCGGCCTTCGCCTTTTTTTAGGTATACATTTGCCATAATCCACCTCCGGTACGCTTTATTATCGCACACTTTTCATGACGCGCAAGCAAATATGATAGCAATGAAAGAATCACTCGGGTTACTATTGAGTAGGTATAATCGGAAGATAGCCTTCGAAAATGATCGTGTCGCAAGATTTGCGGACGCTTTGTTCCTGTTTGAATGATCGGACGACCCAGAACACCGAATGTGCACCCAAGCTTCTGTTTAATCCGTAGGTCGGATGTTGCCGCTGCATGATGTTGAAACTTTGATAGTCGGGGCGGCATAGGAAGTTTAGCAGACAGAAAAACAGGACGATCGGCACATACCAGGCGCGGCCTTTATCGGCGGTGTAATTCTCGACGATGATGCCACGGATGACATGCGGATATTGTTTTTTCAGTTCAAGCAGGATCAGAGGATCAAACGAACAGATCGAATAATCACCATGATATTCCTGCAACAAATCCATGACGCTTTTAACGGTTTCTTTGCGTCGCTCAGTCGTTTTGATTTCAATCCACAATGGCACTTTCCCATCGACCAGCCCCAATACTTCCCTAAAAGTCGGAATGGGCTCTTCGCTCTTCGCTAAATGGAACCTTTTAAGTTCATCAGCCTTCATCGATGAAAGGACATCCAAGCGGCCGCACATACGAAACAGATCAGCATCATGAAAAACGAAAACTTCGTCGTCACTGCTACATTGGATATCCATTTCAATCGCATACCCGTGTTCAATCGCATTACGAAATGCAGCCAGACTGTTCTCGGGAATCGATTGGTTCTCTGTATAAAGTCCGCGATGTGCGGCCGGAATATGCATGAAAGCAAGTTGATTGATCCGCTTTGAGTCAATTCTTACCATCAAGATATAGCAAAGGATCAACCCGATAAGAATAAAGGGAATCATATCAGACAGGGTTTTTCATGTAGGCAAGCACCAATTCATGGGTTGCCTGCAGCGCATCAAGATGCGTACGCTCCATACCGTGGCTAGCACTCACACCCGGACCGATCAAGGCGCCCCGAAGATTGTTGCCACCGCGCAAAGCTGCGACCACATCGGATCCATAGAAAGGATAGATATCCAGGACCGCGCGGATCGAAGCATCTTTCGCCAATTGAACCAGATGATTGGTCATTTGATAATCGTAGGGTCCGCCTGAATCTTTGGCGCAGATTGATACGTCGCGCTCGGTACAGGACAGATCGAGGCCGATGCATCCCATGTCGACTGCAATCATTTCGGTGATAGCGGGATTGACCCACGAATTCCCATGTCCGGTTTCTTCGTAGGCGGTAATGATGATTTCATTTGAATATTTGGGCTTCTGCTTGGATTGGGCAAGTTCATTGAGCACTCCCATCAAAATAGCTACACTGGCTTTATCATCCAAGAAGCGCGACTTAACGAAGCCCGCATCGGTGATCATTGTTTTAGTGGCGATGGCGATGAAATCTCCGTTTGCGATTCCCAGTTTTTCGGTGTCTGCTTTTGAACTGACCACTTCGTCCAGTCGGATTTCCATAGTTTCTTCACTACGTACCGAACTCGCCGCATCTTTGAACACATGCGCGGCCGGCGAAGTGGAAAGAATGGTACCGGTGTAAGTTTTATTGCTTCTGGTCAGAATCGTGCAGTATTCTCCATCGAGGGTCGCCAATTGTGGACCTCCGATCAACGTGAAAGCAAGACTTCCATCGCTTTTGATGGATCGCACCATTAATCCCAATGTATCAGTATGGGCACAAAATCCGATGATTCTTGATGTATCGCTGCCTTCCACAAAAATCCGCAAGTTCCCTTTCGGTGTCAATTCACACGCATACCCCAACCGATTCGCTTCCTTCATCAAAAACTCCATAGCATGATGCGTATATCCCGACGGCGAGTGAATATTCAGCAACTTTTTTAAAAATTCGATTGTATAGGATGTTTTATCCATATAGTTCCCCTTCTTCCAGGATGACGACTTTTTCAACGGCGTCATACTCCTTCAGCGTTACTTTCACGACTTCATTGGCGGCTGTCGGAACGTTTTTTCCGACAATGTCCGCCCGAATCGGCAATTCGCGATGACCGCGATCGATCAATACCGCAAGTTCAATCGCTTTAGGACGTCCAAACGACATTAATCCATCCATCGCAGCGCGGACCGTCCGTCCTTTATGAAGCACGTCGTCCACGATGACCACGGTTTTTCCATCGATTGACAATGGAAATTCTGATTTTTCCAGGGTCTTGCGATGGATGTCGTCGCGCCAGTAGCGCGTATCGAAGCCGATGCAAGGTACGTCGACCCCCTCGAAATGGCGGATATTGGCGGCAATGCGATATGCCAAGGCTTCACCGCGCGTTTTGATTCCAACCAGTACCAGATTATCGAACCCTTTGTTTTTTTCCAGGATTTCGTGGGTCATGCGGATCAGCGAGCGGTTGATACTGCTTTCATCCATGATTTCTTTCATCGGTTTACCTCGTTCCTTCTATTATATCCAAGCCTGCTTTAGCCGTCATGTCTTTTCGCTTTTTAGCGTTGAAATGGATATGCGGGTATGCTACAATGAAAAAGCGCAAAACCTAGGGGTATAGTTCAATGGTAGAACAGTGGTCTCCAAAACCATCGATGTGGGTTCAACTCCTACTACCCCTGCCAATCTGCACATTCGCCCATAAGTGGGCTTTTTTTTCGTTCTTGCCGAATCAATTTCATTCGCCATCCCGAATTCAGTTATGCAAAAAAGACTGTTAAATTCTTGGTGAGAGATTGTAGATAGAAAGATGAATCGATTTAAGGCGACTGTTACATAAAGATGCGACTGTTGATGATGACGCCGAGTAATCCCCAGGCCGTACCCAACATGGCGCCTCCCAGGACATCGCGAGGATAGTGCATGCCCACATAAATACGGGTAATTCCCACCAATCCGGCGATCGTATAAAGCGCAAACGTATACATCCCGATACCGAAGTAATGTGAAAGGATGGTCGCCATAAAGAATGCCTGACTGGTATGTCCGCTGGGGAAAGACTGTCCGCTGGCACGTGAACCGACAATGCGGATATTCTTGAGTTTAATGTAAGGACGTGTCCGATGGATCAGAAATTTCATAGTCTGTACGATCAACCCCAATACCATGGTACCCAGAATCAATTCATACGCCACCGTCCGATTTCCGCTCAGAAACAAAAGCGAAGCGACGATCATGGCGAATATGAAATTACCGAGTTGGGTGAACGCCAGCATCAGTCCGTCAAGCCGGGGTGAACGTTTCCCGCGCATGTTGAAAAACATGAATACCCATACGTCGATTTTTTGTCCGATCGTCCAAATGAGTGAGACAGCCAGGAAACTCAGTACCAACAATAATCCGACGATGACTTTTTGCTTTTGCAAACTGGCTAGAACACGCTGCCAAAAACTGATTGGAATCATCGGTAAAACGATTATCAATAAGAAAGCGAGTAAAAGAATCCAGGTTAGCCGGTGTACTTGACCGATTCTGTCGATGATACCGCGCCAAAACCCATGGATTTCAAGTTCGGGGATTTGTACAACTTCGGTCGGTTTCGTTTCAGTTTGTTTCAACAGGTTTTACCTCATTTAAAACTTTTCTCGGGTTTACCCCTGTCATAATACTTAATGCTTTTCGCTTCATTTCGATATGGATCATCCCTTCGCCGATATTCACATTATCGATGATGATCGGCATGGGAGGTTGGGTATCGATGGTAATTTTACGAACCTTATAGCGGCGAATGCGTGGGTCTTCCCCTTTTACCGGTCCAATCCCTTTCAAGATGGAACCGATAAGTTCGATTTTACTCAGATCGGCGAAAAACAGAACATCGAGAAATCCATCTTTGTATGCATTCAGCGCACCTACTTGAAGGTTGCGTCCGATGTACGGCATGTTGGAAATCAATACGATGTGACCCAGTTTTTGAACCTCTTTCTTGTTGTCGAGCGTAAAGTGGATTTCGGAAGGTGGTGTCGCAAGTAATGTGGAAACGAAATCTCCCACTTTCCCCAAATCGCCATGCTGAATATCATCGGCAGAGGAATAGAGGGTGGAAAACAAGCCAACCGAGCAGACTTCAATCAGCGGCGTAACGACATTGCCGATCGTCGCTATTCCGATATCGATCTTCTCGACTTTGCCACACCGTAATAGTGCGATGGCCGACGGGATATCTTTCGGGATGTTCAGACTGAGCGCAATGTTGTTGGCGGTTCCGCCTGGAATGATGCCAAGTATGGCTGTCGTGTTGATCATAGCCCGTGCGACCGATTCGATCGTGCCATCACCTCCGCATACAACGATCATCTTGATTCCCTGTTTGATTGCATCATGCACGACGATTGATAAATCACAGTCAGGTTCGATAAGAAATGGTTCAGGCACCAGATTCCATGCCTGCATTTCTTGAATGATATCCATGAGTTGAAGAGGAGACGATCCTTTCGGCCCTGCCGTCGGATTGAAAATAAGTTTAACTTTGAGAGAATGTTTTTTTGTTTTTCGGATGGCCATATTTCTCCTTCATTGAAAAAAATAAATACACTTTTGCGTATAAAATCAGTGGTTTTTCCTTTATCATTATAACCTATTTGTCTGCTTATATAGAATTATTGAAGTTTGTGCCCTGTTTTTATCTAAATTTAAAGGTATTCTCTCAACATACGAAAAATGATTCGGTAGATAACGATTCGTTTCAACTAGCTCCATGTCAGCTTTTCGAGTTCGATGTGACTGCGATACCAAGCATCGTTTTCCAGCAACTCTTCGGGTGTACCGACGTTTTTAACTTTCCCGTTCTCAAGAATCACGACGGTATCGCTTGCGACCATCGATGAAAGACGGTGCGAGATGGAAAGGATGGTGTGGGTCTGTCCCGCTTTTTGCAAAACGGAAACGATTCTTTCTTCGGTGATCGAATCCAGATTCGCCGTGACTTCGTCTAACAGTAAAATCATGGGATCTGTTACGATGGCGCGTGCGATCGCCAAGAGTTGTTTCTGCCCTTGCGAGAACAACGATCCTTGGTCGGCTGGCGTGTCGATGCCCTTATCAAACGTAGCAACATAGTCGCTCAAGCCTACATAATCCAAGGCTGCTTGTACTTGTGAAGCTGTAATGTCGGGGTCTTTGAGACTGATTTGGTCAAAGATTGTGCCTTTGATCATCGGGAAACTTTGGTCGACGTACCCAAATATGCGTCGTTTTTGCGCATTGGGAATATCGGTCACATCGATTGAGTTGATCGTGATGGTTCCTTCGACCGGTTTCAGTAATCCCATGATCAGTTTGAAAAGTGTGGTCTTGCCGACCCCTGTTCTCCCCACAAATGTCACTTTCTCTCTAGGGCGAATCGCAAGGTTGATATCCTGCAAGACATCGGTACCTTCGTTATAGGAAAAGGAAACGTTGTTGAAATCGATTCGCACTTCGCCATTATTCGGGATGATGTCCTGCGATGTCAGACTGTCGTTTTTCTTTATATCTTCGGGTTCCATGAAAAAATCGTTGACGCGCCGAATGCCGGAAACCGCTTCTTGTATATGTTGGAGCTCCATGCCGAGGTTTTCAATCGGATCGAATAGATTCGAGAACAGGTCGATGGTTGCTGCGATCATACCTAATGAAATCCCGATTAAATTCAGTTGATTCGCCGATAGGACGACGATGGTCCCGATGACGATGGCGCGGGTGACCTGGATGACCGGAGGATAGACTGAATCGTAGAAGTTCACTTTTTCGACGGTTCGGTAATTCTCGCTTAAAGAATCTTTAAATCGTTTTTCCATATACGCTTCCTTCGAAAAAGACTTGATCATCAGGATGTTTTTTAGACTCTCGGAAACACCTGTATTGACCTTTCCTACTTGAATGCGGTTTTGGATCTGGGCCGATAACATCTTTCTTTGAAACACACGCGTGATGATGAAAATCAAAGGAAGTAGGACGATCGTAACTATTCCCAGCGTAGCACTGAACAATGTGATTGAAACGACGATTCCCACTACTTTGAACAAGTCGATCAACATACCGACGATGCCTTCGGTAAAGAGCGAATTGATGGCGTCCACATCGTTGGTGAAACGCGATACAATGGCTCCCGATTGATTGGCGGTGAAGAAAACAGCGCTGATGCGACTCATCTTATCCATCATCCCACTTCGTATTTCCTTAGTTATTTTTTGACCGAGAACGGTCAGTAAGGCACCTTTGAAGAAGTCGAAGACGCCGATCGCAACGATGATCGACACATAGAAAATTGCGAGATTCATCAGCCCTGTGCTGTTTTTGGCGACCAGATTGCGGTCGATGATCTGACGCAGAATCTGCGGCGGTATTAAACTCGTAGCGACGACACCCAATACGGTCAGTACTAATAATGCGATCAATCCTTTATTTTCCCTCACGACGAACAGCACCGACTTGTTGACGAGATTATTTTTCATCGGTGTCACCTCGCTCGGAATGTTGAAGCGCATAGATTTTCTCATATAAATCGGAACGGTGCATCAGCTCTTCATGTGTGCCATACTCGTATGTTTTATCACCATGTAGCAAAAGGATGCGGTCGATCTGGTTGAAGATGGCTAACCGATGCGATATCAGAAGGATGCACCGGTCGTGGTAATGCGACTTTAGGTTTTCGATGATCGTCTCTTCCGTCTGCATGTCGACCGCCGAGAACGGATCGTCGAGAATCAGGATGCGGCTGTCGCTCAACAGCGTTCTTGCCAGCGCGATACGAGCCTGCTGACCACCGCTCAAGCGTAAGCCGGCATTGCCGACCATGGTGTTCTCACCTTCTGGCATTGAAGCCATGTCCGCTTCAAAACAAACATCTTTCAGGATACCGGAGATGTCCGCTGATTTGCCTAACGTAATATTGTTGTAGATGGTATCGGAAAGCAGTTGCGGTTTATGTCCGAGATAAGCGATAAGATCGCTATGCTGTGTTTCCGACAAGGAAGAGAGTTCCATACCGTTGATTTTAATGCTTCCAAGATACGGATACAAGCCTAAGATTGCTAATCCCAGGGTTGATTTCCCCGATGCAATCGGTCCGGTGATTCCAATGATTTCACCTGATTTGGCTTGCAGACTGATGTCTTCAACAATCAACTCGTCCTGTTGATGATAAGTGAAACTGAAATGGTCCAATGTAATCTCGATGGGGGAGAGGGCTTCTTCTTGATTTAGTGGCTTCACGATATATTCATCCAGATACGGTTTGATGCGCTGCCACGAAACCTGGCTTTTCTGCACGGAATTGAACAATCGTGCCGCCTTGCTTGCATTCAGCGCCATCGCGATGAACATCACGATGTAGGTTGAAAAAACACCGACGGTCCACCCTTCTCCGATTACTTTTAATCCACCCAAATAGATGACGAAGATGATCCCGAACATGGCGATGACCTTGTAGATCGGCTGCATCGAATTCTCCAATACATTGGCTTTCACCGCTTTGTTTTGCAGATCAATCAATTCGAGGTTGAAACGCTCACTGTTTTTGATTTCCATGCCGGCAATCCGATAGAGCATGGAGTTGTCGACTGCTTCTAAGGTTTGATTGGCGATTTCGCTGCTCTTCTTGCGATATGCAATCGAATATTTATAAATGATACGCTTGAGTTTCTCTGCCAGAAACATGGCGATTGGAATAAACAAACAGGCAAGGAGTGTGATTTTCGCATCATAAATCAACAGGGAAACCAGATATGCCAACATCATGACGCCCGTATCGAATACTTCGGTTGAAAACTTTCGCATCCCCTCGACACATAAATCCACATCCGAGATCGTACGCGTCATGAGATTCCCGATGTTTTCTTGGGCGAGATCAGGCAAACTCTTATGCATAATGTTGTTATAGATCATCAAACGCATCGTTGCGATGTTGATATTGGCAAAACGTCGGATGTAGAAGCGCTTGAAATAGCGCAGCAACTGTACAAAGAAAACAACCCCGACAAAGGTCAGAGCTAGAAGCAGCAGTGAATTAAGGCTATCTTTGCGTAGGATGGCATCGATCAGTTTGCCCTGATAGATAGGACCCAATACAACCAACGTATTGCATGCGATACCAAAAAAAACGATGCAGGAAACGATGAATTTCTCCTTTTTCCAGTAATTGATAATTCTGCCCGCTTGTTTCATCGGATGGATTTTGATTGTTGACATGGTTCCCTCCGAACAGATGGAAGATATTTCATTCCGGTTGCGACAGATATCTTGTGATACTAAAAGTAAATCGCTTAACAAACCTATCACCCAACTTAAAGCGAGGATAAACTTCAATTTATTATACTCCGGTAGGAACGAAAAAAGTGATGAAGATGTCAAACACAATTCGATTGATATCATAGTTGGATTGAATGTCGGATTAAATTGAAATACAAGCGGGAAACAATTTCACGGCAGTCGTAGCTTATTTTGACAATTCTCCCGAGACACTGTATCCCCTGGATTCCCAATATCCTTTATAGGCAGGATCGTTTGTGAGTTCGATTTCATTGACCCAACGCGCCCATTTATATCCCCACTTGTCTTGCGCGACCACGATGAACGGATAACCCATTTCAGGAGGCAGTTCGATGCCGTTCGCATTGAAAGCCATAAGCAACTGTGCGTTTTTGATAACATCATACGACAACGACGTCGTATAACCGTCGACCGCATGGAAAATCACGGTATTTGCTTCCACATTGGGACTCGCCAACTTGATCAGGTCTTCGAGTAAGACACCTTCCCATAAGATACGCGCATTCCACCCTTCCGTACAATAAATCGTATATAAGCGCTGAATTTTGTTCAACTTAAGCACTTCATCATAAGTCAAAGTCGTCGGTTTGGACACCAATCCACTTATCTTGAGTTGGTAAGACTTGATATCTACCTTTTGAACGCCGCTGATGGAATTGTCGCGCGGACCGACGGAAGGACTCAGAATTTTTCCCTGATACTCTTTTAATTCTCCCACGCGAAAACGGTTCATCGATGCTTGGGTATGCGTGTCGGGGTCTTTTGGGGGCGTCTTCGAGCAGGCACCGGCAAAAATCAGAATGCCTACCAGAAGTAAAGAAAATCGTTTGTTTTTCATGAGGATCTCCTAAGGAGTTTTATCTCTAAGGCAATTATACTCCAACTGCGAAAAAAACTGAAAAAAAGTCAGCGTTTGCGCTGACTCAATGTAATGATGACGACAGCCGATAAGATAACCATGGCGGAAATCAGTGCGGTCCCCGCAAGCGTTTCCCCTCCGATTGACCAACCTAATAAAACAGCGACGATCGGATTGACGAAGGCATAGGTTGAAACCCAGGTTGGATTGATGTTTTTCATGAGCCATATATAAGATGTATATGCGATGACCGATCCGAAGAAAATCAGATATATCATCGCCCCCCAAGCTTGGTTGGTGACTGAGGCGATGTCAAAGCGGGTGAACTCGCCGTTAAAGAGGGCGAAAACCAGCAGTAGGAAACCACCGGTCAGCATTTGAATCGACACGTTGTTGAAAGCGGAGGAAGGAAGTTTGGCGAAACGCGAAAAGAGCGAACCGGCCGACCAGGCCAGCGATGCCACCAATAAAGCCATCAAACCGATGATGTCGAAATTCCCGACACCGCCTTGTGATGATTTCATGACCAGGATCGCAATACCGAAGATACCCAGCAGAATACCGCTCATTTGCAAGATTGAAGGCTGTTTTCTCTCGCCGAAACGCCAGTTCATCAAAGCGATCCAAAGTGGGACGGAGGCGACCATCAAAGAAGCGATGGCAGACGGGACACGCTGTTCCGACCAGGCGACTAAACCGTTACCGACTAACAGAAGCAGGACACCGACGATTGCGGCGTTTTTCACTTGGGTAAACGACGGGAAAGGATCTTTACGTATGCGTCCGACCGTGAATAGAATCAAGCCGGCAGACATGTGTCGGATACCCGCCATCAAAGCAGGCGTGAACGAAACCAAGGCGAATTTCATGCCGAGATATGTGCCTCCCCAGAAGATATACACGGAAAGAAACGCCAGAACAGTCAACACTTTCTTTTTCATTTTCCCGACCTCCCGCATGCGAAAACAGTGTGGTTATTATAACATGGTTTCACTTCGAAAGAATGCTCAATTAAGTTACAAGAAAAGAATTCCTTGTGGAATTCTAGAGTTTGGCGATGAGGAGTTTCTCGACCGCGTTGGCGGTGTCTTCAGTCCGGTCCATTGCGTCTTCGAGGCGTTGATAGATTTCTTTCTTCTGAATCACCAACAAGGGTCCGCTGCCGTTGGTGAATAGGTCGCGCATGCTTTCCAGATAGATGCGGTCGGCAACTTCTTCAAGTTCATTGATATCCTCGATTAGTTTATACATGGCTTTCAGATCGAGTTTTTTAAAATTGCGAAGACAGATCATCAGGTCCACTATTTTCTGACAGGAAAGGACTAATGTGTCGATAAACGCTGCAAGATAGCGATCGCTTTCATTGATGTTCAGCATATACAGATGGGCGGCGACATAATCGATATGATCCGTCACGTTCTCAATCGATTTCAGAATGTCGATGAGATCCGATTGATCGATTGGCGTAATAAAGGCTTCTTCAAGGATTTTCAATGAAGCATGGACATGTCTGTCCCCTTCGTGTTCAATCTCTTTGATTTTGCGCAGTTCTTCGACGTTGATGGCTTGGTCCGCGAACGCGATTTGTAAGGCTTGGGCGGCTCTCAAGGATATCTCGGAACCGGTGGTGAACATTTGGAAATAGTCGACACCGGACGGCATGATGATGTGGGTGATTTGTTTAAGGAATTTGTTCATGTGTTTACCTCGTTACAGCAAGATAGATCGGATGACGGATGCGAATATGAAGCCAAGAAACATGCATACCGGGAAAGTCAATATCCAGGCGGTCATCATTTCTTTGGCGATGCCCCAATCGAC
>JBBQGS010000004.1:0-30268 GCA_038323255.1 Erysipelotrichales bacterium | reverse complement strand
CGGCTTCATCGTGCGCGGCGACGGCGGCGCGGCGGCGGTCGAGTTCATCACCGAAAGCGAACTTTTCGCCTCGTCGCCGGCCGCCCGCCGCCGACGTCGCCAGGAGAAGACGAGCGACCTCAACGCGCTCATCAAGGACCTGTCGGAGCTCAAGGTCGGCGACCCGGTGGTGCACGTCAACCACGGCATCGGCCGCTATCTCGGGCTGGCCAGCCTGTCGCTCGGCGGCGCCGTCGAGGAGGCGAGCGAGTTCCTGCAGCTCGAGTACGCCGACAAGGCGACGCTCTACGTGCCGGTGGCGCAGCTGCACCTGATCGCCCGCTACACCGGCGTCAGCGCCGAGGAGGCGCCGCTGCACCGGCTCGGCTCGGGCCAGTGGGACAAGGCGCGCCGCAAGGCCGCCGAGCAGGTGCGCGACGCCGCCGCCGAGCTGCTGAACTTGTATGCGCGGCGCGCCGCGCGCGAGGGTTTCGCGTTCCGCTTCCAGCCGCACGACTACGAGGCGTTCGCGGCCAGCTTCGGCTTCGAGGAGACGCCGGACCAGCAGGCCGCGATCCACGCGGTGATCCAGGACATGGTCTCGCCGCAGCCGATGGACCGGCTCGTCTGCGGCGACGTCGGCTTCGGCAAGACCGAGGTCGCGCTGCGCGCCGCGTTCGTCGCGGTGACCGGCGGCAAGCAGGTGGCGATCCTCGCGCCGACGACGCTGCTGGCCGAGCAGCACTACCAGAACATCTCGGACCGCTTCGCGCAGTGGCCGGTCAAGGTCGCAGAGATCTCGCGCTTCCGTTCCAGCAAGGAAGTGAAGGCGACGCTCGAGGGGCTGGCCGACGGCAAGGTCGATATCGTCGTCGGCACGCATGCGCTGATCAGTGACAAGGTCAAGTTCAAACGCCTCGGCCTGCTGGTCATCGACGAGGAACACCGCTTCGGGGTGCGCCACAAGGAGGCCATCAAGGCGATGCGTGCCGAGGTCGACGTGCTGACGCTGACCGCGCATCCAAGGTATTCCCTAACCACCGATCCAAACCTTTGATGAAAGGGACCTCTTCCATGACTTTGATTCCGATTGCTGAACCAAGTAACTGCGCCTCGGGTTTGCTTGTGGTTTGAATGTCTATGATCCATGTTGCTTTGCGACCTTCATCTGTCAAGAGCCCGAACGAGGGCACGAAACCGACGATGGAACCCATGATATCGATGATTCCAGAGTTGCGATTACAACGCGCGCCAAGCACGGAATTGGCATAAACGACCGCAGATGATTCCGACCAAGACAAGATATCACCTTTATTTGGCTTATTCCCGACTTCTTTCATATAGCAAGTGCAAGTAAATCCATCTTCATTCAACAATCCGAGTTTTTTTAATTGGTCTTCGTAGAAATCCTGCTTCGAATACATCAGTTTTTTGAATACGATATTTTGTAGAAAACTAGCCGGAACATTTTTGTCAAGCGGTCGGGGATCGACGGTAAACGGCTGACCTGAAACCGCGCCGGCTTCGATCAGTTTCTCCATCAATTCATAAACAGGTTTCAGTGCACCGAGTCCGAATGAAGTGACCAAATGATTGTATTGACTCGTTACCTCAACTAGTTTCGATGCACCAAACGTATCACCATACATGACAAGCGATTTCATCACTTTCGCCATCGTTTCGCCTTTTTCACCGTTATAAATGGATAATTGTTCGGATGTCAGATGCATTTTGACGTTACTCATATGCTTCTGGCCTTTCTGTAAGCGCCGCGGACCGCTTCAAAAACCCGAGCACCTTTTAAACTATCTCCGATATTGTAGATTTCAGGAGCAGCATGGTCGGCGATACAGTTGAAATAGAGTTCGTTTTGACTGCGGTTGCCGGCAGCCACCACCACCGCGTCTGCCTTCAATTCACGTATTTTCAATTCACTCTTGATAGAACGTAGCAGATCCATCGGATTCTCGATGTTCTCAGGTAGGATAGGCGACCATGTGATATACGGGTTCGGAACATTTTTGTGTACATTCTGCTCAACCACAACCTTATCGCCGTCCACTTTCTGTAATGTGGTCATATTCAGTAATTCAACACCTGCTTGTTCAAGGTAATGAATGAGGTGGCCGCGATTTGATGTGCAGGCGTGGTTCATGATGTATTTATCCATTTCTACCACTTTCACCTTTTTAGCAAGTTCGTACGTAAGGTAATATGCTACTTCAGCTCCAACAACGCCGCCTCCGATAACGACGACATCACTCGCATCCGCAAGCAGTTCAGGATGATTCAATACATCAATTGCCCCAAATACATTCTTTGAGTCGATGCCCGGTACGGGGGGCTTGACTTGCCGGGTTCCGTTTGCGGTCACGATGACATCATAAACTTTCGATTTGAGGAACGCTGAATCTACTTCAGTATCTAGGTAGAGCTTAAAAGCATCTTCGTTCTGCATCTTGCTGACACAGCCGCGCAGCCATTCCAAGTAATTTTTGATTTCATATTTGATCATCGGTATGCTTCCTGGAATGATGGTTCCGCCGAGTTGACTACTCTTTTCATATAAATCGACACGGTGACCTCGGGCGAGTAGTGTTTCAGCCATCGTAATACCGGCCGGACCAGCCCCGACGACGGCGATATTTTTCGCAATATCCGCTTTTTGAACTTCAGGCGTGTATTCCTCCTCAAAAGCGGTCCTTGCATTGACGGCACATTGCGGATGTCCACCCTCGACAAACTCATTCAAACAACCTTCTTGGCATCCGATACACGGACGAATTTCACTACATTTGCCGGCATAGGCTTTATTAGGCCACTCAGCATCCGCCAAAAGCGGGCGACCCAACATGACCATGTCGCATTTATCCTCACGCAATGCCTTTTCTGCCATGTCAGGATAGCCTAATTTGCCAACCGCAACGACGGGGACATCGATCCCTTTATTGGATTTAATTCCTTTTTCAGTAAAGTATTCTTTCACCATCTTTGAGATGTCCAAAAAACAACCTGAAGGCATGGACGCAGGAGGATGAGGAAGCCACCAATTATCGTAACAACCCAGATCGACATCAAACATATCGACGCCGACCTTTACTAATTCGGCCATATACTCCAGTGTCTGGGTAAAAGTCCGCTCGTTTTTAAATTTCTTCATATACGTCTTATCCATCCAATTATCTCCATAGGTCGCATTCAGCATCAGCGACATATCGATGCGGTACATGATAGGGAAATCGCTCCCGCAACGACGTCGAATCTCACTGATGCAATCAAGCCCGAAATTCATCGGATTTGCATAACGGCCAAATAGTCGGCGGTTAAACGCACTGTTGGTGAGTTGTTCCATCAAATAACCTTCATGTCCATGGAGATAAACACCGTCGATGTTGGCGGCTTTCGCATCAGCGGACCCTTGTCCGATGTTCTTGACGATTTGCTTGATACTGTGATCACTCAAAGGGAGGCAGGGGATATCCTTCATATACCAGTTCGGATTAATGCTTGCACTTCTTGGAAACTGATGACGGGTAACCAAGCATTGGGGGTTTCCTACCCGACCTAAACCGGGTGTTAGTTGAATAAAGAAGTGAGATCCGTGCGCATGGCACGCGGCAGCTAAATCACGCCAGCCGGCAAATACGGTGCGACTACGGTCGATGCGCGGGAAATAAGTCAATTTATCGGTTTCATACAGACTTTTATCCTGCTTGTAAGATACAGGAACCAAACCCGATGTGATTAATCCAACCCCGCCTTTGGCACGCTCTTCAAAATACTTCAGCATTTTTGCGTTCGGACGTCCGGTTTCATCGCACATACAGATGTTCCCCATCGGGGCCATAACCAAACGGTTTTTGATCGTCAGGCGATTCACTTGGATCGGGCTGAACATGTTGACGTAGGGATACAGATTGGTTGTCATTTTTGGAATCTCATAGCCCTTTTTCCACCAATCGGCATAGTCGCCATGTAACTGCACTAATTTCTTTTCATACTCCATAAATTTGCTCCTTTCATGGAAAAGCAACGAACTAATCCAATCTACGAATCCGGTAATCCTGTGAAAAACAAAAAAAATGATAGGAATTTAGTCACATTTGGGTCTATTCTAAGAAAATAATTCCATTATTTGGTGATTCTAAGATTGAATTGGGAAGAAATAATGATAATATTATCACATGTTACAAATGTAACAACTATTCGGGAATTGGTCAATTCCTATTCATGGAAATGTGACAAAAAGGGGGGATTTGTTTATGGAGCGAAAGCAGAACCGCAATTATTTTCTTCGCGAATGTATGTTCATGGCGTTTATGCAGCTTCTTCAGGAAAAATCCATTGATGATATTACTGTAACGCAGATCACTGAACGGGCAGGGGTTTCCCGTATGGCTTATTATCGCAACTATAATTCCAAAGAGGACATCGTACGGGACTATTTTTCTGAAGTCAGTCGGGATTTTCACGATGGAGCGGTTGCGGCAACGGAAAACGAGGGACATATCACTTACCAAAACGTTGTCTATTGCTTTTCATTTCTACTTCGCTACGGAAACGAAATTTCTCTATTATTGAGGGCCAATTTAGGGAATATTGTACTGGAGGCAATCACGAAATACCTGATGGAATTCTTTTGCGCTTCCTCATCAGACGTGCAACGTAAATACATTCTTCATTCGTATGCCGGGGCGATCTATAATACCTTTGTTGTATGGTTGAAGAATGGCGCCAAAGAAACTCCCGCAGAGATGGCGCAAGTTCTTTATACTATTTATCGCGAGCAAGTTTAGGCGAACAGGAATCGCTAACCTATAAGTTGTAATAAATTGATTATTTTACACTAACGGTTTAATATATAGATTGTAAAGAATCAACTGCTGGAATTTAAATGCAGTAAAGGGAGATCAACATGAAATTCGAATTTATGACAGCGAACCGTATCATTTTCGAAAGAGGATCCATTACCAAAATTGGGAAATTAGCTAAAGAGTTCGGTACCAAAGTACTTCTGTCGACCGGGATGCCTCCCGAAGCGACAGAAAGAGTTGTCAAATTACTAAAAGATGAAGGTTTGGAAGTTGTTGTCGTCGTTGTGACGAAAGAACCGAGTATCGAAAACCTTGAAGTAAGTCTTGCGTTGGCAAGACAAGAAAAATGCAACGTCGTAGTCGGATTCGGCGGCGGCAGCGCGATGGATACCGGGAAAATCATTTCCGCGATGATGCACAATCCGGGTGAAGTCCTGGATTACCTTGAAGTGATCGGAAAAGGGATGACTTTGGTCAATCCTTCGATTCCATGTATCGCCGTTCCCACCACTTCCGGCACAGGCGCCGAAGTAACCAAGAACTCAGTATTAGGATCCATCACCAATAAAGTTAAAGTCAGCTTGCGTAGCCCATTCCTGCTTCCTAAAATTGTTCTGTTGGATCCCGAGATGACAATCAGCGTACCGCCGGCAGTCACCGCATCCACCGGATTGGACGCACTCACACAAGTCATCGAACCGTTTGTATCCAATGCGGCAAATCCCTTCACCGACGCTTTCTGTAGAGAAGGGATGAAGAGGGCTTCCACATCCTTGCGCAGAGCATTTGATAACGGAACCGATATCGATGCACGCGTAGATATGTCGTTAGCGAGTTTAATGGGAGGCTTGGCGTTGGCAAATGCTAAACTTGGCGCTGTCCACGGCTTTGCGGGCGTCCTTGGAGGGATGTATCCGATTCCCCACGGAGTCGTATGTGCTACACTGCTCCCTTATACGATCAAAACAAACGTCGAAGCGCTTAGCTCCAGAATGCCGGAGAGCGAATACCTGAAACGTTTCGATGAAGTCGGACAGATTCTGACCGGTAATCCGGCCGCAAGAGCGAAAGACGCCGTCAAATGGATCCAAGACCTCTGTTCACACCTCAATGTTCCACGTTTGTCCGCTTTCGGCATCACCGAAAACGAATTCTCGGAAATCGTCGAGAAATCAAAAGTCGCCAGCAGTATGAAGGGGAATCCGATCGTCCTTACAGATGAAGAATTGTTCGCCATTCTGAAAAGCGCGCTATAAAAAGAATTGAAAAGCTGATTCCAATTTAGAAATCAGCTTTTTTATTACGAAATTGTGGAAATCGTCTTACTTCAGGAAGTCGTCGCGACGAGGAGTAAAAGCATCCACCAATTTCCCCGGCTCAATGCAGTTGACGCAATGAGGTACATTACTGGGGAAGAAAATCGAATCACCGGGAACGACCGAAAAGATTTCTCCGTCCCTATTGAACTCGAACTTACCTTCGATGACGACACTGATCTGCTCATGAACATGACTGTGAGGCACATCGATAAACGGAGCCGAAAACGTGAATTCGACCATCATTAACGAGGGTGCGTGGGCTAAAATACGTCGTGTGATCGGTCCTTTGACAGGAATAATCGCAGTATCTTTATATCGTACAGGGATTGACATGGAACTCTCCTTATTTATATCCATTATACCTTCAACAATGTTCAAAACACAATCCGTTAAGAAAAACATAATGGAATGATATTAGTTTCGCATTGACCATTTTCCTATGTATCCGACAAAAGGCACTAAGCACATACTTGCAGTTTTCAAATGTAAAAAGTTGATTTTAAAAACATATAGTTTTCATCTCAAAATCATGTAAAATTTCTCCCAAAAAGTGTGTTTTATGTGAACTTTAGCCAGGATTTCGTCAAAAGTCGAATTTAGTAGGAAAAGGTCGCAAATGGTCGATGAAATCGCTTGCATCTTAATTGAAAATCATTGAAGAATCTGTCACGATATCAATACAGAGCCAGTTCTCTGCGTTTTACAACACCACTTAAAAGGAGGAAATCATGAAGAAATTTTTAAATGGAGTTGATAATGTTGTCAACGAAATGTTAGAAGGCCTTGTTAAAGCGAGCCCCTCGCTGAGACGCGCAGAAGGTTTGGAAGTCATCGTTCGCAGAAATAAAAAAGTCGGTAAAGTAGCGCTTGTTTCAGGCGGAGGCTCGGGCCATGAACCCGCGCATGCTGGATTTGTTGGAACCGGAATGTTGGACGGAGCCGTTTGCGGACCAGTCTTCACTTCCCCGACACCTGACCAAGTATTCGGCGCGATCCAAGAAGTTTCGGCCGGTAAAGGCGTTTTGTTAGTTGTTAAGAATTACACTGGCGACGTTTTGAATTTTGAAATGGCTGCCGAATTAGCTGAAGGCGAAAACATCAAAGTTGCGACAGTCGTCGTTGCGGATGACGTAGCCGTTGAAAACTCGACTTGGACCGTTGGTCAACGCGGTATTGCGGGCACATTGTTTGTCCACAAACTCGCTGGCGCCGCTGCTGAAGCCGGAAAATCATTGGAAGAAGTTCAGAAAATCGGTCAAAAAGTTGCGAATAGTGTCCATTCAATGGGCGTTTCCTTATCTCCGTGTATCGTTCCCGCCGCTGGCAAACCTTCGTTTGAACTAGGCGAAAACGAAATGGAAGTCGGTTTAGGAATCCATGGCGAACCTGGCACACACCGTGCTCCGTTAGCCAGCGCGCATGACGTCGTCGCACATCTGTTAGGCAAAATCCTCGCCAAAGATTTCGTTACCGGCGGAGAAGTTGCTGTATTGGTCAATGGTTTGGGCGGAACCCCGTTGATGGAACTCTGTGTTCTCAACAACGAAGTCCACGATCAACTCAAAGCCAAAGGCATCACTGTTTACAAGACCTGGATGGGCAATTACATGACTTCGCTCGAAATGGCCGGCTTCTCGATTTCCGTCCTTAAGTTAGATGCTGAATTGAAAGCATTATTAGACGCACCGGCGAACACGCCTGCTTACATCTGCTAAAAAAGAAAGGTTGATCCATCATGTCATTGCATTCGAAGCAAATGGTAAAGATTCTGTACGCGTTGGTCGATAACTACGATGAACAAAAGGAATATTTATCGGATCTGGATAATAAGATCGGCGACGGCGACCACGGTATTAACCTTGCTCGCGGTTACGGAGCGATCCGCGGTAAGCTGCAAAGCGCGACGGAAGACATCGATTTCAACAAGTTGTTTAAAACCGTTTGCGGAATGACCTTGTTGTCGACAGTTGGTGGAGCATCAGGACCTTTGCTTGGCACTTTCTATTTGGAAGCGGCCAAGAAATGCGAACCGGTGTTCGAACTGAGCGATGCGAATGTAGTCGAATGCTTTGAAGCCGGTTTAGCCGGGATTATGTTCCGCGGTAAAGCGGTCGTGGGTGAAAAAACCATGGTCGACGCGATGTTCCCAGCTGTTGAAGTGTTGAAAGAAAAAGTCGCCGCCGGCAGCACCTTGAAGGAAGCCTTCACTGCCGCGACACTCGTTGCCTATGCCGCCGCCGTTAAGACCGCGGACTATGCTGCGCAAAAAGGACGTGCTTCATATCTTGGCGATCGTTCAATCGGTCATCAGGATCCCGGAGCTGTGTCGACCGCTATGTATTTTGATGTCTTTGCGAGAACTCTGGAATGAAAATCGCCTTACTTGTCGTTTCGCACTCAAAGAAACTGGCGGAAGGGGTTAAAGAACTCGTATCGCAGATGGCTAACGGTGTAACTATCGAAGCTGTTGGCGGTATGAGCGATGGAACGCTTGGTACCGACAGCATCGCGATCAGCGAAGCGATGGGAGCTTTGGCTCTAGAGAATGATAAAGTCCTGACGTTTATGGATCTTGGATCCGGCGTCATCTCATCGCAAATGGCAATGGATTTATTGGAAGACGATGTCCGCGCTAAAGTTCAATTGGTCGATGCTTCACTCATTGAAGGTGCATTTACAGCAGGTGTTCTCATTTCTGCCGAGATGCCGCTCGAGGAGATCATCCGTCAAGCTGAAAACGCAGGCAAATCGAAGAAAATTTACGAATAAACCAAGACGCAGGGAAGATTAAAGTCCCTGCGTTTTCTTTTTATCTAACTACCAAAGGAAGGAATAAAAGCCAAAAATATAAATAATATTAAACAATACTTGAATAATGTTAAATATAATACTATACTTCAGTTATATTTATGAGGAACAAACATGACAAACGTGATATTTCCTGATTGGCTAAATGATCTTGATGGTGAAGACCTGAAATTCATACGAAATTTTCTTTTGGCTTCAGGATCATTGAAAGAGATTGCGGAATTGTATGGCGTAACGTACCCGACCGTTCGGTTAAGATTGGATCGTCTGATTCAAAAGATTCAAATCAGCGATGAACAGGGAATCGACTCCTATATTTCGATGATTAAGAAAATGGCAATCAATGAGAAATTGGATCTAGAGGTTGCGAAAACACTTATCAATGAATATCGTAAGACCAAGAAAGCAGGTGCAGGACAATGATTGCTAACCCCATTACACTTATATTAATGTTGATTTTATTTTTATTGATCATAACACTCCCCATTCTCCTCCAAGTATTTCTATGTAGGATGGACAGTAAATGGCCAGGATTAATTCTACCCATCATTTCATTCCTGATAGGATTACTATCATCATTTAATATGGTTACGACGAATAATCTTTCCTATCAAGTTTTGTTTTATTTTATTCCGTCGCTAGTATTCTCGGTGATTTATGTGGTAATTCGTCGTAATCGCGGAAACAAAAAGACCGATGAACTTCGCAAAATGAGAGCGCAGGATCTTTAGAATGCAGAAGCAAGATGGTTGTTGCATAAGAGCTAGGTAGCTTTATATTGACAAGAAGTCTGCTTACGAGTAAAGTATGCATGACAAAAGAAACTCCTTTAACGGTAGTCCTGTGAGACTAAGAAGGGTCAGCTGGAAGATCTCCGAATCTTCCGATTCGTTCGCGCAACGATCCCCTTTTCTAACAGAAGGGGATTTTTTTTCGAAGGAGATGTACAAATGGAAACAGAAAAAATCATCGTCGATGCGGAAACAATGAAACGTGCGCTGACGCGCATTACTTACGAAGTGATCGAACGCCATAAGAATCTGGATAATTTAGTCCTAGTGGGCATCAAAACCCGCGGTATTCCATTAGCCAAACGCATCGCGGAGCGCTTTCGGTTGTTGGAAGGCATCATCATTCCGGTGGGGGAATTGGATATCACGCTCTACCGCGATGATATTCGCAGATCAGATGAACCGGTCGCCAAGAAAAACGTGTTGCCCTTCGACATAGCCGGGAAACAAGTATTGTTGGTCGACGATGTCCTATATACCGGTCGTACGATCCGTGCGGCCATGGACGCTGTGATGGACCTAGGACGGCCTCAAAGCATTAGTTTGGCCGTATTAGTTGACCGTGGACACAGGGAACTCCCAATCCGCGCCGATTTCGTCGGGAAAAACATTCCGACCTCCAAAGATGAAAGCATCAAAGTGGAAGTGGAAGAGATCGATAAAATCGATCGGATCCTGCTTACCAAAGCGATATAGATGGTTCTTTAACCGAGTACAGCGAGACCCGGAAGAGCTACGGACGCACCCTTTTTGTCCACGTAAAGCTCTTCGCTCGCAAGCCGGTCGACGGGCTTTTTTATGAAGGAGGGACAAGCGATGTCCGAAAATATCACACTGAAACATTTACTGAGTATCGAAGATCTCACAATCAAGGAAGTTGAAGGATTACTGAATCGTGCTGAAGACTTTAAACGAGGCGAAAAGTTAAAGTTGAAAAGAGAAATTTTTGCGGCAAACCTATTTTTTGAAAACAGTACACGCACCCACCGTAGTTTCGAGATGGCCGAGAAGAAATTGGGTATGGGCGTGATTCAATTTGAACCATCAACCAGCTCACTCAATAAGGGCGAGACACTCTACGATACGGTATTGACGCTTGCAGCAATCGGTGTCGAAGTGATGGTCATCCGTCATCCACAGGATGAATATTATAAGGACTTACTAAATTTGAATGTTTCATTGATCAACGGCGGCGACGGGCGTGGACAACACCCAACCCAATGTCTGCTTGACCTTATGACGATCCGTGAAGAGTTTGGGCGATTTGAAGGACTGAAAGTAGCGATTCTGGGCGACCTGCGGAATTCACGCGTCGCACGATCCAACGCCACGATACTGAAACGTTTGGGAGTGCATTTATTCTTCGCAGGACCCGAAGAATGGCATGATGCATGGTTTGACACACACGGATCATGCGTCACCATCGATGAAGCAATAAAAACCGCGGATGTTGTCATGTTGCTTAGAGTGCAGCATGAACGTCATGACAAAACAACATCCTTTTCAAAAGAAGAGTACCACCAAATATATGGCTTGACCCTTGAGCGTTGGAAAACAATGAAAACAGGAGCGATCATCATGCATCCGGCTCCTGTAAATCGAGATGTGGAACTGGCGGATTCCCTGGTTGAAGCATCCAATTCACGCATCGTACGACAAATGGAGAACGGAGTCTTTATTCGTATGGCCGTTTTAGAAGCAATCCTTAAAGGAAGAGGCGCTGTATGAGCCTATTAATCAAAAATGCACGGCGAATCATTAAGGGGAACGAACTTGAGATCGTCGATGTGCTGATTGAAGGAAACAAAATCGCTAAAATCGGAAAAATCGAACAAAACTTCGCAGCAGTCTTCAATGCGAACGGAGCCTTGGTCACCTCAGGACTCATTGATGTGCATGTGCATCTACGTGAACCGGGATTCGAAGCAAAGGAAACAGTCGCGAGTGGCACGAAAGCGGCAGCTCGAGGTGGATATACGACTGTTTGCGCTATGCCCAACACCAATCCGACACCCGATACCGTTGAAAAACTTAAGAGTATCCTAGAAATCATCAAAAAGGACGCACTCGTTCATGTTTATCCCTACGCACCGATCACAATCGGACTGAAAACGAAGGATTTGGTCGATTTTGAAAAATTAATGAAGCATGGCGCCTTTGCATTCACCAACGATGGTGTCGGTGTACAAGATAGCGGCGTGATGTATGCGGCTATGCAACGTGTCAAAAAGATCGAGGGGATCCTCGTTGCGCATGCGGAAGACGAAAATCTGAAGTTTGACGGAGTGATGCATGAAGGAATGCAAAGTAAAAAACTCAATCTTCCGGGCATCCCGAGTATTTGCGAGTCTTCGCAGGTCGCCCGTGACCTCTTACTTGCGGAAGCGACAGGAGTTCACTATCATGTTTGTCATGTTTCCGCCAAGGAAACCGTCCGTATCATCCATGACGCCAAAAAAGCAGGGATCCATGTGACCTGTGAGGTAACTCCGCATAATCTGCTGCTTTGCGACACCGACATGCATACATTAGATCCGAATTTTAAGATGAATCCTCCATTACGATCGACGGAAGACCGCAACGCGTTGATTGAAGGGTTGATCGATGGCACGATCGATATCATCGTCACCGACCATGCCCCGCATACGCTTGAAGAAAAGGGAAGAGGAATGCTGGAGGCCCCGTTTGGGATTATCGGACTTGAGACCGCATTTCCTGTGCTCTACACGAAGCTCGTGAAAACGGGTATCATCACTCTGCAAAATCTACTATCTAAAATGAGCGCAAAACCAGCGGAAATCTTCAAAATCGACGGTGGGAAAATTGAAATCAATGCAATCGCGGATCTTACGCTCATCGATCTGGAAAAACAATCTACAATTAGCTGCGAGGATTTCATTTCAAAATCATCCAACAGTCCGTTTATCGGGTGGGAAGTATACGGCGAAACCGTATTGACGATCGTCGGCGGAAACATCGTCTGGGAGCGAGGGTAAATGGAAAAAGTACTGCTATTGGAAGATGGGACAAAGTTTTTCGGCGAGGGATTCGGCTATGAAATGGATTGCATCGGAGAAGTGGTCTTTTCGACCGGCATGACCGGCTATCAAGAAGCCATCACGGACCAATCCTACAACGGCCAAATCCTGACCTTTACCTATCCGCTGATTGGAAACTGCGGTATCAACCGCGACGATAGCGAATCGATTCATCCCACATGCAAAGGAATCATTGTGAAAGAAGTTGCACGCCGTCCGTCTAACTGGCGCAGTGCGATGGATTTGGATGCCTTTCTTAAACATAAACAGATTCCCGGTATCGCAGGGATCGATACGCGAAAACTCACGCGAAAATTACGTGATAAAGGAACAATCAAAGGCTGTATCGTCGATGCTGATCAAGATCTGGATTTGGTGCTGGCATCGCTGCAGGCATTTGAACTTCCGATTGATCAAGTTAAACAAGTGTCTACGCCGATCGCCTATCCCAATCCAGGGACGAAACGGAGGGTAGTTGTCGTTGATTTCGGCTTGAAACACAGTATCTTGCGTGAATTATCCAAACGTGGCTGCGATGTCGTCGTTTTACCTTACAATTCCACCACCGAGGATGTATTGGCTCAGCTTCCCGATGGTGTCATGTTGACCAACGGGCCAGGCAATCCGAAAGATGTACCGGAAGCGGTCGAAATGATCCGCGGAATTCTGGGGAAAGTGCCGATTTTCGGGATTTGCCTCGGACATCAACTGTTTGCATTAGCCTGCAAAGCCGATACTTATAAACTGAAATTCGGACATCGCGGATTCAACCATCCCGTTCGTGAAGTCGCGACAGGCCGGATCGACTTTACGTCCCAGAACCATGGCTATGCGGTCGACCCGCAGAGTTTGGCTTCTACCTCTTTGATGGTCACCCACATGGAAATCAATGACAATACGATCGAAGGAATTCGTCATCGCGAATTCCCTGCTTTCTCCGTGCAGTTCCATCCGGATGCGACCCCCGGTCCGCATGATTCCGTGCATCTTTTCGATGACTTCATGGAAAGCATGGATACCTGGAAGGAGTCACATCATGCCTAAACGCAATGACCTACATAAAATCCTAGTGTTGGGATCCGGTCCGATTGTTATCGGACAAGCGGCCGAGTTCGATTACGCGGGAACGCAGGCTTGTTTATCCCTCAAAGAAGAAGGATATGAAGTCGTATTGATCAATTCCAACCCGGCGACGATCATGACCGACAAAGAAATCGCCGATCATGTCTATATCGAACCGATCACCTATGAGTTCGTCTCGCGTGTTCTGCGCAAAGAGCGGCCGGACGCGATCTTGGCGACCTTAGGCGGACAAACCGGCTTGAATATGGCCAAAGAGCTCGCGGATTCAGGGATTCTGGCCGAATTAAAGATCGAATTGTTAGGGACGAAACTCGATGCCATCGAACAAGCCGAAGACAGGGAACTATTTAAGAAACTGATGGAAGAAATCGGGGAACCGGTCCCTGTCAGTGAGATTGTTCATACCGTTGATGAAGCAATGGAGTTCGCGAAACAGATCGGGTTCCCATTGATTGTGCGTCCTGCGTTCACATTAGGCGGAACAGGCGGCGGAATGTGTGAAAATGCTGAAATACTTGAGGAAGTGGTTGAAAACGGACTGAAGCTATCACCTGTTCACCAATGTCTGATTGAAATGAGTATCGCGGGCTACAAGGAAATCGAATATGAAGTCATGCGCGACCGGGTGGACAATGCGATCGTTGTCTGTAATATGGAGAATTTCGATCCGGTCGGTATCCATACCGGTGACTCGATCGTTTTTGCGCCAAGCCAGACACTCACGGATGTGGAATATCAACTTTTGCGCGATGTTTCCCTGAAAATCATCCGCGCTTTGAAAATCGAAGGGGGATGCAACGTGCAACTTGCACTAGATCCCGATTCGTTCAATTACTATATCATCGAGGTGAATCCGCGCGTTTCACGTTCTTCAGCCCTGGCATCCAAAGCAACAGGCTATCCGATCGCCAAGATTGCCGCAAAAATCGCGGTGGGACTGACGTTGGACGAAATACGTAATCCCGTTACCTTGACGACATACGCTCAATTCGAGCCTGCTTTGGACTATGTAGTGGCGAAAATTCCGCGTTGGCCGTTCGATAAGTTTGAAAAAGGCGACCGCAGACTTGGAACACAGATGAAAGCAACCGGTGAAGTCATGGCGATTGGCCGCAATATCGAAGAATCGCTGTTAAAAGCCGTACGTTCGCTTGAATTAAAGACTCAGCACATCACATTGGCGAATATCCAAAACGCGGATGATGTATTTCTCACAAATAAACTGGTGAAAGCGCAAGACGACCGTTTGTTTTACCTGGTTGAAGCGCTAAGAAGAGGCTATGATCTGGAAGAAATCCACAGTTTAACCAAAATAGACCGGTTTTTCTTAGATAAACTCCTGCATATCGTGGAACTCGAGAAACTGGCGAAAGAAAACAAATTCGACATAAAAACATTACGCAAATTGAAAACATACGGGTTTTCGGACAACGCGATCGCAGATTTATGGGATTCCAAGGAAGATGAAGTTTCTTCATTACGCAAACAATCCAACATTTTGCCGGTATATAAGATGGTCGATACCTGTGCCGGTGAATTTGCCAGCGCGACCCCTTACTTTTATGCCACTTACGAAGAAGAAACCGAAAGTTTCAAGTCCGGGAAACCTTCCATCGTAGTGTTGGGTTCCGGACCTATCCGCATCGGACAGGGGATCGAGTTCGATTATGCCACAGTTCATTGCGTCAAAGCGATACGCAAAGCAGGCTATGAAGCAATCATCGTCAATAGTAATCCGGAAACCGTGTCAACCGACTTCTCAATCTCTGATAAACTCTACTTCGAACCGTTAACAACCGAAGATGTGATGAGTATCCTTGACCTTGAGAAACCATTAGGTGTCATCGTGCAGTTCGGCGGACAAACCGCAATCAATTTGGCGGCACCTCTGACACGCCATGGAATTAAAATCTTAGGAACTACAGTCGAAGATTTGGATCGCGCTGAAGATCGCAAAGCATTTGAAATCGCATTGCGCGAACTGCATATCCCGCAACCGCTTGGGGCTGGAGCGACCAACGAAGCAGAAGCCATTGAAATCGCGACCCGTATCGGATATCCGGTACTCTGCCGTCCCAGTTATGTCATCGGCGGAAGAGCCATGGAAATCATCGAAAACGAAGAAATGCTGAAGCAGTATATTCAAAACGCCGTATCCGCATCCAGCGAACATCCGGTGCTGATCGACCGTTATCTCCAAGGCAAGGAATGTGAGGTCGATGCCATCTGCGATGGAACTACCGTCTTAATTCCTGGCATCATGGAACATATCGAAGGCTCGGGTGTCCATTCCGGCGACTCGATGGCTGTCTATCCACCGCAAACCCTCTCACAGAAGAATATCGATACGATTGTCGACTATACCAAGCGTCTTGCGATTGGACTAAAGTGCATCGGTATGATGAATATCCAGTTTATCATCCATCAGGACGAGGTCGTCGTCATTGAAGTGAATCCGCGTTCTTCACGAACCGTCCCATTCTTAAGTAAAGTCACGGATATTCCGATGGCGCAAGTCGCAACCCGCGTAATCCTAGGGGAAAAACTAATCGAGTTGGGTTATTGCGACGGGCTGGTACTTCCTTCTACGCGTGTTCATGTCAAAGCACCTGTCTTCTCGTTCGCAAAACTCCGCAAAGTCGATACGTATCTAGGACCGGAGATGAAATCCACAGGGGAAGTCATGGGGTCTGATACCACATTGGATAAAGCACTATATAAAGCGTTCGCTGCCAGTGGTTATAAATTGTTAGATCATGGCACGGTGCTCTTCACAATTGAAGACGCCAAGAAAAACGAAGCCATGATCCTAGCGAAACGCTTCACAGAAATCGGTTATGCCATCATGGCAACCTCCGGTACCGCACAGTATTTCCGCGATAACGGCATCAGTGTGACCGAAGTTGCGAAGATCCATGCGGATAGCGAATTGAATATCCTGGAACTCTTACGCAAAAACAAAATCTCACTGGTCGTCAACATCCTCTCGCACGATCGCAGTACTTCATCTGATGGATTCTTGATTCGTAGGGAAGCGGTCGAACACGGTATCCCGCAAGTCACTTCGATCGATACTGCCAAAGCCATCGTCCAGGTCTTGGAATCGCGCTCTTTCGCAGCCCAAACCTTGTAAGGAGAAACCATGATCCAAGAAAAACAAACGATTCTATCCAACATTGAAATCGCACCGAATATCTACGAAATCGTTTTAAGCGGGACGATGGTCGACACGATGCATCCAGGACAGTTCGTCCACATCCAGGTACCGCGGGAAGATCTCTTACTAAGGCGTCCAATCAGTATCGCCAAGATTGATTTCGATAATGCATGCTATACCGTGCTCATCCGTGCAGATGGTGACGGGACAAGAGCTATCTGTAATGCCCATGCAAGCCGCTCATTGGATGTACTGGGACCTTTAGGCAACGGATTCGACACTTCATTCCTATCTCCAGGCTCAAAAGTCTTGTTGCTGGGAGGAGGAATCGGCACTCCTCCGCTTTTGGCACTCGCCAAGGAACTCCATGCAAAACAAATGGAACTAGAAATCCTCTTAGGATTTCAGACAAAACACTCCGTCTTCTATGAAGAAGAGTTCAAGCCCTATGGTAAGACAATCGTTTCCACCGACGACGGAAGCTATGGACTCAAAGGGAACATATCCACCGTATTGGATATCCTGCATGCGGATACACAATTCGATGCGATCTATGCCTGTGGTCCCAAAGGACTCAACAGGATGGTGAATCAACGTTTCGCAACGCATCCGCATGCCTATATTTCCTTAGAAGAAAGAATGGGATGCGGAATCGGAGCCTGCGCTGCCTGCATCTGTCAAAAACAAAACGACCCGAACCATACTATCAAAATCTGCCAACATGGACCTGTATTCAAAACCGGGGAAGTGATCGTATGAATCGCCTCAAAGTAAGTCTGCCCGGATTAGAACTCAAAAACCCTATCATGCCGGCCAGCGGCTGTTTCGGATTCGGTGGGGATTATGCTGAATTGTATGATTTGAATCTGTTGGGGGCCATCATAGTGAAGGCTACTACCCTGGAAGAAAGGTATGGCAACCCTACACCGCGTGTCGTAGAAACACCTGCGGGCATGCTGAACGCCATCGGACTTCAGAATCCAGGGTTGGATGACGTAATGAAACGCAAGTTACCCGGATTACTGAAATATAACCTGCCGATCATCGTAAACGTAGCCGGTTCCACCGAAGAAGAATATATTGAAGTCTGCCGAGTCATTTCTACTGCCCCCAATGTAAAAGCGATTGAACTCAATATCTCCTGTCCCAATGTTAAACACGGGGGGATTGCATTTGGGACCGATCCGATCATCGTCGAACGGCTGACAAAAGCATGCAAAGAAGTATCAAAAGTACCACTCTATGTCAAACTTTCACCCAATGTAACCGATATCGTCGAAATCGCAAAGGCGGTACAGCGCGGTGGGGCCGACGGCATCACGATGATCAACACCTTATTGGGCATGCGCATTGATGTTAAGACAAGAAAACCTATTCTTGCGAATTTAACCGGAGGCTTATCCGGGCCAGCCATCAAACCGATCGCCATCCGCATGATCTATCAAGTCGCACGCGCGGTCGATATCCCCATCATCGGAATGGGAGGCATTAAAACAGTCGACGATGTATTGGAATTCTTCATGGCAGGCGCCAGTGCAGTCGCCATCGGAACGATGAATTTCAATGAACCGATGATTTTGCCCAGACTCATCGATCAACTGCCCCAAAGAATGGATGAACTTGGGATAAACTCGATTGAAGAACTGATTGCGAGCGTCAAGGAGGCGCGAAACCATGAATAAACCCATCATCGCCCTCGATTTCCCTGATTTTGCGGCAGTGAAAGCGTTTCTGGCACATTTCCCAGCGGAGAAACTCTTCGTCAAAGTCGGCATGGAACTCTATTACCAAGAAGGACCGGACATCGTACGCTATCTCAAAGAAGGCGGTCATCAAGTATTTCTTGATCTCAAACTTCACGACATCCCCAATACCGTCGAAAGTGCGATGCGCGGTTTGGCGAAACTAGGCGTCGATATGACCAATGTCCATGCATCTGGCGGTAAAGCCATGATGGAAGCAGCTTTGAAAGGGTTACGTGATGGAACGCAAGAGGGTAAACCCTGTCCACTCCTGATTGCGGTTACCCAGCTAACCTCGACCAGCGAAGCAGCCATGCAGCAAGAACAGTTGATTCAAGCATCCCTCATCGATAGTGTCACTCACTATGCACGGCTCGCTCAAGCTGCAGGATTGGACGGTGTCGTATGTTCGCCGTTGGAAGCCGCCGCAGTCAAGATTGTCACATCGAATGATTTCCTGCGCGTAACACCCGGTATACGACCTTCCGTGGCAATCATCGATGACCAACGAAGAATCACGACTCCTTCAATCGCAAAGCAGAACGGATCGACGCACATTGTAGTCGGCCGTCCGATAACACGTGCCGAAAACCCATTGCAGGCTTATCTGGACATCCTAGGTGAATGGAACGGAGAAACACAATGAACACAGCCGAACGCATCGCAAGTCATCTACTAGAAGTGGAAGCTGTAAGTCTGCGACCCGATCAACCCTTTACTTGGGCAAGCGGGATCTTGTCGCCGATCTATTGCGACAACCGCATCACATTGAGTTATCCTGTAATACGTAGAGATATCGCATCTGAACTCGCGAAACTAATCCTATCTAAATATCCCACAGTTGAAGTCATCGCAGGTACGGCGACTGCCGGGATCCCGCAAGCCTGTTGGGTTGCGGAGATCCTGAATCTCCCCATGGTTTATATCCGAACCAAAGCCAAAGACCATGGGAAAGAGAACCAAATCGAAGGCAGAATCACACCACATCAGAAAATGGTTGTCATCGATGATCTGATCTCCACCGGAGGCAGCGTACTGGATGCCTGTGTTGCCGCAAAGCGCGAAGGCGCTGATGTATTAGGCGTGGCGGCAGTTTTCACATATCAACTTCCTAAAGGGTTGGCTAATTTTGCTGAACACGATTTGGAACTTGTAACGCTTAGCGATTACTCTACCTTGATTCAGGTCGCCCAAAACAATGGCACTATTCAACCGAATCAGCTGGATATTCTCATGGATTGGAAAAAAGACCCCCAAAACTGGAAGAGATAAGCTCTTCCTTTTTCTATCATTCATCCAATTGCATAATCATTTACTCTCTACTTTCGGTTGACTATGATAATGACATAGAACAATCAGATGAAACAGAAGGAGTGTTTAAATCCTCAAAGAAATGGAGAAGAGTATGCAGATAGTTGCGAAAACACCTGAAGAATATAT
Organism: Erysipelotrichales bacterium; assembly: GCA_038323255.1. Taxonomy (GTDB): domain Bacteria; phylum Bacillota_I; class Bacilli_A; order Erysipelotrichales; family Erysipelotrichaceae; genus GWE2-51-13. The sequence continues at coordinate 10,097 of JBBQGS010000004.1, read as the reverse complement.
CAACGAACTTCCAGAAGACAGAAAAACAAGTATCTCTCTGCTTCGAAAATCCATTTTGGATCATTTACCGATCGGATTTGAAGAGGGCATGGAGTATGGGATGCTGAGTTATCATGTGCCGTTTTCATTGTATCCAAAAGGATATCATGCAAATCCAAAGCAACCGTTACCATTTATGGCAATCGCTTCCCAAAAAAACTATATTTCCGTTTATCATATGGGAATCTATGCCAATGAAGCATTATTGCATTGGTTTACAGGTGAATATGCCAAACGCTACAATACCAAACTGAATATGGGAAAAGGATGCATTCGCTTCAGCAAGCCCAACCAAATCCCATATGATCTAATCGGTGAATTAGTTTCGAAAATAAGCGTTGATCAATGGATTGCATTCTATGACAAGCAGCGTTCCAACAACGTAAAAGGAATTTGAGCATTTTATAAATAGGTATCGCTTTCAATAAAGGAGGACAAGATATGTCCGTTATCGGCACCAAAGAGAATCCTTGGCATCTAAAAACGCCGTCATTGACATCGGATTACCAAATGTATCGAGACATCAAAGAAAACAAAGAAGTGATCATGTGCATTGTAGGTTCCACGACCCTCATTTATGATGCTAATTGCATTGAGGATCTATATGGCATGCTGAAAGAAAAAAGGGATTGGGTCGAACTCGGCAGCGCCGACGAACAAAAACCAGTTAAAGAAGGCACGGTTGAAGCATGGGGTCGATCTGAAAGCAATCCCAATGGTGGATGGTACGGTTTGAAAAAAGGGTTACGCGGCCGTTTTGGCATGTATATTCCCCCGTTGATGGAAACTTTGGGTCTTGCGGAAGTAACACATGATCCCAAAAACAACAAGATGAGGGCGATTTAACAATCCATTAGGGCCAAATTTCGTCAATGTACCATTTAAGTGTGCCAGCAAGTCAAGACGCGCAACCGCTTAACCCCAAAATTAAATCCATGCAATTGTGACAAATATGCTTGAATATTATGAGATTTCCTCTATCTTTGCGCGTTAATTGGTTGCTAAATGGATAGCGATGGCTAAGATAAGCGCAACCGAAATCGTACGATGGGTGATGAACCAGGTACCTTTACGTTTCTTGTTGATGAAAGCGCCATACATGCCAAGCAACAATTGGGATAGCATGACTCCGCCGGCGATTAAACCTGTTGTGCTGATATATTTGAAATTTGACTGAACCAAGAAATGGATCATCAGTGAAGCGACGGTCGCAAATCCAAAGTATTTGTGATACTTCACCAACAACTTCATCAGTTTCATCCAAACTTTTTTGAATTCCGGATACTTTGCGATTTCTCTACCGAATCTACGATTAATAAATTTCACAATATAGTTCATTACCGTAGCGATAAAGAAAAAGATTGTCAGACCACCAAACAATTCGCCGAACTCTCCCATGTCAGACCCCCTAGATTTTTTCATCTATTTTTCGATTATAGTCCTTTATTTAAATAAGTGGACAAAACATGAAGAATAATCTCTTTTAAGCTCAATAATCTGCAATAAACGCGCAATATACTATAATCAAAACGAATAATAATATAAATATATTAGCAGATTGTAAATAGAGAATGGAATTTTTAGGAAGAAAGCATAGGAATCTAAACAACTAAGTTAGACTGAAGTCGATGTGCAAGTCTACGCAGTGTTGTCGAAAGAGTTCATTGGCTGATTGATAAGCGAGGATCTTCCTCTTCTTCTGGTTAATCATTTCAGAAACGGAGCGAATCATACTGGCGGAGAAGAGTTTCATACTCAACCCTTTCCGGATCTTACGCCGCAACAGTCGATTTCCATTCTCGTTGCTTCCCCGTTCAAAGGCGGCATAGGGATGAGCGAAATAGATGGTGGTGCGTTGCTTCGTGCTTCCAGGCTTCTTCTCAAGGTCCGCGTAGCGCGCGAATTCGTTGCCATTGTCGAGCGTAACGGATTGAAAGAGTTGGATAAAGGTGTCGGATCCCAGCGTCTTTTCCAGTTGATTGAACGCCATGTAGATCGCTTTACTCGTACAGGATTTCAATTTGAGTACGATTTGGAAGCGCGTCATCCGTTCAACCAGGGTCAGGATGGCTCCATCTCCCTTAGTTTTCTTCCCTCGGACCGTATCGCCTTCCCAATGCCCGAAGGTTTCCCGTGTTTCAACTTCATGCGGACGAAGTTCAATCGAGGTCCCTTTCTGGCGTTTAACGAGGTGAAGCGGTGTACGCTTCCTACGCTGCGTCATTTCCGGACAATCGAGCGGTAGAATCGCTACTTTCCGTTGATGAATGTAGGTATAGAACGTCTTAGTGGTAATGACACAGGGATAGTCCTCGCGATGGTAACGGGTGAGATTCCCGATGGTCTCATCGATGGAATCCATCTTCTGCGGATCCCGGAAGGCTTCCACGACATCCTGAATGAACGCTTGTGCCTTCAGGAACTTGGAACTGTTGGCCGTCTGAATCACGTGTCTGCGACTCCATGCCGCATCGGCACTGAACTCGATGCAGGGTTTCCGTCTTGGATGACGCAGGATGATTTTCCCGGCCTGCAGAATCGCATAGAGATTGGAGAGCGAAGTATGGACATCTTTGGCTAAGGTCTTCATGAACTTCGTCTTACCGTGTTGCGAGGTAGTTAGGAACTGTTTCAACTCAGATTCGATGAAGCGATAGGATTCATAGTCAAGATGTGCATATTTCTTCGTTTTTAGGGTACAATGTGTGTGGTTCATAGGAGAGCTCCTTGCTTTTTTTCTCAAAATCATTGTAAGGGTTTCCTATGGACTTTTCTTCTGTTGTGCCACATCGCTCCGTTTTGATCGATGGTTAATTTATTCCATTCTCATTTTACAATCCAGGATATAAATATATTTATTACTTTTAAGAATCTTTCAAGGATTTTGCGGGCAAACCGAATGTCGATCCACACGATCGTCAAGCCGGTCTTTGAAAACATCGAGAACTACCCCGTTTATCCGAGCGTGTACCCGATCCAACCATTCGATATCAACAGCTTCGCAATGAAACGCCAAGAACACATGATCGAGAATCAGTTTGCCGTCGGGAGTTTCCAGTCTCACCTTGATTGACCATGGACAGGTTGCGCCGCAATTGCCGAGATATCCGACCAGCACGACATTATCATAGGGAGATTTCACACTTTTGAGTTCTTTGTATACCGTTCGTTCAGTATAAAACAGCCAATTGAACAATAACGCAAACCCGAATAAAAGGACGATGGCGTAAAACGGGATTCCCTTTGAAAGCTTTAAATTCTTCATATCCATCCCCCAGTTCCCCCCATTTTATCGCAAACGTTTTCTGCTTGTAAAGCCCTCAAGACAAGGTCGTGTTTTTTCGTGTATAATATCTAGGCAAGAGGGCTCACTGTGAAAATGATCGTCGGCTTAGGAAATCCAGGTAAATCCTATGAACAAACCCGCCACAACTCGGGTTTTATGGTCATGGACGAAATCTTACATAAAGTCTCTGCACCGTCAATGGTCCGTAAATTCAAAGCGAAAGTTGCGAGTGTTACGATCGGAAATGAACAGGTATTACTGATGAAACCTGAAACCTATATGAATCTATCCGGAGAAGCGGTGGCGGAAGCCGCACGTTTCTATAAAATCGAACCGAAAGACATTCTAGTCATCTTCGACGATCTGGATCTACCGGTCGGGAAAGTCCGTCTGCGTGAAAAAGGAAGCGCCGGAGGACAGAACGGGATGAAAAGCATCATCCTGCATCTGCATACCCAGGAATTCCCCCGTATTCGTATCGGGATCGATAAGAACCCGATGATTCCTACCGTCGATTATGTTTTAGGGAAGGTTGAGAAAGAAAAACGACCTTTACATAAAAAAGCACTCGAACATGCGGCGAACGCAGCGATCGACTTTGTCTCAAAACCCTTCATTGATGTCATGAATCTATATAATAAGAAGGTGGATTGATGGAACAGATCCTTCAACGATTAATCCAAGAGGCTTCCGTAAGGGCGCTGTCAAACGGGCAGGGCTCTTTTGCGCATTTGTCACTCACGCAGGAAGCCGCACTATTGGCAGCGACCTACCGACGCAACCCCCAGTCGATATTTGTGGTGAAACCTAACCTATATCAGGCGCAGCAGTTGCATGCGAAACTATCCACCTGGCTCAACGATGAAGAATTTGCGCTGTTTGCGAGTGAGGAATCACTCCGTGTTGAAGCGATTGCATCTTCACCGGAAATCAACGTCCAGAAAATGGAAACTTTGAGCCGTTTAAGCGTCGGAACGCCCATCCTATGCATCACCCATGTTGGGGCCGCACTGCGTCATCTGCCTTCACCTGAATTCTTCAAACAAAGGACGATCCATCTTGGGGTCAACCAGCATATCGAACCCAAGGATCTTGCAAAACAGTTGCGTGTCATTGGATATACTCAGGTAAATCGGGTCGATCAACCGTGTTGTTTCGCAATGCGCGGTGGAATCGTCGACGTTTATCCGATCAATACCGATCTTCCGCTGCGCATCGAGTTTTTCGATGTTGAAATCGAAAGTCTGCGCATCTTCGACCTTAGTACGCAACGCTCTACCCAAGAACTGACATCCGTCGAAATTCAGCCTGCCAGTGATGTGTTACTGAAAGATGAACAGATTGACCGTATCGATTTAAAAGTCGGCGAAGCGCTTAAGCGGGAAAAAACACGTCGTTCTCAAGATGAATACGAAGTATTGGAAGGTCAGATCAACAAAGATTTAGATTACTTGCGGACACATGTGAAAGAAAACTATCTGTACCGGTATACCGCTTTCCTCGATGACAACGACTCTGTTTTCTCCTATGCAAAGGATCCGTTGGTTATCGTTTCCCCCCTTCAGGAAGTAAAAGATCATGTTCACCATCTGATGGAAGAAACGGTCGATTATATCCAAGAGAAGAGCCAGGACCAAGAAGCCCTGACGACATTTAACGTGTTTCATGATTTGGCGACTTTATTGGCTGTCTATCAACGCGTCGATTTCGAGCTCTTCGAAACAGCGGGGAAAGAAATGCGTTTTCCACTCCGCGATGTGCATTTCCCGCAGGAACCTTTGGTTCAGGCCGTTAAACTGATCGACATCGAACGTAAGAAGAAACATGTCGTACTTTGCCTCAAAGAAGCCGAAATCAAGAGTGTAATCGAGATCCTGCTTTACCAAAACATTCCCTATACCATGTTCGAACCAGCTCTGGAAGAAATCGGACTGTCGATCGTACATGAAGAGCGTGACGAAGGATTCGAACTATTGGAACCTCCTGTATTGGTGCTGACCACCAAGGAACTCTTCCAACGCCACATCCCCATCGGACGTTATGCGAATAAATTCAAAGAAGCCGAAACGCTCAGTACCTACCAGGATCTGCAAGTGGGCGATTATATCGTCCATCACCAGCATGGTGTCGGCAAATACCTGGGCATCATCACCAAAGAAATCGACGGGGTCCACCGTGATTTCCTGCATGTGCTGTTTCGTAGCGATGATCAACTTTTTGTTCCTTTGGAACAATTCCAACTTGTCCGTAAATTCGTCTCGCGTGACGGCGTTTCACCGAAACTGAATAAACTGGGCTCCAACGAGTGGACAAAAACCAAAGCGAAAATCAAAGAAAACGTTCGCGAGATCGCCGATCGTTTGATTGAACTCTATGCGACGCGTGAAAAAGACATCGCCTATGCTTTTGGACCGGATAGCGAGCTCCAACAAGAATTCGAGGATGAATTCGAATATACATTGACCGACGATCAAGCCACTGCGATTACAGATATCAAAGCGGATATGATGAGAATGAAACCGATGGATCGTCTCTTATGCGGAGATGTTGGTTTCGGGAAAACCGAAGTCGCAATCCGCGCCGCGTTTAAAGCGATTGCTGAACACAAACAAGTCGCCTTCCTATGTCCGACCACCGTTCTTTCCCGCCAGCATTACCAGACTTTCCTGCGCAGATTCGCCAATTATCCCGTGAATATCCGTTTATTGAACCGTTTTGTGATCGAGAGTGCAGCCAAAGAAACGATACGCGATGTGAAAGACGGAAAAATTGATATTCTAATTGGGACCCATCGTATCTTATCGAAAGATGTCAAATTCAAAGATCTCGGACTCTTGGTCATCGACGAGGAACAACGATTCGGAGTTGAACACAAAGAAAAAGTCAAAGAAGTCAAACAGAGCGTCCATGTTCTTTCCTTAAGCGCGACACCGATCCCGCGGACCCTACAGATGTCGCTAATCGGCGTACGGTCGCTTTCGCAACTCGAAACACCGCCGCAGAACCGTCTTCCTGTACAAACCTATGTTTTGCATAAAAACAAAGGCGTCATCAAAGAAGTCATTCAGCGCGAACTTGCCCGCAACGGACAGGTTTTCTACCTGTTCAATAATGTTTCCCAAATCCACAGTGTCGCCTATCAAATTAAACAGGATATCCCTGAAGCCAAAGTCGCCGTAGCGCATGGGCAGATGCATCGCGAAGAGATCGAAGACGTCATGTACCGCTTCACCACCAACGAATACAATGTCTTAGTCTGCACCACGATCGTCGAGACGGGCATCGACATCCCCAATGCGAATACCATTATCATCGACCGGGCTGATACATTCGGATTGTCTCAACTTTACCAAATCAAAGGAAGAGTCGGCCGCAGCGACCGACTGGCCTATGCCTATCTCATGTACTCGCCGCGCAAACAACTCTCAGAAATCGCGCAAAAGCGACTACAGTCGATCAAAGAATTCACCGAACTCGGCAGCGGGTACAAAATTGCCATGCGTGATTTGACGATTCGCGGCGCCGGTGAAATGTTGGGAGATTCGCAGTCCGGATTCATCGACACGGTCGGGATCGATATGTACATCGAACTCCTGTCACAGGCGATCGCGGAAAAACGAAGTGGGATTGTCGTGGAAGAGAAGGAAATGGAAGTCAAACAGAATTTCCAGATCGACGCCTACATTCCACAGGCGTTCGCACCGCAGGATTACGAAAAGATATCACTTTACCAACGGATCGATAAAACCGATTCCGAACACGAACTGAAGAAACTGCAGGAAGAAATCACCGACATGTACGGGAAACTTCCGCGCTCGGTCGGCTTGCTTTTCGAAAAGAAGCGCTTGGATATTCTACTCGGCGATCCGCGTATCCTTTCGTTCAAAGAACGTTTTAAAACTACCGATTTGGCGTTCAGTGTCGATTGGTCAAGTTCGATCGACGGCGTGAAACTGTTTCGGATGATTTCCGAACTTTCCTCTGTGATCACCTTGAAGTATATCGGAGGATCGATCATCGTTTCCATCCCCAAATCCGGTGATTGGTTGGCCCTTGCACTCGCTGTATTAGAGAAAACATCCCATCTTTCCCCCAAAGGAGAATCCCATGCGAATTGATAAATATCTCAAAGTCTCGCGCATTCTCAAACGTCGTACGATATCGAAAGAGCTAGCCGATCAAGACCGTGTGCTCATCAATGGGAAAGTCGCCAAACCTTCAAGTGAAGTGAAACCCGGCGACGAAGTGGAATTATTCTTCGGTCATCGCCGTCTCAAAGTGCGCGTACTGTCGATCGAGTTCTCAATCCGCAAGTCCGACGCCGTTTCCATGTATGAAGTAATCGAAGAATCCATCATCCCTCACAAACCGTTAACATAATTGTTCACATTGTATTTAAACTGACATTCTTGCATTCTTTGAAATTGTCAGTATAATGTACTTACAGCGTGAATCCACCCTTCCATTCATAAAAAGGAGTAGTAAATGGCAACTAAACGTGTTCTTCGTCCTAAAAAAGCAGTCAAAAATATATTGAACATCATCCTTCTCGGGTTGAGCGTGTTCATGTTATATACGGTCGGCACGGAAGCGTATACGACCATCCGTTTAAAACAACAGTTGAATACAGCGCAAAGTCAGTTAAACGGATTGGAAACAGAAAACGCGACCCTGACGCAACAGAAAGAAAAACTGCTGGATCCGGATTACGTGCGCAGTTATGCGCGTGCTGCCTATATGCTAAGTAAAGAAGGGGAACAGATCTTCTATCTCCCCAAAGCGGAAGAATCGAAATAGAGCGTCAAATCGACGCTCTTTCTTTTTGAGGAAGACCAGGTCGTTCATTTCATGTGCGAAATTTAGGGAAAAATGGTAAAATGGAACAGTTGATAAGGAGAACCACATGAATAAACAACCTATCGTATTAGTTGTCATGGATGGCGTCGGACTTTCTGACAGCACCTATGGTAACGCAGTCAAAAACGCGTATACACCCAACTTAGATATCTTTATGAGTAAATACCCCAATATCGCCCTGAAAGCCCACGGAATCGCCGTCGGACTGCCCAGTGACGAAGATATGGGTAATTCCGAAGTCGGACATAATGCATTGGGATGCGGACAAATCTACGCCCAAGGTGCCAAACTGGTAAACGCTTCAATTGAAAGCGGAGATATCTTCATTTCGAAAACATGGAAAGAAATCAGTGCTTTTGCGAAGGACCACACACTTCATTTCATCGGCTTATTGTCGGATGGAAATGTTCACTCTCATATCGATCATCTCTTCGCACTGATCCAACATGCGAAACGCGACGGTTTCAAGAAAGTACGCGTACATATCCTGCTTGATGGAAGGGACGTTCCCGAAACATCCGCACTCATTTACGTGGATAAACTCGAAACGCTCCTAAAAGAAGTCAGCGATATTTCTTTCGATGCGAAAATCGCATCAGGTGGTGGGCGTATGCGTGTCACCATGGATCGCTATGAAGCCGAATGGGGCATGGTCGACATCGGATGGAAGACGCATGTCCTCGGTGAGGGCAGAAGTTTCGCCAGCGCCAAAGAAGCCATTGAAACCTATCGCGCTGAAGGCGGATTCACCGATCAATTCTTACCTGCCTTCGTCATTTCTGAAAACGGGAAACCGGTCGGCGCTATCGAAAGCCATGACGGCGTCGTATTGTTTAATTTCCGCGGCGACCGTGCGTTGGAAATCTCGCGCGCATTCGAAGAAGACAAATTCACCAAATTCGACCGTAAACGCCGTCCCGATGTCTATTATGCCGGCATGCTTCAATATGACGGAGATTTGCAGATTCCCAATAAGTATCTCGTAACGCCTCCACATATCAAACACACCCTCTCGGAATATCTAGTCGCCCACGGCGTAAGCCAATATGCGATCTCCGAAACGCAGAAATATGGACATGTCACTTATTTCTGGAACGGCAACCGGACCGAAAAGTTCGATGACAAGTTGGAAACATTCGTTGAAATCAAATCCGATGTGCTGCCCTTTGAACAGCGTCCTTGGATGCAATGTGCGCAGATCACGGATACCCTGATCGACGCCCTCAATACCGGCAAATATACATTCTTACGTTGCAATTACCCTAACGGCGACATGGTCGGACATACCGGCAATTACGAAGCCACCATCATCGGCGTCGAATCCGTCGACCTGCAGCTCAAACGTCTTTATGACGCAGTCGAAGCCGTCGGTGGAATCATGATCATCACAGCTGACCACGGGAATGCGGATGAAATGTATGAAAAGTCCAAAGATCACAGCGTAGCGCCCAGAGCGAAAACATCGCATACGCTGAATAAAGTCCCGCTTATCATAACAGGAACGAATATTGCGATGAAAGAAGGCTCATTTGGCCTAGCTAACATCGCATCGACCGTTACCGAGCTACTTGGATTGACACCTGATCCAATCTGGTTGGAAAGCGTCATCAAAAAATAAACGAAGCATCCAGAGAACAATATGATCCCTCCAAAGTGGACAACGGAAGTAAAGAAACGTTGAAACGAAAGGAGGGATTTTCTTTAACTTTACAAATTCAGCATAATTGACTTGTTTCCGTATTCTGAGAACACTCTTTTTTTGTTTGATAGATTTGCTCTTTGATAAGGATTACGTAATCTTCTATCATAGTTACCTCCAGCATCTGGATGATTCCTAGCGTTATGAGTATTTTAACTACTTTTGTAAATAAAAGAAGGCGATGCCTTCCCAGACTGTCGACGAAATGGGGTATTC
>JBBQGS010000003.1:0-33954 GCA_038323255.1 Erysipelotrichales bacterium | reverse complement strand
TTGATCCCGTATTCCTTGTTTCTGATGTCTAGCCCAAGTCCAAGGAAGAACAAGGGGAGACACGCTGAAGCCTAGTTAGGCTAATTAAGCAGCGAAAGCGTAATTGTTGTTAGTTGTTTTGTTTTTGGCGATTAGGTCGCCAGTCCACTGCAGCTTGAATCCAACAGCAACCTGTCGAAACCATGACACCCCCATGTGTGCGAACAAAGTATAGAATAACACGGTCCCCTTGTCAATGGATATGAGGGGGTTCTGACAAGGTGTACGAAAGAAGACACAAATGCACGATTTGCTTAACTATCGAAGCAGACGCATGTAACTTCAGGTGCGAAAATATTTTTTTGCAGCAGGGTCAACCTACCTGTGTCTTCGCTGCGTTGGAATAAAGTCAGATTATCGCTCATCATGTTTGCGACCACTACGAAACAACCATCAAAGGAAAGGTCGAAATCGCGCGGATGACTTCCATCAGTTGAAATATTCTGGATCGTTTCCAGTTTTGCGCTGTCATTTACCTTAAACACAGTTAGTGAATCGTGCCCTCGATTGGATGTATAGAGGAATTTGCCATCTTTACTGATGCGTATCGCAGCGCCAGATTTAACTTGATTCTCATTGGCTGGTAATGTTTCGATCGTTTGAATTAACTCCAAGCCTGTATCAATGTGTTTCAGAACGAGCACTTCACTAGTTAACTCGGTAAACACATACATAACTGGAAAGGTCGGATGACTAACAAAGTGGCGTGGTCCTTGTTGGGGTAATGTATTGAATTCATATTTCAGATTAAGTTGATTCCCAACGATCGAATAAGCGAGAACTCTGTCCAGTCCCAAATCACAGACAATCACCTCATCGAATTGTTTTACATAAACGATACAGTGAGCATGTGAACCTATTGGATAGTTTATCCGCTGAAGATGCGTCAGGCTATCGTCACAAGCAGAATACATATCAATGTGCCCTCCATGATAATTCGCGGTAAAGACGAACTTGCCATTCTCAACCGTACTGATATAACACGGAGGGGTTTCTTCTTGTGTAATCTGGCTTACCATTCTCGAATTCTCATACATCCGAAGTCCACCACTACAATCTTTAACAACAGCATATAGCCTGTTCCCTTCACTCTTAATATACGATGCACTTTGAATTTCAGTCAGTAACGTTAGATTCTCAAGCGTCTTTTTCCCACTATTTAGTTCGATCGTATAGATACCTTTACTGATTCGCTTTGTGTAAGTACCCAGGGTTATTTTCATAAATTACCTCGCAATGGTAGGATATCATACTTGAAAGCTAAAACTTGTGTTTATAATTTGAATATTCTTCGTAAAATGACTGTTTGAAACGAATGACATCCTTTTCACACGCTTTTACATGGAGTATAATCAGATTATACACATACCAATGTGACGAGGAGGTTACTATGGATTACATCGGTTATATACTTCTCTTTCTGGTCGTTGTGATCGGTATTTGGCTGGTTACAGCATACAATTCACTCGTCTCGCTGCGCAACCGCGTCGACGAAGCTTTCTCAACCATGGATGTTTACATGGTCAAACGTTATGATTTGATTCCGAACTTAGTCGAAACAGTCAAAGGTTATGCTAAGCATGAAAGTGAAACGTTGGAAAAAGTCATCGCTGCCCGTAATATGGCAGCAGGTTCGAAAACGTTGGAAGAAAAAGCGACCAACGAAGCATCGTTTCAGGGAGCTCTCGGTCGTCTATTTGCGATTGCGGAAGCCTATCCTGACCTGAAAGCCAATGCCAGTTTCTTGGATTTGCAAAGTCAATTAAAAGCTGTCGAAGATGATATCGCACAGTCCCGTAAATACTATAATGGTTCGACACGTGAATTCAACACAAAATTGGAACGTTTTCCGACCAACCTGATTGCCGGAATGTTCGGTTTCAAACGCCGCCCACTGTTCGAAGTTACAAACGAAGCTCAACGTCAAAACGTCAAAGTCCAATTCTAAGCCGAAAGGGGAGCATCGTTCCCCTTTTCCCTTGAGGAGGGAATCATGAGAAAACTGAAAACACTCTTACTTACTTTCCTTTTAGTGACGATCGCATTTGCCAGCGTTCGAATTCCGACGCATGCGCTAAGCGATGTTGAAATCAAGAATTACAAGATTGATATGGTCGTCGACGAAAACGGAAAAGTGACGATCAATCAGAAATTAGACATGATGTTCAATATTTCGAATTCACGCGGTCCGTATATTGTGATTCCGGAGGATTATTCGAGAGAATGGACCGTCAATGGGACCGTCTATTCGCGTCAATACCATTTCCCACTTAGTAATTTTAAGTGTGCAGATGCGCCAGTCGCAGAGATCCTTCGCGAAAACGGAAATGTCTACATAAAAATCGGGGATGTAAATACCTATGTCACCGGCGCAAAAACCTACAATTATTCTTACACAATTCAAACCAGAGACTTAGACGTACAGGGTTATCAAGCTTTATATTGGAATCTTGTCGGGCAATACTGGAATGATCCAATCGAACATGTGGATTTCTCGATCACCATGCCCAAAGACTGGCCGCAAAAGATTCTCTTTTATGCCGGAAATGCCGACAGCAACATTCCCTATGCAATGAAGTATACGATTACCGGTAATACATTGACCGGGTCTTACGACCAAACGATCACCTATGGTCAGGCTTTGACAATTTTCACTGAATTGCCCGACGGATATTTCTACTTCATCCCTGCGGCCGACTACAGTATACCCGCCATTATTTTCTGTATCTTCGTGGTCGTCTTGATGTACTTGGCTTTTTTGCGATTTGGGAAAGACGAGAAACCGGTAGAAACAGTCGAGTTCAATCCGATTCCGGGGTTAAGCAGCGCCCAAGTAGGATTCATCTTCGACGGATTCGTCGATTCACGCGATGTTCTGTCATTGATTATCGAATGGGCTTCAAAAGGATATCTTAAGATTACGGAAGAAAGTAAAAACAACTTCACATTGACAAAGCTGATGCCGATCGCCGATACGGAAATCCGTGCCGAGAAAACTCTGTTTAACGCTTTGTTTATGGGGCGCGACGAAGTCACCAACAAGCAACTGGAAAATACATTCTATATGCATCTCCAACATGCCCAAGCTGACATACAGCGTCATTTCCAAGGAAATAAAAGTCGGAATATTTACCGTAAAGATTCAACATTCATTAAGTTCTTATTGGGCTTCGCTTCGATGATTCCTTTATACCTTGTTTTAGCTTCTCTGATTTATGTAAAAACCTATGACCCAGGAATTGCTTTGATTGCCCCGTTATTCGTCTCAGGAAGCGGCTTATTTGTGACCGTATTCTATGCACTCATGTTGCAGAAATGGCGTTCTCTGAGACTTAGCGGAAAAATCGGATTCGTTCTACCCTTAGTTATGGTCGGTTTGATTTTCATCATCAGTATCTTCGGAATCTTTGTCTGGACTGGTGGTGCCATTTGGAAATTCATCATTCTCATTCTAACTGTGGTAGTGAATCTGAACATCGTCAGCGTAATGGATAAACGTACACCGTTAGGAACTGAGTATTTGGGTAAAATCGTCGGTTTAAAACACTTCATTGATGTTGCGGAAAAAGATAAATTGGAAATGCTGGTTAAAGATGATCCAGCCTATTTCTATCGGATTCTGCCTTATGCTTATGTATTGAATGTATCTGATGTCTGGTCGAAGAAATTCGAATCGATTGCTGTTCCGCAACCTAGCTGGTATGCCAGCTCGACCCCCGGACACTTCAATTCTTTCCTGCTTATGAACAGTCTAAATCACACATTAGGTACCATGAACCGTGCGATGACTTCTATGCCTCGTTCCAGAGGCGGTGGAAGCTTTGGCGGTGGTGGTGGTGGCTTTAGCGGCGGCGGCTTCGGCGGCGGTGGTGGAGGTCACTGGTAAATAGAGTAAGACGCTTCCCTTCAAAAGGAGGCGTTTTTTATTGAGGTAGTAAACCTTTTACGAATGAACGAGTGTTCTATAGATGTTTCGGTATTGTCGATTCATCCATAGAATCAGAAACAGATGTAAGACATCGTTTTCATTGAACCAAATAATAAAGTTGCAATAGAGTGGAAGCGAAACACAAGAACAACCATGCGAAGTATGCGCCATTCCCATCTATAATAGCAGCCTGTTTTTAGTAGAGTCAGGTTCACTTTTCCTTTTTTGCCCTGATACTATCACGAAATATAAAATGATTGTCGAGAATAGAAAAATCAATCATGCATCATAAGATAGTACGAAGAGATTCGCAAACGGAATTCCTGAAAGCAACCAAACGCTGTAACCGAAATTACGCTACAATGCTTAGATTCCGATCCTATTCCACGTGCTTTGCGCTACTATACGATATGACATTGATACCAGGAGTGAGTTCATACTGAAAATAGTGATCCAAAGGTACATGATTTCAACCCAACTCGTTGATGGCAAAGTGCACGTGCAGCACATTCCAATTCATACCCAAACGTCCTATAACTACTGCTAGCCACAAGCACTCCAATACCCCAAAAACCTATATCGATTCCCCACCATATCCTTGATTTTTGATTTCTGTGGTTCTTAACGAATAAGAATCCCTAATGCATAAACCAGCACTGTAGACACGGGTTGAATAAGGATAATCGATTGTTTTCCTTAAGTTATGGATAGATATGGCATTTGTTCAAGGAACCGTTGCGATGTCATACCGGTTGTAGTAAGTTATGCCAATTAACCACAAACTGAAAAGAGAAACAAAAGCATTACTGATATGAGCTTTTCATGGATTGGTTCCTTTCAAAAAAGACAGTATCTTTATGAGCAACTCATTTCTGTTCACTAGTTAAGCATATCGTAGAGTAGTACGAATCGTCGATTCGGTTTGCGTATTCCTCTGGATTTAAATGGCATAAAAAAGCTTCCCAATTCCTCGGGAAGCTGATCAACTATACTGTTTCTTTCTTCTTACGAGAGGCAATGAACCACCAGGCTGCACCGGCAAGAATCACTAGTCCTAATAAATAGGGTAGATAACCTGTAAATGAGCTGGTAGGCGTTACATCTTGTTTGACCATGACTTTATACGTTTTTACGATACTGGCTTGGCCGTTTTTGATTGTGGCGGTCAAAGTGACTTCTACGTCACCGGTTTTCGGTCTGGCAACAATTCCCTTTTCAGTCAAGATATCAGGATGATCTGAAGTCCAGGTAATCGTCGAACCATTGACTGATCCGGCATTTGCCAAACTAACGATTGTCTTGACGTTGCTTTCATCTTCACCACCAGCATACTTAATGATTCCGCTTCCATCTTCTTCAACTTTTTCTTTGTCTGTCTTTGCATTCTTTATGACTGTGATATTGAAGATCACACTCGAAGTTTCGCTACCGTTGCTGACGAGTGCTGTGATGACGATTGGTTGATCTCCTGTTGCGAAGGCGGGACGAACAACATTCCCGTTCATATCGACAATCGCCGGTTTATCACTCGACCATACAACAGTCGAACCTTGCGGTAAGGAAGCGGTGAAGCCGAGTTTCTGCGTAACAGAGATTTCGCTGTCACCTGAAGCATAGACGATAGCCAACTTTGCTAGATCGAGACTCAGTTTTTCAGCTGATGTAATGGGAAGTTTCTTAATTGTTAACGGGTAAGCTCTTGTAACTGTGATACCCTCATATGTTACAGCCATCGTGGCTGTCGCCTTTATATCGCCGATCGTGTAAGTCGGCCGATTGACGATCCCGGTGCCTGCAAGGTTTGAAGGATGGTTGGATGTCCATTTCACTGTTGAACCGGTATAAGCCTTTAATGGATTCAAGAATGTAATGTTTCCTGTGACTGATGTTGCCGTGTCTCCCGATTTCAGGATATACGGTTTCCCTAACTTGGCGATTTCGATATCGACTACGTTGGAGATGATGACCGGATGAACTCTTGCGAAGATATAGTCAACAATCTGATTGATTACATCTGTAGCGGTTTCAGGGATGAATAATCCCAAATTTCCGTTTGCGGTGATGATTGATTGTTGTTGCGGTTTGTTCGTTGTCGACCCGACTCCTATATACGCTGCTTTCGCTAATTTGAGTTTGGCGCCGATCGTATTGATTTTTGTCTGAGTTAATGCGGTGTCGATGGCATCTTCCAAGTTGATCAAGTAATGCTGGGCACCTGCCGTCCATGTCAACTCGTCGACGACTTGGTCAATGGTTTTCACAACCGTGCTAACCGTATTCATTCTAAGGTTACTGAGTGTGAAGTAAGATAATTCGTCACATCCATGGGGGTTGTAAGAAGATAACGGACCGAAGCGGTTTCCGTACACTTCTGGCAATGTATAATCCTCAATGGGCTGTATATCATTGTCAAACATATTCAATACATTGTTCTCAACTGTTATCTTGACTGAATGAAGCTTACTTCCGGAGGCTTTCGTAAACGTTGCTATCCGGGTTACACCTGAATACCCAGCAAGATTGTAGCTCTCTTCATTATGGAAATCCTCTACATTGACATTGGCTATCTGATAAAGTCCGATTCCGCTACTTTCATACAGGATGGCATATCCGTTCATCATCAAATGACCGGAACCGTTAACACTTGTTGCTACATTGAAGAGGAATCCTCCCCCTTGCATGCTATGATACTTAATTCCTGCTTCATCTAAATCAAAGGTGATTTCCTTGCGGTCTGTAGAATTTGATTTTGAAATCATGAAGTCTTTATAGGCTGGTGCTCCATATCCATAGAATACCAATACATTCCCGTTGTCACGGGTAACAATATGTGGATCATTGGACCAATCTACAGGGTTATCATTATCTGGATTACTGTCAGGATCAGGATAATGCTTCAACCCAATCAAACTCTTATTGAATTCGTATTGCATGTCAAAGTGAATATTATCAGACGGACCGTGATTCCCCTCTACGCTGAGATAATTATCATCGGAATCCACAGTGTCGTTTGTGAAATCAATCGTCGCTAAAGATTGAATAACCGCATAACCTGCCGGCCACTCTGTTGAGAAATAATTCCAAGTTGAATCATAATACTCCAAAAAAACCTTATGGGCAGAAGCATCGTAGAAAAGATCATTAAAGTATTTATAGTCTACACCGGCTCCATCCAGAAAAGTGGTCGCGGCACTGTACCATGAGCCTTCATACCATTGTTGGTCATAGTTCATCGGGTGAGCAGCAATGTCTGCGAACACTGAATTCAAGATAGGCCAAGCGATTGTAGAGTAGGTCGTTCCATTATAATATTCAATCTCATACCCTCTCAGAGGCTGTGAAAAGTAAAAATCTTCAACATACATTGTTGTTGAGTTGTATCCAGGTACGTGCGCAATAAGATAATCTTCAGATGCCTTGGCAGTTATGAACCCCTCGGCAACTCCGACTTCACCCCATTCTCCGAAATGGTCGTAGAAATCCCAGAGGGACTTGTCGGCTGGATTAAAATTGGTGCTGGCGGTAAAGGCCAGATCCAAAACACTGACGTCGACACCTTTTGCTATCAAAGCATCTTTTAAATCACCAAGGAAAGTTGTATTGTTTAAAGTTGTTGAACCGACGGCGATTTTCACTTGAACTTTCGGCGTTGCTTCAACGGGATACCCGACGATGGCGGATACTTTTACCAAACTTTGGGAAAAAACGAATACGAGGGCTAATGTAAAAACCAGAATTTTCCGGAAACTAGTTTTCATATACAATAATCCTCCTTCTCTTTAATTTGATTTTATTCTCTGTAAGCGCTTTTTTCAACACAATTTTCGCATATATTATGAGTTAAATTGAACTAATAATAATCCTTATAATCATTTTATAAATCAATAAAATCGAATTATACAAAACACTAAAAACCGCTAAAATAAAAGGAAATCACGCATGATTTCCTTTACCGTTGATTCTTCATGATCTTGTCGATTTCGCGTTTTGCATCCTTTTCTTTCGATGCTTCGCGTTTATCGTGTTGGTCCTTCCCTTCAGCCAATGCAACTTCGAGTTTGGCTCTTCCGTCTTTCAGATACATTTGCAGCGGAATGACGGTGAATCCTTTAAGTTTGACTTTCTTTTGTAATCTTGCTGTTTCGGCTTTATGCATCAATAGTTTACGATCGCGTGTTTCTTCGTGATTGAATCGGTTACCGAACTCGTACTGGGCGATATACATATCACGCACGTATGCTTCTCCGTTTTTGAATTCGATATAGGCATCTTTGAATTGTACGGAGCCACGTCGTATCGATTTGATTTCGGTTCCGAAAAGTGACATACCGGCTTCCAGTTTTTCGATGATGAAATAGTCATGAAACGCTTTTCGATTAACGGATACGATTTTTACGGCCATGGACCGGTCCCCCTTTATGCGTCGGCGGCGTTGATTTACGTTTGACTTCTTCCGCCAACTGGAAATCCACAGTCTTTTTCTCTTTATTCGCACCGGTTACTTTGATTTTGATCTTTTGACCCAAGACGAAAGTACGGTGAGTACGTGTTCCGCGTAGACAGTAGCCTCTAGGATCAAATTCGTAATAGTCATCGGTCAAGTTTTGGATATGCACCAATCCTTCAACTGTATTCTCGAGCGATACGAAGAATCCGAAACGGGTCACTCCGCTGATGATGCCATTGTGGACTTCACCTACATGGTCGACCATAAACTCAGCCTTCTTCATATTCTCGACTTCGCGTTCCGCTTCAACCGCATTACGTTCGCCGAAAGACGTTTCCAAAGCGTAAGTTTCCATCAAATGTTCATCCTCGACGCGGGCTTTTTCATCTGGAATGTTGAAGTGGTACTTACGAAGCATACGGTGGACGATCAAATCGGGATAACGGCGAATCGGAGATGTAAAGTGCAGATATTCTTTCAGTGCTAGACCGAAATGTCCGATACACTTGGGATCATATTTCGCTTTCATCATACTTCTTAAAAGAACCGTGGAGATAACATGGAATTCTGGTTTGTTTTCAAATTTCGTCAGTAGTTTCTGCAGTGCCCCCGGTTGAATCTGGCTTAGATCGCCGCGAAGTTTTTCACCGAACTGGTTCAGTAGTTTGGAGAATTCCTGCATTTTCAGTTTTGACGGTGTTTCATGAATGCGGTACAACGCCGGAATCTCGAGCCATTTCGTATGTCGCGCGACTGTTTCATTTGCTAATACCATGAAATCTTCAATAATCAATTCAGCTTCATCCGATTTACGAGCCGAAATAGCCAGTACTTTTCCGTTTTCATCGACTTTGAACTTTGATTCGATGGTTTCGAAATTGATCGACCCCAATCCTTCGCGTCGTGTACGGATACTCGTTGTGCATTCTTTCATCAGGAAAAAGAGAGCTTTGATTTCTGTGTACTTTTTCGACATTTCGTCGTCTTCGTGCAAGATTTTATTGACGTTATTATAGGTCATCCGATAACTGGACTTGATGAAGGATGGGATGATTTCATATGTTTCTACGCTACCGTCCGCTTTAACTACCATATCGCAAGTCAGTGTAAGACGCTCGACGTTTGGATTAAGCGAACAAATGCCGTTGGATAACGCATGGGGAAGCATAGGAACGACACGATCAACCACATAGACGGAAGTCGTGCGGCGTTCCGCTTCCAAATCGAGTGGCGAATAGGCAGTGACATAATGGCTGACATCGGCGATGTGGACCTGCAGATGATAGTTGTCCCCTACTTTGGAAAGACTGATTGCATCGTCAAAATCTTTTGAATCATCTCCGTCGATTGTAACGACGACGCGGTCGGTATAATCACGCCGACCTTCCTTTTCGTGTGCCAACACTTCCATCGGGATTTTTGCTACTTGATCCATGACTTCTTGCGGAAACTTCGGTTCGACTCCGTACTCCGCAAGAACGGTTAGTACATCCATGCCTGGATCGTTTTTATTCCCAAGTATTTTGGCAATCTTAACAGTCAGCGGATTTCCGTAGTCGACGATATTTGCAACAATGATCGTTCCTTCGGTCACATGAGTCAGATCGCTGTCGGCGAACTGAACACCTTGACGAATGCGCGGGTCGTTTATGACATAGGTAAGCACGCCTTCGACTTTGGTTGTTTCGATGACGACTTGAGGAACGGCGCGTTTTAATACTTTAACCACGATTCCTTCACTGCTTCCGTCATTGTATGTTTTTGGTTTTACCAAGACGGTATCCTGATGCATCGCATCTTTGAGATTCGATGCATTGATATAAATGGATCCTTCTTCAAGGTCGACGAACCCGAATCCTTTCGCATTGATACTGAGCGTGCCTGTTTTCCATCCGGCATCTTTGGTAAGGATAACTTTGTCTTGTCGTGTCGTCGTGATTTCAAATTCTTCTTCCAACTCGCGTACAACTTGGAAAAAACGATCGATGTCGTTTGGATTGGTTAGATTCATGACAGAAATCCATTGATCGACGGGATATAACCTTTGTCCGTTCTCAACTAGTTTCTCTAAAAATTGTGTTCTGAGGTCCATATTATTCCTCCCTCTCTATTTTATAATAAAAAAGGCCTGTGTGGCCGATTTTATACGATTCTTACTAAAATCACTAAGACAAAGAATGAGATACCCAGCACCAAGGTTAACCGGGAAATCATTTTTTCCGGACCCCGTTCTTTCACGTTCGCGAACAGATTCAATCCGCCGCTACCGGAGAAAGCACTGCTGATGCCGTCGGATTTGCCGCTTTGTAGTAATGATAAGAGAATCAGTAGAACGGCGACTACCATAAGTACGATATCGAGCATGGGAATCCTCCTTCTTAGATTGCCTTTACATTCTATCAGATAACCTGATAAAAAACAAGATTCGAGCTAACTGCGATAGTAAAACTGCTGTTGAAACTTTTTACGGACTATTCAATAGAACAACTCCCTTCTTAAATGGAAGGGAGTTGTTTGAGTATTGCCTACTTCTTGATATTGTAGAAAGCGTCTTTGCCCGGGAAGACCGCTGTGTCACCCAGTTCGTCTTCGATTCTCAGCAGTTGGTTGTATTTCGCGACACGGTCGGTACGGCTCATGGAACCGGTCTTGATCTGTCCCGCATTGAACGCGACAGCGATGTCGGCGATCGTCGTATCTTCGGTTTCACCCGAACGATGGGAAACAACCGTCGTATAACCATTTCGTTTCGCCATTTCCATCGCGTCGAAGGTTTCCGTTAGGGTACCGATTTGGTTGACTTTGATCAGAATCGAATTGGCAATGCCTTTTTCGATGCCTTCAGCCAAAATCTTCGGGTTGGTGACAAACAGGTCATCTCCGACGATTTGGATCTTTTTACCTAAACGTTCGGTCATTAATTTCCAGCCGTCCCAGTCGGATTCGGCTAAACCATCTTCAATGGAAACGATTGGGTATTTATTGCAGAGATACTCGTAGAAGTCGACCATTTCTGCCGAAGTCAATGATTGTTTTGTGCTCTTATTCCATACATAGACTTTCTTATCTTCATCATAGAATTCACTGGCTGCCGGATCCATCGCCAACGAGATATCCTTACCCGGTACATACCCGGCTGCCTTGATGGCTTCGACAATCACTTGCAGAGGTTCTTCATTGTTGGCGAGATTCGGGGCGAAACCGCCTTCATCTCCTACGGAAGTCGCTTGACCTCTGGCTTTTAATACTTTCTTCAAAGCATGGAAAGTTTCAGCCCCCATACGGATTGCTTCTTTAACAGTAGGTGCGCCGATCGGCATGATCATGTATTCCTGGAAATCGATGGAGGCATCGGAGTGCTGACCGCCGTTGATGACGTTCATCATCGGAACCGGCAATGTTTTCCCGTTGAATCCGCCTAAGTATTTGTATAACGGCATATTGTAATAGTCGGCGGCTGCGCGGGCGCAAGCCATCGAAACACCGAGAATCGCGTTGGCGCCCAATTTCGATTTATCATGGGTTCCGTCAAGTTCGATCATCATTTTGTCGATGCCGTTTTGATCGGTGACATCCATACCGCAAACTGCATCAGCAATGAAATCATTCACGTTAGAAACTGCTTTTTCGACGCCTTTGCCTAAGTAGCGGCTCTTATCGCCGTCACGCAGTTCAAGTGCTTCACGTACGCCGGTGGAAGCTCCACTGGGAACGATGGCGCGTCCGAATGCGCCGGAATCCGTCGTAACTTCTACTTCGATCGTGGGATTGCCGCGTGAGTCGATAACTTCACGGGCATAGACATCAATAATGGTCGACATGTTGTATCCTCCTGTAATTACGCTTTGAGTGCGTCGATAATAGCTTTAAACGATTCAACTTTCAGCGATGCGCCTCCGATGAGGGCTCCGTCGATGTCTTTTTCTGCCATATATTCGCGAATATTTTCGGCTTTGACCGATCCGCCATATTGAATGCGAACCATTTCAGCCGCTTCCGGACCAAAATGCTTCATTACTTCATTGCGGACGATCGCGCAGGTGTTCTGAGCGATTTCCTTAGTTGCATTCCTGCCTGTCCCGATAGCCCAGACAGGTTCATATGCTAGCACTAACTTCCCGACTTCTTCGGCACTCAGGCCCAACAATGCGGCTGCGGTTTGCGTACGGACAATCATCTCGGTATCACCCGCTTCGAATTGAGCTAACGTTTCTCCGACGCAAATGATCGGAGTGATCCCGTTGGCAACCAGTTTCAATGCTTTTTTGTTGACGCTTGCGTCCGTTTCGTTAAAGTAAGTACGACGTTCGGAGTGGCCGATGATGCACCACTTCAAACCGATTTCCTTCAGCATACCGACACTGACTTCGCCGGTAAAGGCTCCGCTGTCTTCAAAATGCACGTTCTGGGCTGCGACCAATAAATGCTTGGATGCTTTAAGTGATTTTTCAAGCGCCAAGAAAGGGGCGCCTACGCCGAAATCGGCATCATCATGTAATAGAGGTTCGATGGCCTCGACGAAACTTGCGGCTTCGGCGATGGTCTTGTTCATTTTCCAATTCCCTACGATAATTGGCTTACGCATTATTTTTTCTCCTGGATGATGGCGATCCCCGGCAATTCCTTGCCTTCCATAAATTCAAGGGAAGCTCCGCCGCCCGTTGAAATATGACTGAATTTATCTTTGAACCCGAGTTGAATCGCTGCCGCCGCTGAATCTCCACCACCGATGACGGTCATCGCGCCAGGCAGTTCGGATATGGCTGTACAGATTTCAAGGGTACCTTTCGCGAAAGGCTTCATTTCGAAGACTCCCATCGGTCCGTTCCATATAACAGTTTTGGCCCCTTGTAGTTCATGTTTGAAAAGTTCGATCGTCTTGGGACCGATATCCAATCCCATATAGTCGGCTGGGATATGATCGTTGTCCACGATCTTGGTATCGGCGTCTTCAGCGAATGCGCTGGCAGCAACATGGTCGACCGGCAAAATCAATTTACCTTTCGAACGGGCTAAGAAATCTTTCGCCATATCGATACGATCCACTTCAAGCAACGACTTACCGATTTCTTTACCTTCCGCTTTCAGGAAGGTATAGGCCATACCTCCACCGATCAATACTTTGTCGGCGATGGTAAGCAGGTTTTCGATGACAGCGATCTTATCGGAGACTTTCGCTCCGCCCAAGATGGCCACAAACGGACGTTTTGGATTGTATACGGCTGCTGATAACATTTCAACTTCTTTTTCAACAAGGAAGCCCAATGCGGAAGGCAGGAATTCTGCGATACCGACCGTCGAAGAATGGGCGCGATGGACGGAACCGAATGCATCGGTCACAAACAGATCGCCTAACGATGCCCAATATTTGCTTAATTCGGGATCGTTTTTACTTTCACCTTTTTCATACCGTGTATTCTGAAGAAGAATGATTTCACCGTCTTTCAGATCTGCAACAGCTTTTTCAAGTTGGGGGCCGCGGGTAACCGGGACAAACGATACTTTGGTTTTTACCAAGGAAGCTAATTTTGCTTCAACCGGAGCCATGTCGTTCTTGGCCATATCGAGCGCTTTTTGTTCAGGGTCCTTGTGGTCGACTTTCCCTAGATGCGAAAGTAAAATAACGCGGGCGCCTTGTTCAACTAAGTAGTTGATGGTCGGAAGTGCCTGTACGATACGATTGTCATCTTTGATTTTTCCATCTTTAATCGGAACGTTAAAATCGACGCGTACAATGACGCGTTTCCCTTTGACGTCGAGGTCACGAACTGTCTGTTTTGCCATATTTTTATCCTCCTTGTAGTCATTCAGATTATAGCACTTACGGTAGTTTGAAACAATGCTTTTGAAGCTCTATGCTAAGGATTTCACATAATAATCATGCAACTTTGAATGATAAAAAAGCGTATTGCTACGCTTTTTAACGACTTTTCTTTTCAATCAGGCGGGCATATTCCTTGGCTGACTTACTCCACGAAACATCCTTCTTCATGGCTTGTTTGATCAGCTTCTGCCAGTTCTCGTGATTGCGGTAATAGGTGTCCATGGCGTATTTCAAAATGTGTTTGAAGTCTTCGCGGTTGAAGTTGGTAAAGGTGAATCCGTTACCCTTCGTTGTGAATTCATTGTAAGGTTCGACCGTGTCTTTCAGTCCGCCTGTTTCGCGTACCAACGGTAAAGTACCGTAGCGCATGGCGATTAGTTGGGAGATACCGCACGGTTCGAAAGCGGACGGCATCATCAGCATGTCGGCACCGGCATAGATACGGTGTGCCAATTCTTCATGATAGCCGCAATAGAATACGGCACGGTGCGGATAGCGGAACTCGATTTGGCGAAGCTCGTTTTCAGTCCAGTTGTCACCTGTCCCTAAAATAATCAACTGCATATCCCAACCCATGATTTCATGCATGGTTTCCATCAACAGCTGGATTCCTTTTTGTGGTGTGAGCCGGCTAACCATCGCCACAAGCAATACGCCAGGGTCTTGGCGCAATCCTAATTCAGCTTGGATAGAGGCTTTATTGGCGGCTTTCCCACGCAATGAAGTATGCTGATCAAACGATTTCACCAGCGATGTATCGGTATTTGGATCCCATGCAGTTACATCGATGCCGTTGACGATGCCATACAGATCTTTTCTGCGCATGCGCAAGACATCTTCCATATGTTCGCCGTAATCCGGTGTCAGAATTTCTTCCGCATAGGTTTGTGAGACGGTCGTGACCGCATCCGCATATAGAATGCCGGCTTTCATGAAGGAAACCAAGCCTTCGTGGAAACGTAAGGTTCCGTCGAAATACATTTGTTTCGAGACACCGATGCAGGATTCCAGGATACCGTAAGGGAAATTCCCCTGGAAAGCGAGATTGTGGATCGTATACAGGGTCAACGGTTGAGGGATGCGGTGCAGATACACGGTCTTCACCAATAACGGAATGAATCCCGTATGCCAGTCGTGGCAGTGCAGAACGTCGGCTTCGATGAATTTTTCTTCGATGGCGCGTAGCACGGCATGTTGGAAGAAGGCGAACCGTTCGCCGTCATCCGGATACCCGTAATATCCTTCGCGTTCGAAATAGCCCGCATGTTCAACCAGATAGTAGTTCACTTCCCCTACTTTGCGCATATAGATCGTCGCGACTGCGTCGATGTTGCCGACTTTGATCGGGAATGTGGCAAGCTTACTCAAGGTATGATGTTGGGTATGGGCGGTCTTGAGATAAAGCGGGATGATCACGGAGACATCGAATCCGATGGCACATAGTTCTTTGGGCAAACTACCGATGACATCCGCCAGACCTCCGGTCTTGACGAAAGGCAAACCTTCCGAAGCTACGAAGAGAATTTTTTTCATAGGTACCTCACACGGTATCCCGGCGTTTGACATAGATCAAGTCATCGGGAGTCCCCAGAAGTTCTTTCACATGCAGTATTTTAGCTTCTTTATCGACGATGCAATAACTAAGACGGGCGTTTTCCCCGATGAAAGCACCGGATAAGATAATACAATTGTCGACGAGTGCACCCGGTTTCACGATGACACCGCGACCCAAAACGGAATTATGGACCGCTCCTTCGATGAAGCAACCGTTGGCGATCGTTGAGAATTTGACATCGGCCGCGGCTGAATACTGGGTCGGGCAGGAGTCGCTCGTACGTGTATGGAAAGGCCACTTCGGATCAAAGAGTTCCGATGCTTTTTCCCTGCAGATCAGTTCCATATTGGCTTTGAAGAACTGTTCCTGACTGTTGATACAAGAAACAAAGCCTTTGTGGTTATATCCGATAATGTTCAAAGCACCGATATTGTCGACGAGGACATCGTTGAAGGTATAGAGCGAACTGGTCTTTTGCGCTAATTTCACCAAGTCCACAAACAAACTCTTACGCAACAAATAAATTTTAAGGGCGATGTTACGGTTCTTGAATTTACCTTGGTTCTTTTCGACTTTGATTACACGTTTATTGGCATTCAAGGTCAACGTATTCATGCCGATGAATTCTTCTTTGGCATTATCGATGGTTTGGTAGACGACGGTCACATCGGCACCTGTTTCCAAATGGGCAGCCATGACATCATTGAAATCGATCTTTGTCACCATGAAACTCGGGGCGATGACCACATAAGGAAACTTTGATTCTTCGATATACTGCATATTTTGGATAAATGCTGTCACATCATGGTTGTAGATTTCCGAATGGATCGGTTCTTCACCACTCAATAACTGCAGTTTGCCTCGTTTTGAATTGATATTGTATTGGCGACCTGTCCCTAGATGTTCGAATACCGAGCGCGGTTTGGCCTTGACATAGACTTGGATGTGGTCGATCCCCGAATTGGTGAAATTGGAGAGTGCGAAGTCGATGAGACGATAACGTCCCAAAAAGGAAATCGAAGGCATAGGACGATAATCCTGCAGACCCTCTATATAAGCGGATGCATCATCGTAATTGATGATTCCTAAGGCATTGCACATGGTGTTTCTCCTTACGCGTGGACATTACGGTGAATCAATTCGATTTCACCGTCGCCGGGCGTTCCTGCCTTGGCGTTTTCTTTGATTTCAACATCTTCCGCTACGATAACCCGTTGGACGATTGCACCTTTGCGTACGATCACGCCTGGCATCAACACGGAGTCGATGACTTTCGCGCCTTCTTCGACGATGACGTTGGTGAATAGGACAGAGTTTTCCACATGCCCGTCCACAACGCATCCTTGATTGATATAGGCGTTTTTCACAACGCCGTTTCTGCCGATGAATTGCGAGGGCATCGTAATATCTTCAGTATAGATTTTCCAACTTGGATCGGACATGTTCAAATCGGCTCCGTGATAAATCAGATCCATATTGGCTTCCCACAGACTGTCAATCGTACCGACATCCTTCCAATAACCTTTGAAACGATGCGCAAACAAGCGTTTATTGGCACTTAAGGCAAGCGGGATGATGTCTTTCCCGAAGTCATGATGCGATTTTTCGGATTTGCAATCTTCGTTCAGCATTTTCCTAAGCATTTTCCACGAAAAGATGTAGACTCCCATGGAAGCCAGATTACTTTTCGGATTCTTGGGTTTCTCTTCAAATTCGATGATCTGATCGGTCGCATCGGTGTTCATGATACCGAATCGCGAAGCTTCCTTTAACGGGACTTCAAGTACGGCGATTGTTATATCCGCATTTTTTGCGATATGATCCGCAAGCATTTTGGCATAGTCCATTTTATAAATGTGATCGCCGGAGAGAATTAAAACATATTCCGGTTCGTATTGATCCAAAAAATCGATGTTCTGGGTAATGGCATCGGCGGTTCCGCGATACAGTCCGAACCCTTCGCTTTTTTCACGCGGAGGAAGGATGAAAATACCTGAATCTTTGGCATCCAGACCCCAGCGCTGTTCCTGGGCGACATAGGAATTCAGCAGCACGGATTCGTACTGGGTCAGTACTCCGACGATATCGATGCCAGAATTAGCGCAATTGCTAAGCGGGAAATCGATGATGCGGTACTTCCCTCCGAAGTAAACGGCGGGTTTTGCGACTTTGTTTGTAAGCTCGAGTAGGCGTGATCCTCTGCCACCGGCAAGAATCATGGCTACCATCGAATGTTGGCGCATAGTATTGTTCTCCCCTTTGCTTTTTATAGTTTAATTATACTCTATTTTCCTATTTAGTTAGAATTGAGATGTAAGGAGAAAGTAAATATCGCGTTAATTCTGTCATCATTATGAACGCAATAGAACATAAAAAAGCGGAACTCTGATTTCTTAAGCTCCGCCGCGCTTCATAAGCCGTTCGATCAGATTGACGATGAAGTAGCCGAGTACGATGTTGACCTGAATCATCACCGTACCTTTCACCAAACGAGGTGCAACATTCAATAAGAACGGGATTCCGTACATCGTCTGAAGCCAGATCGGCGTCAAGATCAGATTCACAACCAGTTCCACCAAAAGGATGATGATGACCCAGTCGGTCAGCGCGAACTTACTATTCTTGCGTTCATACTGTTTTGCGATTACATTCAGCATAAAAATCATGAAGCCGACCAAAACAGTGCTCATTAGGAAAATACCCAACTTGGTGGTCAGATTAATCTGGACCAGATCTTTTCCGATCTTGACTTCGTTGATGGTCGCGACGAAAATCATCGCCAACGCCCAGAATCCGGCCAACATCGTATGGGGAAGATATTTAAACTGTTTCAGTTTGGTTTTAGGAAGCAGCATCCATAATGCCGGGATCATGGCAATCAGGATTTTGTTTAAGGTGAATCCGAAAAACGGGAAACCGATCGAAGCGGTCAGGAGTTCAAGGACATCTTCCACTAAGCCGGCCACAAAAGCCCAGGAAGGTCCTAAAAACAATCCAACCATCATCAATGGTAACTGTGAGAGACCGATTTTAAGGCTGGGGTAGCCGAACATCGGCACCATCAGCGAAAAGATCGAGAGGACGACGGAAAGCATGACCATCAGTGCAGTGAATGTAATCGCACGCAGTTCCAATTTCAACGGATTGAATTTGAAGGTTAGAAATCCGATCACAAGGATGGCAAGTACCGCAAGGACTTGGACAATGATCGGCATCGTCAGAAAATTTGTGAGTGCATCGGCCATGGTTAATCCTTTCCCAGCAGTTCAGTAAGATAGGTGCCGCGAACATCTGAAATAAAATAGAGCGAACCTGTAATGAGCAGACTTCCATTTTTAGCTAAGTTTAATCCTTCGCGCAGCGCTTGACGGGGATCCACAATCACCTCGACCGGTAAATCTCCGGCCAGATCGCTTGCTTTGGCACCGCGATAGAAGGAGAATTCGGTCACAATGATTTTATCACAAACCGTGAGCAAATTTTCCAACATACTCCTGGAATCCTTGTCTTTCAGGGCGGTGAATACTGCGATGACCGGTTTTGGCAAGGCTTTGACGCTGCTTAAGATGGCAGCAACCCCGTGGTCGTTATGGGCTCCGTCGAGGATGATGGTCGGATTACGGTGAACTACTTCGAAACGGCCTTTCCATAAAGCGTTGCTTAATCCTTTGACAATCGCGTGGTCGCTGATATTCCAGTTGCCAATCGAGCGCAGTTTCAATGCGGCGTCGATGACCAGCGCTGCGTTTTTCATCTGATACAGGGCCGGACCTTTCAAGCGTATGGTATAGCCGCGATAGATAAATTCGACCCAGTCTTGATTACTTGCGAAGAGCGATGGTTCCATCGTTAAGTCCAAGGTACTGTTTGTTTGATTACATACTTCCCTGAATACACGGAGACATTCTTCTTTTCTCTCACCCGTGATGACAGGTACGTTTTGCTTGATGATGCCGGCTTTTTCGCCTGCGATGGCCGAAAGGGTGTCACCGAGAAATTCCATGTGATCCATTCCGATATTGGTGATCAGACAGAGTTGCGGAAGAATGACATTGGTGGCATCCAGGCGTCCGCCCAAGCCTACTTCATAAAGAGCGAGATCAATCTGTTCTTCTTTGAAATAGTTTGATGCGATCAGCATGTCGATTTCAAACATCGATAAGTTGTGTTCAAGGATGAAAGCGTGATAGCGATTTCCGTATTCCAACAGTTTTTCGTCGGTGATGAAGACATCATCGATGCGTATACGGTCGTTGTGGACTTCCAGGTGAGGTGAAGTAAATGTCCCTACGCGATACCCGGCTTCCTGTAGAACGGCGCGCAGATAGTTCGTGGTGCTTCCCTTGCCGTTGGTACCGGCGATGTGCACGCTTGGAATGTCATACTGAGGATTCCCAAGGATTTCCATGGCGTTTTTGAGATGGGTTAACCCGAATCTTCCTGCCGACATGCGTTGGGTGGTAAATGCGATGAACTCTTCATAGGTGTTAAACATGGTCATCAATCCTCCAATCGATCATTTCTCTGCCAATCTTTTGAAGGAATGCGTTCGTCTGTGAAAAGGGTTTGCTTCCGAAAAACCCATTATAAGCGGATAGGGGGGACGGGTGGGGTGAGCGGATCAGCAAGTGTCTTTGATCGGTGATGATCTTCGCTTTCTCTTGTGCGTTTCTACCCCAAAGGATAAATACCAAGGGTTCAGGATGGTGATTACAGGTTTCGAGAATATGATCGGTGAAAATTTCCCAACCCTTGTCTTTGTGGGATAGAGGTTTCCCTTCTTCGACCGTAAGCAAGGTATTCAGTAAAAGTACGCCCTGCTTGGCCCAAGGGATTAGACAACCGGTTTTGGGGATGGGGATTTGAAGATCGGATTGAAGTTCTTTATAAATATTCTGCAGACTGGGGGGCAGGGGTACGCCGGGGCGTACTGAGAAACAGCAGCCGTGGGCTTGGGAAGGTTGATGGTAGGGATCCTGTCCGATCAGAACAACTTTGAGATTGGGATAATCGGCATAGCCGAAACAGGAAAAAACGCTCTCCCGCGGTGGGTAGACCGTTTTTGTTTCATATTCGCGTTTTAGAAATTCGGCGAGTTTCTGGAAATACGGTTGTTGAAACTCGGTTTTTAGAATCGTACTCCAGTTGTTATCCATTATGCACTCCCTTCGGTGATGTCTTTCAAGCGCAAATGGTCGCGTTTGTTATGATACATTGTAGCATATCCGGCTACGATCAAAGCGAAGGTCGATGCGAAGATGACCGCAGTCGGAAGAAAAACCGCTTTAGGGAGAAAGAGCGAGAACAGTAGAATCAATCCCATTCCGATGACGCGGCCAAAGTTGATGGCGACTTCCTTGATGATTGTCCGCCCAAGGATGCTCTCTTGATGGATATAATCCTGCATCCCGTTCATCATGATGATGGAAAAGGGGTTGGCATAGAATGGAATGGCAATCGCGTTCATCAAACCATAATAGATTGCCCCGTAGATATTCGGGAATACCACTAAGACGACCGTGCTAGTGAACACGAAAAAAGCGCCGATTTGGTAGGACTTCAGACGATTGTTTCGTTTGATCATTTTACCTGCGAAATAAAATGAGATAATGCTCAGTACTGCGAAAATGGCTAACAATTGCGAGTAAACCGCACCTTTGCCTCCAGTCGCGTTATATACTAATAAACCGGCAAGGACTAACGTGATGCTTTCACGGACTCCAAACAGGAAATGCGAGTTCATGATATATCTCCATTGTGCATCGTTTTTAAGTACGAATTTATCGATCAGTGTGTACCTTCCCCGGGGGGTCGGAATTTTGACTAATAGTGAAAGCGCGGCGGTTAGTGCGTAGATGAAGATGACGACTTGGAAAATGCGTAGGTAGCCAGCGATATCGGAAACAGAGTTAACGATGATCCAGTTAGCTGCTAACGGTGCGATGATACTGGAGGTCGAGTTCATAATCCCCATTGTCGATAGATATTTGGCGCGCGATTCTTTGGTTGAGGACAGAAGGTTGAGCACGACGATACTGCACCAATACAAACCTTCTCCAATTCCGAAGAATATTGCGACGACGAACACAAGTCCTGTGTTGGCCGTGATTGCTTCATTCATAAAAAGTAAATAACACATCCCCATGATCATAATGATGAGTCCGGTCGCTAGCGATCCTGAGAGTTTTAACTTGCGCGAGAGGATCCCTCCGAAGAAGAATCCCAACGGAAAAAGTCCGAACCGAAGCATTGAATAGACCGTCATCGTTTCAAGTGATTTCGTGAAAACGTAGAGATACACATTGACAAAGACCGCTGCCATCGTCGCGGCTAGGATGTACGAGGCATTAACGAAAATAAGGATTTTTTCGTTCTTGCTCATCATTTCTTGATTGCCTCGGAAGGATAACCATGATTGACGTCAATCCAGTCTTTGGCGAGTTTTGCGATGGCTGTTTGCGCTTCTTCGGGACTGATTTCACCAAGGAACACTTTTTTCACGATCGGCAGGATGGCAATCTGACGATACATCGTGAAGCCTAGCACAGTCGGATTTCCTTCCAGGGCAACCAGTGGAATACTCATGGAATGAACATAGGTCAAAGCCAGGTCTTTTTGTTTTTGCGTGTCGAATTTAAGCGTGGCAAGCAGTGAAGGATCCGCCAAGAGAGTTGTTGCAGGAATCTTCGCGAATGCCGCCAACCCTTCCGGACTGCGGATTATCCGCAAAACTTCGCTGATCGCTGAAGGATTGACTTTCGTATTGACAGAAAACCCTGCGACGTTTAATAAGGGCGACGGAATCACATTGCCGACCGAAGGGAAACGGGCATTGCGCACATCCTGTTTGGTGCGGGTCTCAAAAGCTTCCACAAACATCCAGTCGCTGGCCATGCTGAAGAGGAATTCTTGATCCGTCAATATCTGGTCGAACTGCCATATCAATTTTGCCGGGTCGATCTTGTCGTCTTTTATGTCGGAAGATGAACCTAAGTCAGAGATGTTTTTCAGTGCTTTAAGAAATTCAGGTGTGTCGAAGCCTGGGAGAGTCGCTGTGTGATCGGGGAACATTCTCCAACCGCCAATCGTTAAGAGTGGATAGAATGACAGTGCTTCGTTGAACTGGATGGGAAATACCGATGTGTACGTGCGTTGCTTATTTTCAGCTATATATTTAAGCGCGACCGCCTTCACTTCTTCCATCGTGTCGATGCCATCCGGTAAGCCGTCGAGATCCGTGTCTTTTAAATCCACATTGAGACGAGCTAAAACCGTCGCATCATAAATAAACGAAAACCCACTCCCCGACATGGGGATGAAACGTAGATCATCTTTATTAAGTTCGCTGGATTTATCCCACTGCAGATTTTTTTCCCAAAGTTTCTTCAGGGTTTCATCTATCCCAATCAGTGATGCATATCTAAGCGCCGCTTCGTTTTGCGTCAGGTAATCGATATCGGGAAGAGGGTCCCCGTTTATCGTGTTGACTACAACCGAAAGGACATCTTTATTCTCCGGATGTTTTGCGGCAAACAGTGCGAGAATCGCGTCCCCGTATGCCTTATCGGGGACTTTTAGGGTTACTTTTGCTTTGTCTTCGATCGCAAACATACCGGTGTTTTTAATCAGACAAACACGCGTGCCGTCGCTCGCGCAAGGTTTCGGACTCAAGATATTCCATCCTGTGACCAGTACGATAAGCGCCAATACCGGGAGAAGGAGGTAAATAATACGTTTTTTGTTCATGCTTGACCTCAAATTCCGTATACAGTTTAACAAACCCCTATCGAAAAGACAAACGAATTCCCGAAACTAGTGAAAATAATCAGGTTTGGTATCATCTGAATCAGTAAAATCAAATAGATATCTCTGATCTTATTCCTGCGTTATCTTTGTTTATCTCACGGTCGAAAAGTGTAGTACCACTTGAAGATCTTCGCAAACAAAAAACCATCAGATTGTCCGATGGTTTAAAGTTACGCATGTTCAATGAAGCTAAACGACTGCTTTTAGCGTATGTCGACTACTTCTTGCTGCGGGTACGGATGTCGAAGATAACCGCTGCGATCAGGACCATTCCACGCACGATGTACTGCAGTGAAATGCCCAATCCGATCAGATTCATGCCGCTGCTTAACGAGGCCATGACAATCGCTCCTATGACTGAACCGGTTACTTTACCGATTCCGCCGTTAGCGCTGGTACCACCGACATAAGCCGCCGCAATCGCATCCAATTCAAAGAGGGTACCGGCGGTTACGGTTGCCGATTGCAGACGGGAAGCAAAGAGGATCCCTGCCAAGGCGGAGAGTAGTCCGACGGAGGCAAAGACTAACATGGTAATCTTTTTAACATTGATGCCGCTGAGTTCTGCTGCTTCGGAGTTTCCCCCGACCGCATAGATATGTCGGCCAATGACCGTTTTATTGGTGATGATATGATAAATCGCCGTGACTACCAACATGATTACAACCGTCCACGAAATCCCTTCATAGGTCGCTAGAACCAGGGTTATAACAAGAATGATTGCGGCTACGAAGAACAGCTTCGTAATAAACACGCCCATGTGCAGAACTTTGAAGTTATATTTAAGTTTGTTTTTTCTGGTTTTGAACTCGGAGAAGATATAGAATACGATAGCTAATATTCCAAGAATAAGAGACAGAACGTGTAGACCGGGAACCTTTACGATATCCGGAATATACCCGTTTGAAATCGCATTGAAGAACTTATCCGGAATGATGATGGTCCCTGAACTCTGTGTTACAAGCAACAAGGCTCCTCTGAAGATTAACATACCGGCCAATGTTGCTACAAATGCCGGCAGTCCCATATAGGCCACCAAGAATCCATTCCACAAACCGATGCATATCCCAAGGACAAGAACGATCGCAATGACCAACAGTACAGGCACATGGTATTGCGTCATCAGGATAGCCGCCACCGCACCGACGAAGCCAGCCACAAAGCCGACGCTCAAATCAATGTGTTTGATGACGATGACGAGTGTCATCCCGACCGCCAAAACCGCTATATAACCGGTCTGATTAAGTAAATTCGAAAGGTTTCGCGGACTGATAAACAATCCGTTGGTCAATAATGCGAAAATAATGAAGATAGCTGCTAATGCGATGAACATCCCATATTCACGTACGTTTTCTTTTAGTGTGATGCCTAATTCGTTGAAATAGTTATTTTTAGGTTTCATGTTTTGCCCCTTGTCAGTTCGTAGCCATTTCCATAATCTGTTCTGCCGTTGCCGTTGAACTGGCGACTTCGCCGGCAATTCTACCTTCATTCACCACATAGATCCGATCACTCATCCCCATAACTTCGGGTAATTCGGAGGAGATCAAGATAATGCTCATCCCTTCCTTCACTAATCGATTAATAATCGTATAAATCTCGAATTTGGCTCCGACATCGATTCCTCTTGTCGGTTCGTCAAGGATTAATACTTTGGGTTTCGTAAACAGCCATTTACTGATTGAGACTTTCTGTTGATTCCCGCCGCTTAAACTTTTGGTTTTCTGCTCGATTGAGAATGATTTGATGTTGACGGAATCACGATATCCGTTTGCCACATTGATTTCTTCGTTATCCTCGATGAAGAACCCCTTTTCTAATGCTTTCAGGTTGGCAAGCGTGATATTTTGTTTAATATCTTGAATCAGTATTAATCCGTTGCCTTTTCTATCTTCCGTAACATACGCGATGTCATGTTGAATCGCTTCTTTAGGATTGCGGATGAAGACTTTTTTTCCATTGATTAGAATATCTCCGGAAAGTGCATAATTCAGGGAATTCCCGAAAATGCTCAGGGCTAACTCTGTTCTTCCGGCTCCCATCAATCCGGCAAGACCGATCACCTCGCCTTGACGAACGTAAAGAGAAGAGTTATTGACGACCTTACACTTGGTTTCGTGATCGATGGCGTTTAATCCCTTCACTTCTAATACGACAGGACCGAATTCTTTGGTTTCGCGTTTTGGGAAAACATCGTTGATCTCGCGACCGACCATGCTTTTAATGATGATTTGCGTGTCGATTTCGTTTTTTGCCTTGGACAGTGAACAGATCGTCTTTCCGTCTCTTAATACGGTGACCGTATCCGCAATCTTTACGATTTCTTTCAATTTATGGGAAATCATGATTGAGGTTACACCGTGTTTTTTTAGTTCCAACAGTAACCCAAGCAGGTTATCGCTTTCTTCTTCATTCAGGGCCGAAGTCGGTTCATCCAAAATCAATACCTTCATGTTCTTGCTTAAGGCTTTTGCGATTTCGATCAGTTGTCTTTTTCCCATCCCTAAATTCTTGATTTTCTCTTCCGGTTCAACCACAAGGTTTACCTTACTCAGAAATTTGACGCAATTGGTAATAGTTTCGTTCCAATCAATGAAAGAACCACGTTTGATTTCGTGTCCTAAAAACATGTTTTCATAGACTGTCAGTTCCGGAATTAAAGCCAGTTCCTGATGAATGATACTGATCCCGTGTTTTTCGCTGTCTTTGATGGAATGAAAACTCACTACTTCGTCGCTTAAAACGATGTCACCCTGATATTCGCCTTTTTTATAGACGCCGCTCAGGATTTTCATCAAGGTACTTTTGCCGGCCCCGTTTTCACCGACCAGACAATGAATTTCGCCTTCTTCAACGGTAAAATTAACATGGTCTAAAGCACGGACCCCGGCGAAATCTTTCGTAATATTTCTCATTTCAAGTATGTTGCTCATTTTGATCCTTTATGCGGATAAAGCAGTGGTGACATTTGTCACCACTGCTTTCCGTTTGTTTTGTTTTACTTAATTCGGGAATACAAACTGAGAAGCTGTGTAGTAACCACTATCGACTAAAGCGGAACGAACGTTTGCTTTGTCGATGACGATAACTGCGGTCTGTTTCGAAGGAACATCTTTTTTGCCGTTGTTGTAAACGCCGGTGGTTGCCGGAACTTTTTTGGCAAGAACATCAAGCGACATCGCGATGGCATCTTTAACCAATGTACGGACGTCTTTGAAGACGGTCATCGATTGTTTGCTGTCAAGGATGTATTGGACGGATGCGACTTCGGCATCTTGTCCGGTAACATAATATTTCATGACGGCTTTGTCGGCGCGGAATGCATCAGCAATCGCGCGTGCGGTTCCATCGTTCGGAGCTAACATGTAGGTTGTGCCCTTCGAAGAAGCAGCAGCAGCCGTTAAATTGCTTTCCGCAAGATTCTTTGCGGTGTTGAAATCCCAGTTCGTGGTGATTTGTCCGATGATGTCGCCTAATTGAGTTCTGGATAATGCTTTGGTGGCTTTTAAGCCGGTAGCGACTGAGGAATTGGCGATAACGAAGGTTCCGTCAGCGATCTTAGGTTGTAATACTTCCCAAGCGCCCTGGAAGAACAAGAATGCGTTATTGTCGGATGCTGCGCCAGCATATAAGTATAACGGATTGTTTGTACCTTTAGCATTGTCGACCAAGTATTTGCCTTGGGCGGCTCCGACTGCGATACTGTCAAACGTAACATAATAATCAACGGAAGCGGTGCCTGTGATCAAACGGTCATAAGCGATTACGGTAACGCCTTCTTTTTTGGCTTTATCAACAGCAGCTGCAGCAGCGGCGCCGTCTTGGGCACAGATGATTAATACTTTAATGCCTTTTGCTAACAACGTTTCGACATTGGCTAATTCAGTTGCAGTTGAACCTTGGCTGAATAGAATTTCTACCGTCGTCTTAGCATCTGTCAATGCAGTTTTGAAACGTGTTTCGTCTTGGACCCATCTTGGTTCATCTTTGGTCGGCAATACGATACCGACTTTTACGGTTGCTTTTGTCGTACAAGCTGTCAAAGACATAACTGCGAGCAACGTAATCATGAACATCACAAATAATTTTTTCATTATTCCTCCTATTTAGCATGTCTGCTAACTTGAGTATAGAGCAGTAAACGCTTACATAAAATTAAGAAATCGGCTTTTTTTTTGTGTTTTTCAACACAATAAATACACAATAGTTATTTTTTTGTGGAATCGGTGATTTTCTGATAGTCGATCCAGATGTATTTTCCATCGGTTAGCCGGTATTTCATGAGCGATATATCTCTTCCTGTAAGGAGAAACTGCGACAGTTCGATGATCGCTTCCGCCATATTCTGAGAGTCGTTAAACACCGTACCGTAGAGCGTTCCTTTATCAATGGCTTCAAGAGCCATCTTTAATCCATCGATTCCGACGACAGGTATCCATTTTTCTGTCGCATGATCAATGATTCCGTTCGAGTTGGCATCTACGAAAAATCCGTTCTTTTCGAGTGAAGAAATCGCACCCATCGCCATGGCATCGTTATTGGAGATGACCACTTCGATTTTATTACCGTAGAGCACCGAAAGGTGATCCATGGCCAATTCGGCTTGGTTCTGATCGAAATTTGCGACACTAACTCCTAAAACCTCAACTTTAAATTTTGCGTCAGTCAATGTTTGAATGACATATTTGGTCCGTGCTTCCGCATCCTGATGGCCCTGTTCACCTTTGAGGATTACAGCTTGGATGATCCCGTCATGGTTCTTGTCGATTTCATTAAGATGGGTGGGATCTCCACCAAAGAGTCCCATGACGATTTGCGCCTGAAGTTTGGCGGATTCGACCGCGTCGGCTCCGACGTAATAGACATTATTATAAAGCGCCATGTCTTGGGGAAGTGGTTCGCGGTTGAAGAAGATGATTTTCGTGTTGTTCAGTTTCGCTTTTTCAAGAATTGCATACACACTCAGGCGATCCACCGGATTGATGATCATCAACGGTGCCTTTTGTTTAAAAAGCGCATTGATGTCATCGTTCTGGATAACTTGGGAGTTTTGCCCGTTAAACGTCTTCATCGTTAGGGTTTGTGGTAAAGAAGATTGAATTCGTGCTTCAAAATCATACATATAGGCATCCTGTGTGTCATAAATGAACAGCGGAATTGCTTTCTTGACGCTTGTGCAGCCCATCATTAGGACAAGCAAACTGATCAGACCTATTTTTCTCATAACGTTGTCTCCTCCTGAAGGGGAATTATCATGGTTACTTTCGAATACTCATCCAAAACACTTTCTATGAACAAATCCGCTTTATCGCCATAATAGAGTTTAAGCCTTTGATATACGTTTTTCAGACCCATACTTGTGGATTCTTTTTCCCCTCTGATCATCTGATGGATTTCATCGATTCGCATCTGATCAATCCCATATCCTTCGTTGTAGACTTCGACGATGGTGCAGTTGTCCTTGAGATACGCTTTAATCAAGATTTTCGTAAACGATTCCGTCGGGCTGATACCGTGGATGATCGCATTTTCGACCAAAGGCTGAAGCGAGAGTTTAAGTACGAGATTGTCATTACATTCTTCCTGTATATCGAAATTAAAGACAAAGGAATTCTGATAACGGATCTGCTGAATCAGTAAATAGTTTCGGACATGCTCAACTTCATTCTTTAGCGCAACCGTGCTCATTTCGTTGGAGATGCTCATGCGGAAAAATTTAGAAAGGGCGATGATGGCTTTTTCAACATCCGCATTTCGATGATTCTCGCTCAATGCGACAATCGAATCGAGCGTATTGTATAAGAAGTGGGGGTTGATTTGGTTCTGAAGGGCGATGAAATGGCGCTTGCGTTTTTCAGTTTGTTCATCCAAGACGCGCTGCATCAGTTCTTTGACGCGCTGACGCATCGAATTAAAGGCAACCGCTAAGACAACCACTTCTTTTTGGCCTTTGACACTGACGTTGGTTTCGAAATCGCCTTGTTCGATTTTACCGATATGATCTTTGAGTTTCTTCATGGGTCGTGTAATGCGCAGCGCGAAAAGCACCGAAGATAAGGCAATCGCAATCAGTGTCATCAAGAAAATGAAAATGGTTTGGTACAGGGTATCTTTTTTTGAATTCGTGATTTTATCGACGTTGATGAAGGTCGCGATCTTCCATCTTGTATACTTGATGGTATTCACGTTGACGTACATATTAAGTCCTTTTAGTTTTACTAGTTGCTCGCCTAACACGATGCGGTCGATGATATTGATGCTTTCACAGGTTTCTACGCTGCAATCCGGATTGGAAGAAAAAATCAGTTCATTATTTTGGTCGGAAATGATGATGTGCCCAAAGACGCCGAGATTGGTTTGTGCCGCCAACTCTTTCAGGTTGCTGGTATCTAGGTCGATCAGCAGCACTCCTTGTCGCAATACGCCCTGTTGGTAATACTGTACGCTTTTCGATACGCTGAACACTTCAGTGATGCCGCCTAGAATGAAATCTTCCGGATGCGAAGAACTGAAGTGATGAATGTCGGGAAGATTGACGGCTTGGGAAAACCAAGAACGCTGGGTGATGTTTTGGGCGATGTTTGCGGTGGTGCTCGCTACGACACGCTGACCCTGGGTATCAAACAGCGCTATGTTTTCAACGTTCCGTTCGATATTTTTGGTGGCGCTGAACAAGTTTTCCAGTTCATTCTGTTTATCGACCTTGGTAAGATCGATAATGTAATTTTGGAGTGAATTGGAAACATTGATCACATTACTTAGATAATTTTCATAATTCATAACGACTTGCTTGTTAATTTCTTTGGAAGTATTCGCAACCAATTCATCGGTTCGCGAGAAGATAAGGTTATAGGTGAAAGCAGAAGAAAGCAGCATGATTAATCCCACGATGGTCGTTGTTATGATGAAGATCGATTGACCGATGGATAAACTATTGAACCGCTTTTTCATGCCTGTACTCCTTCGGTGACAAGCCCGTGAATTTCTTGAAACTATAGCTGAAATAGTAGATGTCATTATATCCTACGCTATTAGCAATCTCATAAATCTTCATGGAACTGAAACAAAGTTGTTCCTGCGCTTTTTCCATGCGAATCTTGACCAGATACTTACTGAATGATATACCTAACACTTTTTTGAAAAGCGTACTGAGGTAAGAGACGCTGACACCCAGTTTCTCGCACAAGTCGTTTAAGTTGACCGCAGGATCATGATAATTGAGATTCAGATAGGACTGCGCTTCTTCGATGATGTCGTTGGATCTGACTTGCAAAGATTGAATGTTCATGGTCCTGATTTCGAACACGATTTTTTCCAGATAGGCGAATAAGTCAGGAAACAGCTGAAAGGACGATAGTTTCTCGATGAACTCCCCTTCGATCAGATCGGTGATTTGGACATGCAGGCTGTTGGCGAAATCGATGAAGATATGCGCCAGATTCACCATGTAATACTGTTTATTCATCAGGTATTCCTGGTGTAGTTGGCTGTTTTTGATAAGGTTCTGAAATAATTCGTGGATTTCTTCTTCCGTACCGAATTTGATGATGTAACTGATATCGTTGATTTCATTGTGCGACAGCTGCATCGTCAGACTCTTTTTCGAAACAACGTCTTTGTAATGGATGATGGTTCCCACATTGAGATAGTTACTATACGACATGGCTTTTCGCGCTTCGAAAATCCGTGACGGGAATGATTTGAAGTCTGTGAAAGGGTCGGAAACACCGATTTTAATTTGGATATCCGTGAATTCCTTTTTGGTCAAGACGATGTCGTAAAGGCTCGACTCAATGTTTTTTTCCTGCATTTTTTCATCATTCACAATAAATACCAGACCGAACCCCGTATTAAAACAATAAAGGTGGGTGACTTCCGAAAACTTCATTTTCAATAAATTAATCAGTAAGATGCGCAGTTGTTCGATTTTAATGAACTCAGCCGCATGGTCGATGTCGATGATTCCCAAAATGAAGGTTCCATGATACAAATCGATATTGAAAGCTTTGAATCGATCTAGCTCCGAATCACTCAATACTGACAGATATAAAAGCGAACTGAACTGGTTTTCAATTAGTGCGGGTAAGTTTTCCTGATAGATGGAGTCAAGTTTTTCCTGATTGAAGACCTGCTGGAATTCTTCGTCCAACGAAGCCTTGAGGCGGGCAAGAAATTGCAGGACATCTTCTTCGGTGATCGGCTTCGAAAGGTACCCGATGACCCCAAGATCGATCGCCTGTTTCGCATAGGTAAATTCATCATACCCCGAGATGAAGGCAATCTTGGTTTTCGGGAATTCCTTGCGGATGATCTTCGTCAATTCGATTCCGTCGATGAAAGGCATGCGAATGTCGGTAATGACCACATTGGGACGCAACTTTTCAATCAGTTCCAAGGCGTCGTAGCCATTGGCAGCCAATCCGATGATTTCGAATCCGCAATCAACAGGAATCTTAGAAACAATCCTTTTTTTTACTTCTTCTTCATCGTCGACGATAATGATGGTGTAGTTCTTCATGTTGTTTTTCCCTTGGTCTGGATCGTTTTCATCTTCTTAGATTTTCATTAACAAACCAAGAAGATTGGTTTGTGTTAAATGAGTGTTGGATACGCTTAACACGGGTATGGTGTTTTTCTAATTGTAACATAGCTCTTGGTTTGTAAGCACTTCTTCTTGCGAATGGTTCGCTTTAGATACAATAAGCAGATATTATCTTCCCTATCGATTACTCAACAAAAAACAGTGTTTTTTACATTATTATCGCAATCGTGGGAATCGATCATTTGAAACATAGAGGCAAACGATTTGTTGGATGATAGATGCCATGGTAGTTTGGCTGAAGCATTATCTTTTCGTTGAACCTATGGTAAAATAAGGTTGGAGGAATAGTATGAACACCAATCTGGAAAAAGTGGAAAGAGCGATCGCCAAACAAGCCCAACAACATACCGGAATATTCAATTATGCCGTTCCTGATTTATGGGACAACTTCGGATATGCCGGCGAAGAGAAAATTCAAACCCATGACGGACATGTGTTGGTTAATCCCTATACGTTTTATGCATCGTTGATTCGTGATGTTTTCTTGAATTATGCGAAAAAAGAGATCAATTACGCGCAAAGTTATTTTATGGGACGCGATTCAGACAAAGATCTACACAATGGTGACTGGATCCTAAAATCGAGTGTCTATTCGATGATGATCCGCACTTCGGGAAGTTTCGACCATGACCGTACAGGAGCGCTTGAAGACCGTAACTTATACCATTTGAAAGATACCGGGACTTTTGTGAAAGCCTTGGCGCTTTTACCGAACCTGAAGAAAATGGGCATCGATGTCATATATCTGCTTCCCATCGCAAAATACTCCTTGAAAGACAAAAAAGGCGAACTGGGTTCGCCCTACGGAGTTTCGAATTTCTATGCTTTGGATGAAGGATTGAAAGATCCGATCACCGGCGACGATACAAGTGTCGAACAGGAATTTAAAGCGTTTGTGGAAGCGGCGCATATCTTGGGTATGAAAGTCATCATCGACATCATTCCGCGGACCAACTCGGTCAACTCGGATCTGATTGCCGATCATCCGGAATGGTTCTATTGGATCGATTTGGCAGATTTGCCCGACTATCGGTCTCCGATGGTGCCAGGATTAAAAAACGCACTTCCCGCGAAGAAAGAATATGCCCCGCAAATCTATGCTTCGGAAAAAGTGTTGGAGCATATACGGAAGTTCCGCAAGAACCCCAAAGAACTTGATGCCAAAAAATGGCGTAAACTGATACGCGAATACAAATCCGTAGCCAACACCAAAGAGATTCTGGATTTAGTACAGGAATATTACGATTTAACGATCGCCCCTGCCTTTTCCGATTGCATTAACGATCCCCAACCGGCATGGAGCGATGTGACCTATTTCCGTATGTATCTCGACCATCCCGCAAGCAGCCAGAAGTATTTGAAGAAGTTGGGCACGTTTGAACCG
Source organism: Erysipelotrichales bacterium (assembly GCA_038323255.1). GTDB lineage: Bacteria > Bacillota_I > Bacilli_A > Erysipelotrichales > Erysipelotrichaceae > GWE2-51-13. Next base: position 369 of record JBBQGS010000003.1, on the reverse strand, counting down.
TATATCCTGTTCGATGTGGCGAAAAGCAGTTTCAATCCGGGAACACAGCCCAACACGCCGTTGTGGGATATGTTGAGCGGGATTATCCCTTATTATCAGAAACAGTTCGGAATCGACGGTGCACGCATCGACATGGGTCATGCGTTGCCGTTGGAACTGGTCAATGAAATCATCCGTAAAGCGCGTGAACTAAATCCAGAATTTACGTTCATCGCGGAAGAACTCGATGTTGTCAACGCGGCCGACGCGAAGTCAAAGGGATACAATATGATCATCGGAGATGGTTTCATGCGTGAACCGCGCGTCTATGAAGGATTATTTAATAGTTTCGTGTATGGTGCAAGGAATTTGGAATCTCCCTTATTCGCG
>JBBQGS010000002.1:0-43919 GCA_038323255.1 Erysipelotrichales bacterium | reverse complement strand
GGGGATGGCAAGCCGTATTTTCCCCAGTGTCGCCGAAGCGCTTCGACATGCTTTAAGTTGTAAGGAATAAGCCGAATCCTACAAAAAGGGTTCTGCCAATCTTGTTTCATATCAGATTAAGAAATGATACAATTAAAATAGCAAGGATGAATTTGCATTGGGTATATATTCGGCGCCTAAATCGAATGACACGCAGGTTGCAAAATTCATCGATTTTCTATGTATAGTTGCAGTACTTTTCCACTAAGCACATCGCATATCAAAAAAGGAGGTTCAAATGGGCCAAAAAGTCGTTGTAATCGGTGTTCAACACAGAAGAGAGGAAGCGGACAAGCTTCAAAAAGTGCTTACACAACATGGTTGCGAGGTTAAAGCACGTCTTGGATTGCATGAGGCAGGCAACATGTGCTCGGACGAAGGATTGATTATTCTTCAACTGGTTCCGGATGAGCCAAAAGCAGATTCTCTCGTTGATGAGTTAAACAAATTGGATGGCATCAAAGCCAAGTTGGTAGAAGTTTAAAAGGTCAGAATATTTAGCAATGGAAGCCGAGCGAAAGCCGGCTTCTTGCTTTCTAAGTGATAAATTAGTGGATAAGTATTTTGTTGAACTTGGACTGACCACCAAAATGGATTCAACCCGAAACAATGGAAAACGTTAAAATTTCAATTTAGAGAAGGATCCTCCACTCAAAGGAATCTGATTTAAAATGGAAAAGATCGCCATGAAATTAAGAGAGGTAAAATTCATACTTCGTGAGGTAAGAGCGTCTTGGATGCGATAGGACAGATTAAAGCGTGTGGAATGACTTGCTATAAATGATAATTTAAACATGCGAATATGACTAAATCGAATGAGAAACACTTCAGCAATCTTGAAGTGGATAACAGTCGATGGAAATGATTTCATTGGCAATGTATGTTTTTTACTGCGACCTTAAGGGATGTCAATTCAGGGAAACTACAAATCAGACATTAACCAACCAGGAATAAGCCGAATCCATTCTTGATATCGCATCTTTTCCATGATAGAATAAAAATGCTTTCTTCGCGCGTGTGGCGAAACTGGCAGACGCACTAGACTTAGGATCTAGCGGGCAACCATGCAGGTTCAAGTCCTGTCACGCGCACCATTTTTTAATCCATCGCGAATAGGCGATAAGGGACCCTTTGATTAAAGGGTTTTATTTTGGCTTTATTAGCACAATGTTGAACAAATGTTTATTACCCAAAAGTCCTCTTAGCTGCTTTTGTGTTTACATGTGCAAGATCAATTTTGTCAGAAGATTCGAAGCGATGTGGAAAATACTTCGAAGAAGGCAACATGTTGTAATATAATTAAAATGAGAACAGAAGGTGTTAACATGAAAAAATACAACTGGGCAATTTTAGGAGCTGGGACGATCGCCAGGGAAATGGCGAAAGCCCTCAATGAAGTGAATGGGGAAATCTATGCGGTCGGGAACTGGCACATCGAAAAAGCGCAGAAATTTGCTGAAGAATTTGGGGTAACCAACGTATTTGGCGATTGTGACGAAATGTTGCAAGATCCCAATATCGACATCGTCTATATCTCCTCGCCTCAAAACACACATTATGAATACATTCTGAAAGCGATATCAAGCGGAAAACATGTATTATGCGAGAAAGCGATAACCGTGAATGCAACTCAGTTTGATGAAGCAGAGGCCATGGCACGCGCAAAAAATGTAGTGCTTGCCGAGGCGATGACCATCTATCATATGCCTCTTTATAAACGACTCAAAGAGATTGTAGACTCTGGTGTCATCGGTAAAGTTCAAATGGTTCAGGTCAATTTCGGTAGTTATAAAGAATATGACATACATAATCGCTTTTTCTCTAAGGAATTGGCAGGTGGCGCATTACTGGATATCGGAGTGTATGCGGCTTCGTTTGCCCGCTATTTTCTGGATGAAAAGCCCAATGAAGTATTGACGACGGTGAAATATGCTGCCACGGGTGTCGATGAGATGTCGGGAATCATACTGAAGAACGATAGCGACCAGATGGCTGTTATCGCACTAACGATGAGAGCTAAACAACCAAAACGAGGAATTATCGCCGGTGATGCAGGCTACATTGAGGTAAGTAATTATCCGCGTGCAGACAAGGCGACCATTACATATACAGCAGATGGCAGAGTCGAAGAGATTGTGGCAGGTGATACCTCTAAAGCACTGAATTATGAAGTCGAAGCGATGCAATACCGCGTTTCAGGCTTCCCAAACAGCATGGAGCTGATGCTGACATCCGATGTGATCCATATTTTAACCGAAGTCAGAAATCAATGGGAACTCTCAGACTCATTAAGTAAGAATGAAAAAAATGATCAGAATTGATATATGATAAGTTGATTTTGTCTAACTTTGAAACCGAATTTATAATACAAAACAGCAGAATTGATAGTCCCATCTGCTGTTCTTTTTACTCTTTTCTTCTTCAAAGTATGTTGGTCATTTTTTTGTTTATTTACCATGGACTCGCATGAAAGCTGGAATGCTCTCCGCAAAGAAAGTGATGAATGTGTCAATGAACGTTTTATCGCTGATTTTGAGGACTCCGAGTGAATATTGGATGGCAACTCCATCGAGCGCCGCGACCAGTATTGCAGCGAGATTTTTCTGATAGGCTTCATTCTCGACACCGAAAGCAAAGAAATACATTTCCGCAACCTTATTGATGATCTCTGTATAATCTTGTTGATATTTCTCTTTGATGCGTCCACCTTTTGAAAGAGCATAAGCGGCTAATAATACGAGTAATTTCTGTTCTACTTCCTTTGACATTCTGTCTCTAACACGATTTCTAATTTCCTCAAACATTTCTTCGTTTGTTTTCAACTTACTGTTTGCATCTTTTTCTGAGAGTTTATGTACGAAATAGGCCGCTTCTTTGACAGCATCGTAAAATAGATCATCTTTGTTTTTATAGTGATGATAAATCGCACCGGTCGTGAGTCCGGCCTTCGCTGCAATTTCACGCATGCTTGCGTCATCGAATCCTTTTTCAGCGAATACGCTGAGTGCAGATTCAAGTATATGTTGTTTCCGTTTGTTTATTGGATCATTTGACATTGTTGTTCCTCAAGTATCATAGTTTAGCATGATTATGCATATCCTGTGACTATTATATATCAAAACAAATAAAATTCACATTGAAACATAACGAATGTTATGTTATATTTATCACATAAGTATATATCCTTTTCAGGAAAGAGGGACACATGACTGAATTCAAAATTCTCGAAATCAAACAAAGCGTTTTTGAAAACAACAACAAACAAGCCGATTTATTGCGTGAAGAGCTGAAGAAAGAAAATCTCTTTTTATTGAATCTCATGTCGTCACCAGGAGCGGGGAAAACAACGACGCTCACAAAAACGATCGAGCTACTAAAACATGAAATGAGAATCGGCGTGATGGAAGCAGACATCGATTCCGATGTCGATGCGAAAACCATTGCGAAAACAGGTGTAAAAGTCATTCAGTTACATACTGGCGGCATGTGCCATTTGGATGCGGATATGACCAAGCAGGGAATGAAAGGGCTAGAGGTTCAGAATTTGGATCTCGTCATCCTTGAAAATGTGGGGAATCTGGTTTGTCCGGCTGAATTCGATACCGGTTCAAGCAAGAACGCGATGATCCTGAGCATCCCGGAAGGCGACGACAAGCCGCTGAAGTATCCGCTGATGTTTACCATCTGTGATGTTCTTCTGATTAACAAGATCGATGTATCCAGCGTATTCGATTTCGATATCGAGGTATGCAAGGAACGTGTATTGAAACTCAATCCGAACATCAAAATCATCCCGATTTCTGCCCGAACCGGCGAAGGAATCAAAGAGTTCGCAGACTGGCTAAGAAGCGAAGTCAAAAATTGGAAGGACCAATAACATGAGTGAACAAATCGTAAAACTAAAAGTACTGGAATTCGCCAACAAAGTCAGCGGCAAGAAAATGGGATCCAAAGGTGCGATTACAGCAGCCGATCCGCGCTATTACATTTTGGAACCGGTCGTAAGTGACGAAATGGCTGAAGTCGCTTTGGTTATGGAATTCAGGAAAAAGCAAAGTGCTGCCGAGCTTGCGCAGAAATGTGGAAAACCGGTTGAACTTGTAGAAAAACTGGCTTGGGAACTAGCCTTGGCTGGCGTATGTTTCGTGAATAAAATCGAAGGCGTAGACAAATATTGGTACGACACCTGGGTTCCGGGCATCATGGAAATGATGGTCAACAATAAAGAAAACGTAAAGAAATTCCCGCAGATCGGTCGGGCTTTTGAAGAATACGGTAGAGTCGTCGGTCCGATGAGTGTCGGTAAATTCCCGGTCGGCGTCGGCGTCATGCGCGTCATACCGGTTGAAAAAGCCATCGAAGGCGAAACTCGCAAAGCTTCGTATGAAGAAATCTCAAAATATCTCGATGAAGCCACGGTCTTTACCGTATCGGATTGTTCGTGCCGGACGTCCCGCGAAGTAATGGGCGAAGGTTGCGGTCACTTGAAAGAAGATATGTGCATCCAGTTGGACCATGCGGCGGAATACTATATCCGTACCGGTCGCGGACGTGAAATCACGCGTGAAGAAGCATATGAAATCATCAAACGCGCGGAAGACAACGGATTGATGCACCAGATTCCGAATTTCGACGGAACCGGGAAAACGCATGCAATCTGCAACTGTTGCGGTTGTTCATGTTTTGCGATGAGAATCGCGCAAATGTACAGTAATGCGGATATGGTGCGCTCCAATTATGTCGCGCACGTAGATGCTGAAAAATGTGTCGCTTGCGGCGAATGTGTCGAAAACTGTCCGACCAATGCAGCCAGACTCGGTCAAAAAATACCGATGCAGAATCAGATCAAAGTGAAAAAAGAAGAGAATCCGCGCGATACTAAATGGGGTCCGGAAAAGTTCAATACCGACTACCGTACCAACCGGATCGATGTCGTCGCCAGCGGGACAAGCCCATGCAAATCGGAATGTCCGGCCCATATCGCCATACAGGGATACATCAAACTTGCTTCGCAAGGAAAATACAAAGAAGCGCTTGAACTGATCAAACATGAAAATCCGTTTCCCGCCATCTGCGGACGTATCTGCCCGCATAAATGCGAAACGGAATGTACCCGTTGCCAGGTCGATAAAGCGGTTGCCATCGACGAAATTAAGAAGTTCATTGCCGAGCAGGACCTCAACGAACAACATCGTTATGTTCCGCAAATCAAACACAATTATAATAAGAAGATCGCGGTCGTCGGAGCTGGTCCAGCCGGACTGTCCTGTGCCTTCTACTTAGCGGTCGATGGCTATAAAGTCACGGTCTTTGAGAAACAAAAAGCGCTCGGCGGTATGCTGACGCTGGGTATTCCGAATTATCGTCTGGAAAAAGATGTTGTTAATGCGGAAATCGATATTCTCAAAGAATTAGGTGTCGAATTTAAGACCGGCGTCGAAGTTGGAAAAGATAATACGTTAGATGAATTGAGAGCACAGGACTTTAAAGCCTTCTATATCGCAATCGGAGCCCAAAAAGGAAGAAAATTGGGCATCGAAGGCGAAGATAATCCATATGTCCAAACCGGTGTCGACTTTTTATGCAGCGTAAGTCTTGGAGATGCGGAAAAACTGTCCGGGAATGTCGTCGTCATCGGTGGTGGAAACGTCGCAATCGACGTAGCCCGTACTGCGATTCGCATGGAAGCCGCCAATGTTGGTATGTATTGTCTGGAAAATCGCAAAGAAATGCCTGCTTTAGAAGAAGAAATCGCGGAAGCATTGGAAGAAAAGATTTCCATTCATAACTCATGGGGTCCCAAACGGATCGTCGTGAATAATGGGAAAGTAAGCGGTGTCGAGTTTAAAAAGTGCCTGTCGGTCTTTGATGCGAATGGCAGATTCGCCCCCGTTTTCGACGAAAACGATACGGTTATCATGCCTGCCGACCATGTGTTGGTATCGGTCGGTCAAGCCATCGAATGGGGAACTATGTTAAAAGATTCCACTGCCAAATTTAATCCGAACAAAACGTTGATTGCGGATGGATTCACCTATCAAACCGACCAACCCGACGTATTCACCGGAGGGGATTGTTATACCGGTCCGCGCTTTGCGATCGATGCGATCGCAGCCGGCAAGCAAGGAGCCATCTCAATCCACCGTTTCGTCCAACCAGGACAAAGTTTAGTCATCGGCCGTGACCGCAGAGAATATCATGCCATCGATAAAGATAATCTCGACTTGCAAGGATATGACCGCATTCCCAGAGAAAGCGTCCAATCCCACTACAAGACAAGTGGGAAAGACGCATTCAACGATGCACGCGCCACATTCACCCCAGATCAAATCAAAAATGAGACCGCACGCTGCTTAGGTTGCGGTGCTACCGTGATTGATGAATACAAGTGCGTTGGTTGTGGACAGTGCACAACAAAGTGCAAATTCGATGCCATCTCTTTGGTCAGAACCTACAATTCCGGCGGGGCTTCGTTTGAAGACGTGAAACCGCTAGTCGTTAAAACCGCGCTTAAGCGTGAAGTCAAAATCATCGCGAAAAACATTAAAAATATTTTCGTGAATGATGAATCCTGAGAATCGTAGGTACTTCCTTTGCATGAGCTAAGTGTCGTATTCGAAGTGGTAAAAGCCGTTGAAAAAGTCATGGACGAGAATCAGTTGACCGTCGTGGATTCCATTACACTGCAGATTGGGGAAATCTCTTCGATGATTCCGAAATATATCGAAGATTGCTTCCCGGCTGCCATCGATGGTACCCGTTTGGAAAACACCAAGCTGTCGATTGAGATCCTTACGGCGACGGGATTATGTCGAAAATGCCATAAGGTTTTCAAGATTGTAGAAAATCAAGGGAAGTGTCCGCCTTGTCAAACCAACGATTGGGAACTGCTAAGCGGAAAAGAATTCATGATTAAAGAAATCAGTGCTTGGTAACGGATAGTATTCTATTTGAATTGTATGCGGGGGTTTGAATAACCAGTACCGGAAAGGGAGAAAGATGTTTACTTTTAATTACGCAGAAGGGGCAACAATCTTATCGAGTGTAGTGATGTTATTAGTCGTATTTGTTTCGCTGTTCATCTTCAACGAATTTGCGCGGAGGTGGAAACTCGCCGGATTCTTCAGTTTCGTGATTCTTCCGATTTTTCTGACGATCATGTGGATGACCGCACTAAGAGAAACGACGTATACCGATTGGTTCCATTTAGCGAAAGTCTATTCGTCGACTGCCGGTTGTATCGGTTTCTGGTGTATCCGTCATCTAGAAAAGAAAAACAAGAAAACCGGAGAAATCATCTGGAAACTCGCTGAAAGCAAAATCGCACTTTGGTTTCCTCCACTAATCTTGGTGGTCAATATTTTGGAAGCCGTAGCCCGCGATATCGAAGTCGGTTCAAAATTCTGGATGGTCAGTTCAGGTCCGATCATCGGTGAAGTCGTCGGAGTTGTCGGCGGTCCGTGGAACTATATGAACGCGCTCGCCGGGATTCTGAATATCATTACGATTACTGGTTGGGTCGGCATTGTCATCCGCAAACAAACAAAGAACGACAAGAGCAAGGATATGTTGTGGCCGGATATGCTGTGGTTCTGGATTCTTGCCTACGATGCCTGGAACTTCGTCTATACCTACAACTGCATTCCCTCGCATTCCTGGTATGCCGGTATAGCCATGTTGCTTGCTCCGACCCTGTGTGCGTTTACCATCGGAAAAGGCGCTTGGCTTCAACACCGTGCCCAAACCTTGGCAATCTGGTGTATGTTCGCCCAGACGTTCCCTGCGTTTCAAGACACCGGCAAGTATCTGGTGACATCCACCTACAATGCCACGATCTATACGGTTTTGGGAGCAACAGCGCTCATGATCAATGCAGCTGTCTTCGTCTATATGATTGTTCGTGTCATGAAAACGAAACGTAATCCATATTTGGGCGAACTCTATATCGACCATAAGGAATACGCAGAAATTAAAGCTTTGGCAGAAAACTAGTCCGAAAAATTCGTTCGCATTTACCAAAGACGGCAAGGAAATCTTGTCGTTTTTGCTTGATAAACCCAATATTACTAACAACTTAGTTTCTTCGCTTCGCAATCAAACTGAGTCAAATAGGTTTGTTGACAAACCAAGAGATAGGGATTATTGTACAATCGTAAAGAGAAGGATTTTTCATGAGCTCGGATCCAATTCCTCGGGAGGAATATATATGACAAAAAAGACATTCCATTTAACCAAAACAAAACTGTTCATAACGCTGTTTTCTGTCTTGATTTTGGGTATGGTTTGGCTCACTCATGAAGCCATGTATGAAAACAACGTTATTGTCGTCAAAGTATCCCCAGTCGGACAATTGGTCAGCAAGGTTGTTGCGTTGAATAAAACCGGAGGAATGTTGGAACTTACAGCAGCCGATCTTAACAGTGTCGCTACTTTGTATATGAAAAACGGTATAACAAGCGGTCAATTCACTGCAGAGGGAATCTATTTCCAGATTAACGAAGGTCGAATTGAATTGTTTGCACCTGTTCGATATATGAATTTTTCATTCATCGTCAGATCTGAAATCAAGATAAGTCTTGAAAAAGGGGAAATCACCGTCATTCCCGAAAATACACACGTGGGCAAGATACAGATTCCGGCTCAGATTGTTCTAGACTTCGCGAAAAGAATGTGGAACGAAGTCCCGATTGAGAAAGGGAAATTAATATTGGATATGGCATTGCTTCCATTCTCGATTAGCGAAATCGAACTTTCCGATAATACCTTGAGTGTTGCCATTCCCAAAACCGTTGAAGTGGCAACTACAATCCCTGAACCGACAGGGCAGCCGAATACTAACAGTTCGGCAGGGAATTCAACGAAAACGCCAACAAATGCAACGCGCGATTTATTGATTAAAACGAGAAATCAACTCGTGAAAGTAAAAATTGCCGTGAAAACGGAACCAGAAAAGCAAATCATCTCCGAAATAATAACAGTCATTGCGAAAGTCATCGATAATGCTAATTATCCCTATCAAAATGAAGCCAGCGCAGTCAAGGCGAACTATGGTAAATTAAGCGAAACGGAAAAAAGCGATCTCCAAACAGTAATACTGACATATTTGGATGCATCATCGCTGATAAAACTTCAGTCGATATTTAAACTTTGAATAGTTATTGGATTTTTGTTGTCCAGTCTTCACAGTTCCATACATGATTGACAACATCCTGATAGAACTCAGGTTCATGGCACACAAGCAGCACAGTTCCTTTATATTCCTGTAAAGCCCGTTTTAGTTCGTATTTCGCATCGACATCTAAATGGTTGGTCGGTTCATCCAACACGAGTACATTGGTAGGCGTATGCAGGATTTTGCATAATCTAACTTTTGCCTGTTCACCACCGCTCAGAACGCTGATTTTCGATTCCAGTTGCTGACGTGTGAGCCCGACTTTCGCTAGTGCGTTACGGATTTCCAGTTGACTGAACGAAGGAAAGGTCTGCCACACTTCATCGATGCAGGTATTCGAATTGTCGCGTTTGGGCTCTTGTTCGAAGTAACCAACCGATAAGAACTCCCCTGTATGGATTTTTCCATCCAAAGGTTCGATATTTCCCAAAATGCTTTTCAATAAAGTGGACTTGCCCAATCCGTTGGCTCCGATCAGGGCGATTTTCTGGCCACGCTCGATGGAAAAACCAAGCGGTTTCGATAAGGGCGTTGCGTATCCGATCACCATTTGTTCAGCTTCGAAAACGACTCTGCCGGAAGTGCGCGACATTTTAAAGTTGAAAACCGGTTGCGGCTTTTCGCTTGTAAGTTCGATGCGTTCCATTTTGTCTAATTTCTTCTGACGCGATTTAGCCATTCCGGTCGTGGAAACGCGGGCTTTATTCCGCGCCACGAAATCTTCCAAGCGTGCAATCTCGGATTGTTGGCGGCCATAGGCGGATTCCAGTAAACGTTTATTCTGTTCATAGACTCGCTGGAATTCGTCGTAATCACCGACATATCTTGTAAGTTTGCAATTCTCGACATGATAAATCAAATTGACGACTTCGTTCAGAAACGGCATATCGTGCGAGATCAGGATAAAGGCGTTCTCGTAAGTCAGTAGATATCGTTTTAGCCATACGATGTGTTCCTCATCCAGGAAGTTGGTAGGTTCGTCCAGTAACAGGATATCGGGTTGTTCAAGCAAGAGTTTGGTCAAAAGGACTTTGGTGCGCTGACCACCGCTCAAATCGTCGACATCGCGCTCCAAACCAACACTCGACAAGCCCAATGCCGTCGCAACTTCATCGATTCGAATGTCGATTTGGTAAAAATCATGATGGTCGAGCATGTCCTGTAGAATTCCGACCCGCTCCAACGTACTTTCCATGTCGATATCCGGGTTACTCGACATCCTATCATATAATTGAAGCATTTCCGTTTCCGCATCAAATAGATATTGAAACGCCCGCTGTAAGATCTGGCGTATCGTGCAACCTTTTTCTAACACCGCATGCTGATCCAAATATCCAACTCGGACTTTCGACGCCCAAGTGACTTTTCCTTCGTCAGGAATAAGTTTATCTGTAAGAACACTGAAAAACGTCGATTTTCCTTCACCGTTGGCGCCGATCAAACCGACATGCTCTCCCTTTAGTAATCGAAACGACACATCTTCAAAGATCGCGCGATCTCCAAATCCATGACTTAAGTTTTCTACCGTGCAGATGCTCATTCAGTTCTCCTTAAACATACAAAAAATATGATACACGAAATCCCTGTTTTAAACAACTGTGGATTGCATGAAACTCTATGTTCTGCAATTGATCAGCACAAAGGTTTCTTTGTAACAATGTCACGTTATTCATTCGATTCATTTAAACAGAAAAGCATATGCTTGTCATGCTTGCTGAATACTTCCTATAATATAAACAAGGAGATAATCAAATGAAAAACGTAGGTAATAAAGATGCAATGATTCGCTATATTCTGGCAGCGATCTTGATCGTAGTAGGAATTGCCATGGGAGCGACTTCGACTCTATCCTTGGTATTGTATGTCGTCGCAGCGGTGCTTGCTGTCACGGCTAATATTAAAATATGTCCAATCTATAAAATTTTGAAAATCAATTCGCTAAAATTTAAATAAAGAGGTCAAACGTCAAAGTTTGACTCTTTTTTGGAATTTTTCAGAATTAACTCAAGAATCAATATCGTCAGAAAAAGACTTCATCATTTTAATGAACGTTACATTTTTTAAGAACAGAAGAATCTGTTTTATCTCCATTGACGCCCATCACAGTACTGATCGACGGACTTGACGCTTGGACGATACCTATAAAGTGTGCAGCCGTAGATTGGGCAAAAGCAGAACCGATCTTCTGTTTTTCGAGAATCTTAAAGGTATTATTGAGAATAGAAGCATTCCTATCGTACCTAAAATGAAAAACAACTGCCTATTGCATATTCCGAGCTGGATATCCAACGATTAGGGTATCCTTTTTCTTGTGAATGTCGATGACTTTTATGTATAATAAGCTTAGCGAGGTTAACACTATGAACGAGTATTATTCAGATGCTTTTGCGAAAGGCAAAATCGAGCTCTCTTATGCTTCTAGGATGATGAACCGCCACGGAATCATCGCCGGTGCGACCGGAACAGGGAAAACCATTACCTTGAAAGTATTGGCTGAGTCGTTCAGCGCCCACGGTGTGCCGGTTTTTTTAGCAGACATCAAAGGAGATCTGGCCAGCATCGCCATGCAGGGAATGTCAAATCCAAAACTGGATGACCGCATCAAAATGCTTGGACTTGAAAATTTCGATTTCAAATCTTTCCCTACCCGGTGTTGGGATTTATTCGGCGAAAAGGGACATCCGATACGCACGACAATCAGCGATATGGGACCCTTACTGATCGCAAGGTTGCTGCAACTCAATGAAACGCAAAGCGGTGTGTTGAATATCGTCTTTAAAATTGCGGATGACGAAGGATATCTGCTGATCGATCTGAAAGATCTACGTACGATGCTGAACTATGTCGGTGAACATTCGAGCGATTATACGACCGCATACGGGACGATTTCAAAAGTCACGATCGGTGCGATTCAACGCGGATTATTATCATTGGAAAGCCAAGGTGCCGAAAATTTCTTCGGAGAACCGGCCTTGGATATCCGCGATTTCTTTAACACCGACAGCGACGGGAGGGGTTTCATCAACGTTCTTTCCTCCGACCGGCTGTTTCAGTCGCCACAACTCTATTCTACCTTCCTGTTATGGCTGCTTTCGGAGCTATTCGAAGTGTTGCCCGAAGTGGGTGATCTGGATAAACCAAAACTCGTCTTCTTTTTCGACGAAGCCCATCTCTTATTTGCGGATGCACCGAAAGCATTGGTCGACAAAATCGAACAAGTTGTCCGTCTGATTCGTTCCAAGGGAGTCGGTGTTTTCTTCATCACGCAGAATCCGGTGGATATTCCCGATCGCATTCTAGCACAATTGGGGAACCGCATCCAACATGCTCTGCGTGCTTACACGCCGCATGAACAAAAAGGTCTTCAATCGGCGGCGGACAGTTTCCGCGCCAATCCTGAGTTGGATACAAAGAGCGCACTGAGTGAACTCAAAACCGGTGAAGCGCTGGTATCGATGTTGGATGACGACGGGCGTCCTTCCATTGTACAACGTGTTTTCATTTATCCGCCGCATAGCCTAATGGGGACGATCGATGATGCGACGCGTTCACGGTTAATCCGCGAATCCAGATACGATGCGATTTACCGAAAAACATTCGATCGTGAATCGGCATACGAACTGCTGACAAAACGCACACAGCGCGAGATGGAAGATGTCGCCGATCAAGAAGCAAGACAACAGCGTGCCAAAGAAGTACGTCAGGCAGAGCGGACACCGACATCCCGGCGTGCGCCGGCACGTCAGCGTACAAGCGGAATTGAAAAAGCTGCCACCAGCATGATATCGCAGATCGGACGTTCAGTCGGACGAGAACTTGTGCGTGGAATATTCGGTTCATTACTGAAGAAATGACCACTTGGGTCAACTTATACCTAATCGGCCATATTTTATAAATCCACTTGTAGGAATAAGTTGTTATGTTATAATGGTGAAGGTTATAATGACCAATCAATTTGGGGTAGTCATGGGAAGAAAACGATTTACAAGAGCAAAGGAAGTCTGATGGGGATCGGACTTTTTTTGTATTCGAGCCTACATACATTAACCTTTGAAGAAACGCGCACTTACCGATATAATAGAACGAGAAGCGAGGTATTTCTATGATCCGAATCTTGGTGGTGGATGACCACGAATTAATTGTTGAATCAATGAAAGCGATTTTGTCGCAACAGGAGGATATGAACGTCGTGGCGGGAGCCCGTTCCGGCGCTGAAGCCCTCGAACTGACTCGCCTGCATGTTCCTGATCTGATTATCACGGATGTCTATATGCCTGGCGGTGACGGAATGGAACTGACACGCAGTGTGAAAAGCGAATATCCCGAAATCAAAGTTTTAGCATTGACAATTTTCGACGACGAAAACACAGTTCGCGCAATGTTGGAAGCCGGCGTCGACGGAATCGTTTCGAAAGACCTGCGAAAAGATAATCTGATTCTGACCATCAAGAATACGATGGCAGGTCTTTCCGTGCTTGATCTTAAATCCTTCACCAAGTTCAAAGAAATCTACCAAAGCCCAGCTTACAAAGATCAGCAAATCATGACGAAATTCGCGCTCAATCCGGCGGAACTATCAATCATCCGCTGCGTTGCCCAAGGGCTCAGCAACCTACAGATCGCAGAACGTTTGTTTATCAGCGAAAGCACGGTGAAACATCGCTTGGCCGTGCTGATGGAAAACTTCTCAGTCCAGGACCGTGTTCAACTGGCGGTTTCCGCCGCAAAGAACGGTATTCTGTAATTCATGCTCTGGACTGATCCTTACCTTCTCATCGCCATCATTACGTTGGGGATAGGATTCATCGTCACCAGTCTTTTAATGAGCGAACATAGCTCATCATTTTCTTTTACCCTTATCACCCTATTTCAGTTTATCGCCAACGGCATAGCGCTTTTTGTTTTTTTACTTCGCTACCTCGATTTTGTGTTAGAATATTATGTTTTGCATGGGTTTTTACTGAGTTTGCTTTTACTATTCCCAAATCATGCTTCGATTAGTTACACCCTTTTAATTGCGGCATTAACGATTACTGTTTTCGTGAGTCTGATCTATATATCGATCCGCTCAACCGAGAAACGTACAATCGGGAATCTTTTCTATTCCAACACAACCCCGATCGCTATCTTAAGCGATAGCGGTATATTTGACTCCAATGCGGCCTTTCGACAAATACTGAATGCTGTTTCGTTAGCGGAGTTGCGAGCGAAAGAAAAAATCTCGATTGAAGGTAAAGCGTATTTAGTCAAACACTATTCGAATCATTCATTGTTTAAGAATTCACGGGATGAAACAATGGTTTTGTTGGATATCAGCGATCAGGAACTGACCCTGCATCGGTTAAATCTGTTGGACCAACGCTTATCCATGATATCAACGTTGCTGAAAAACAAACTTCAGTTATTGGAGAAACTGATCGAACTGAAAAGCAAAAACACGATTGCGATCCAACTACACGATGAAATCGGACACAATTTGACTTTATCTGTATCCGTCCTTGACCGAATGCGGGACGCGACGCTGCGTTATCAGATTCCTGAGCATTCCATCGAACAACTCTTGGAAGAAGGGAAGAGCATCACTATGTCCTTATCTCAGGACCGCAAGAATACTGTTTCAGGGAAATATCTCGAGGAAATGCTGGAAAGCTATATCCTGTATTTAAAATGGGTTGGAGTTCACGTTGAGCTGAATGTGGATACGCAGCTGATCAATCTGAATCAGAACAGTATCCTTACCCTCTATGCAATCTGCAAGGAATCGTTTTCCAATACCGTCAAATATGCAAGCGCCAGTGAAATCCAGGTTTTGATGCGGATCGGTGAAAACGCTCAAGAAGCGATGCTTGAACTCCATATCAGCGATAACGGGAAAGGTTGCAAAGTCGTAAAAGAAAGCAACGGACTGAAAGCAATCCGCGCGCGGGTTGAGCGAAACCAAGGGGTCTTCGAATATGACGGAACCAAAGGGTTTAAAATTCTCTGTATTCTTCCGCTGCAACGGATGACGGAGGAGATCCCATGAATGTGATGAATCTTTGGGTATTGGTCGTCCCTTGCGTCTCAATCTTGCTGACGCAAATCATCGTTCGGCTTTTTCAATATGTAAAAAAGACCGACTTTATCCGATTCTCAATCCTTTTGCATATTCTTCAGCTTATTTGGTTTGTTTCAGCACTCTTCTCAGGCATTCCCGATAATCCCGACGCCTTTACAATCCTGAAACTCACCCGGTATGTGATGGTGTTCATCCCTTGTGCGTATGTGATGGTCGCACTCAGCATCAACGAGAATTATAAAGTGAAGCCGCTCCACCTGTGGCTGACATTCGCTCCGTCCGTGTTTTTCTATATCGCGCTCAATATCGCGCCGACCGATTCCTTCGTCACTAACAATTTCTTCCTTGCATTGACGACGACCTCGCCATTCTATCGGTTCAGCGTTTTATGCAACATGGGATACTATTTCGTATTTGTTATGATCATGCTGATGAACATGGATCGGTTCTACCGCTTATCAAAATATCGCAATCTATATTTTCTGGTCAGTCTGTTTGGATCGACCCTCCCGATTCTAATAACATATCTGGTTAATTTCCACGTACTTCCGGTCAATACCGACGTGTTTTCAATCTTTGTACCATTGATGACTGTGTTTCTTTACTTCACGATGGAACTTCCGCGGTTACGTTTCTATGATTCCGTACAACTCTCTAACCGCATCAACAATATCGATTATCCTATCGCGATCTTCAATGCGAAGGGTCGTCGAGTGGGGTTCAATAGCGCCTATCGATCCGATATTTTTCCGTTCACCGATTTAAGAAAGCTCGAGAATTTGCAAGCCAGTCAACGAACACAACCACTCCTCTCCATCAACAACCGGCATTTCAATGCGATTAGCGAAGATTTGTTTAGCGAAGGGAAACAATATGCGACAGCCGTCTATTTCAACGATCTCACGAAACTTCGTAGAAACATTATCGAACAGGAAGAAAAAGTCCGCAAAATGGATGAACTGAACGATCAGTTACTAGAAGAAATGGTTATTCAGGAGAAACTGGTTTTAGAAACGAATCGGCAGGAAATATTCGCTTCGATCCAAAATAAGCTGGTGGCGAGTTATCAAAGAGCACTGGATCGTCTGCAAGTTACCCATGACGATGTGACCTTGGACAGCGTGACCACAGATCTGCAGGAAACGCTGGCGCAGTTGCGGCGTACAGTGAAAGAACTTCGGTCCCAAGCGGAAGAAATCATGGATATCGGGCGGTTGATCGAGACTTGCGTAACATTGTACGATCCACAGCGGTTGAGTATCACAATCGAACCTTCTCCCGGACTTAAGGTGTTAACCTTTGCGCAGGCTTCCGCTATCTATCTTGCCGTGCGTCAGATTCTTGATTTTGCCAGTTTTCAGCCTGAATGTTATGCAGCCGACATCGTGCTTCAGAAAGAACGTGGCCGACCCGTTCTGGTAGCAGGTCTGCGCTGCACAAAAAAAATCGAGGATTCATTGATTAACGAGTTCGAAACCAATGTCTTCCCGCGCGGCCCGAAAAAATCCGACGGGGTCAACATCATGAATTCCGATACGGGATGTATTATTTACGCTGTGCTTGAACCCTAATCTTGAATTTGACCTCAAAACGGCATACAATGTTGTTAACAAGTTAATCCTCGCAACGAGAATTCGAACGGCCGTTTCCATGTTGTATTTCGAGTTCTTTTTCTTCCCCTTGACCAAGATATCAATATATTGGATTGAAACATAGAATTACTGAAACGGAGGCGAACCATGATTGAATTACCCCAACAAGCTTTGATTCCCGTGCTTACTACAATGAAGCAGTTAGAACGTTTTTTAGATACAACACTGAAGGTCTGCATTCTACAGGACTTTCATTTTACTCTACTGCGTGATGTTGTGAAGATTCTGCATGACAATGATCGGTTCGGATTAGTCCACATCGAAATGATCCAGGGGATCTCAAATGATGAATTCGGGACCCAAATTTTGACCCAGCAACTGAAAGTCGACGGGATCATCTCGTCCAAACCGAAAATCATTGAAATGGCGAAGAAAACGCATGCGCTCGCGATCCAACGTGTCTTCTTGATCGACAGTAAATCCTTGGAGCGCGGTGTCGCGTCGGTGGCTGAAAGCAAACCGAATGCGATGGAAGTGATGCCGGCACTGACGTTTCAGATGTTTGGTGATATCAAAGAGCGCATCGATATGGAACTTTGGGCCGGGGGGCTGATCCGCAATGAAGAAATGGTGCGTACTGTGTTAGCCAACGGTGCGAAACGCATGACCGTGGGCAATCTGGATCTCTGTGTGAAAATGAACCAAAAACTTGCCGATGAAAGCTCGCATCTCTGAGTAGCACGATGAGACTTATCTGACTTAGCTGTGAAATCGTTTTACCTTTTAAGAATTCGCAGGGAGTGCTATAATAAAATTAGCGGAGGAACTATAAATGGATAACCCTCAACATACCCAACTAAGCCTGGATGCAATTATCGAATCCTTTGAAGTACGTTCTGTTTTGGAAGGGAACGCCGCTTTTCGCGCCGCACTGACCAAACCGGATACGACCCTTTTGGAATCGTATCTGAAACAGATGGATCACTGTAAGAGTGGCCACGAGTTCCTAGAAATCAACCTTCTTTTCCACAACGAATTGTTACGTTTGTCGGATGCAACAATCCATGCCGAACTGATTAAGATTCTGTGGGACCGTATTCCATTGGAATTAGTCGCAGGTACCCAACTCGACCGCGTCAAGATCAACGCCGAACACAAAGCGATCGTTGATGCGCTGAAGGATGCCAATCCGTCTAGAAGCGAATTACTGGCCAAGCATCATGTATTGCATGTCATGGCCGATTGCGTAGATCGCCTCAATGCATCGAAATAATCAATAATCAAATCCACCTGAACCGTTCAAATGATCGGTTCTTTTCATTAAAAAGCATGTTTCGAGGAAACATGCGTAGGCGGCTAATTTGAAACTTTCTGTATGATTCCGTTAAACAGAATCAATTTGTTTTTCAGATCGACGATGAAGATCTGGAAGGGACGGTCGACGATCATTTTCACATCACCTACATGAATCGATGTTTCTTTGACTGTGACCACCGTCATCGCGGCGGCTTCCGTTCCTTTTTCGTCGATGATCAATTTGGCTTTATGTAGGACTTCATCGATATATAGGTCACGATTGGCTGCCAATTCGCTGAAATCGGCGATCGCGAACGCATCGCGCAAGCCAAGTGCGATCAACTTGTCGTTTAGCTTTTCTTTCGTGTCGATATTCACGCGTGGCAGCTCAAGTTCGACCGATTTGGACTTCATGCCATCAAGTAAAACCTTAAACGTATCAGTTGAAATGATCGGTGCCGTTTCGTTTTTACCCAGCACAACAACCATACCTGTATTCCCATCGCTATAAGGCAACAGCACCGCCTGATATTGATCGTTTTCAAAATACGAGTATTCGCCGGTACGGTTCATGAACTTGACACTTGTATCGGTTTTACCATGGAAGAGTGCATCGACCGTATCGTTGGCGTCGAATTTGTCTTTCCACTCTGCTTTAAAGTAGATTGTATTGATCAGAAACATCATCGTGCTCGGATCAATGTTTTCAACGGCTTTTTCGATGAGTTGATGGGTGTTCTTGCTTACCCAGTTGTTGATGTCTTTGACGGCTTGTGGATCCGCAAAATCCAACGCGGCAATCAACGCCCCGAAGTAATCGGAGTTACGCGTCAAGAAAGTTTGCTTTACATCTTTGGCGAACGTGTCGCGCATCCAAATCGAATTGGTCAGCGAAATTTGGGTCGGAGAAGACGCATTCAGATTACCCTGTAGCGTTCTAAGCTCTTCTAACCAAGCTTTCTGATCAGTCATACCTGGTGCCAACAGATCGATGAACTGCTTGTAGGTCTCGCCGCTAGCACCGTGGGCACTCATCGCTAAGGCCAGGTAGATACTGACGCCGGAAGAAAAAACATTCGCGTCATTTTTATTATTTTGCAGATTGAAGGTCAGATCGTTTATACGCTCGACTAAAGTCGGATTCAGGACAGACGCCTGTTTCAATTTCAACGACCCGGAATCTTTGCTGAGTTGATGAATGGTCGAAGTGGTGCAGGCACTCAGCAACAGTACACTGCAAAGCAATGCCAATACGCTTTTTTTCATAAGTACACCTCCGACTTTAGGATAGCACATAATACGTTAAGCAAAGATTAAGAACCGTTGCCAAATCTGAAAGTGGGGGGTACAATGGGAAAAGAATGTGAGGACCCGACATGACAAACTTCTTCGAAATCATCAAAGCGCTGATATTAGGTATTATCCAAGGCATTACCGAATGGCTTCCTATCAGTTCGACCGGTCATTTGATTTTGGCCGAACACTGGATGCCGTTCAAATTATCGGCTGCTTTTGTGGATACTTTCTTCGTGGTTATTCAAGTTGGATCGATCCTGGCTGTCGTCCTGCTTTTCTTCAATAAACTGAATCCCTTCAGTCAAAAAAAGGACGCGAAACAGCGTCATGATACATTAGTTTTATGGTCGAAGATTCTGGTCGCTTCGCTTCCTGCGGCTGTAATCGGTTTGCTATTCAACGATGTTATCGATCAGTATCTCTATACTCCGCTGGTGGTTGCGGCTACATTGATCCTCTATGCGGTTGCAATCTTATGGGTGGAACGTCGCAACAAGAAACCTACAATTTCCTCGTTTGGTCAAATCAGCTATAAAACCGCCGCATTGATCGGTTCGTTTCAAGTGTTGGCGCTGATTCCCGGTACCTCGCGCAGCGGAGCGACCATTCTGGGCGCCATCCTATTGGGTACTTCCCGCATTGTCGCATCCGAGTTTTCCTTCTTCATGGCGATCCCTGTCATGTTGGGAGCCGGTGGATTGAAACTGCTGAAAGCAGGCTTCGCATTCACCGGCATCGAATGGTTTGTGATGTTTGCGGGATTCGTCACTGCGTTTGCGGTCTCCTTAATTGCTATCAGATTCTTACTGAAGTATATCCGCAATCATGATTTCACCGTCTTCGCCTATTACCGCATCGCCCTTGCTTTATTGGTGCTGACCTTGTTGTTCGTGAAATAACCTTTGTTTCACCTGTAATTGAAATTCGCTCGTTTACCCAGAAAATCACAGTGATCTCTCTTCATTCGACAGAGAGGGGATGCTTACTGAGGTAGATTCAGCCTTGAAGATGTCTCTCTAAAATAAAAATCCCATGAAGGGATTTTTTATAAGAAGGAAACCATTTTTTAGGCAATGAATTCGCTCGTAGTGACTTACCGTTCGTCCGAACTGAACGATTTCACCTTTGCGGTCCATACCTAAGTTTTCGAAACATAACCCGGGATCCCCGACTTTGAGTTCAAGGGAATCCGCTTCAAACTGATTCAACTTTACCGCTTTGATCAGATGGTCGATCATCATAATCTCAACCTTTAGATTTTTGCGTATATGCTGATAGACCGATCCATCCAAGATATCACGAGTGATAAGGACTTTTGATGCAATGAAGTAAAGACTTTCGATGCATACCGGATCGCCGTCTGCATAACGGAGACGGACATAATGCGTTAACTCTTCTCCGATCGCGCAATTCAAAGTTTGCGCCAGGGTTTCATCGGCAGGGATTTGGCAGAATTCGATTACTTTGTTGGTGACTTTGCGGGGATAGAGATCGATCGTCAACCCGCGGATGTTTTCAAGATTGGTTGCACCTTCCATTTTATGCCGGCGCAGAAAAACACCTTTTCCTTGTATGGGATAGCAATATCCGCGGGCAATCAGTAAGTCGATAGCCGCACGCACGGTATCACGGGAAACATTGTAACGGGAAACATACTCGTCTTCCGATAAAAGTTTGCGCGTTCCGGCGTAAACACCTTCACGAATATCGATTTCAATTTGATCATAAATGTCCTGGAATTTAGATTTCATAGTGTTACTGTGTGCATCCTTTTCAGTAATAACTGGATAACTTAAAAAAGCGAGCGTTTTCATAATGACAAATACACTCATAATATTGGACGACTTCACCAGTCCGGATCATCGTGAATCCTTCCAAATACAATCCCGGATCGCCTTCGTTCAGGCAAAGGGCTTGGGCGACCTTCGCGTCGATTTTCACTGCTTTTATAACGAGATCCATAAAAGATACCGGCTGGCGCGTTTCTTTGTTTAGATAGATGAAAATGGAACTTTGTGCGATATGCTCGTCCAGTTTCGGCATGAGCAGTTTATTGAAATAGTTTATTTCATAGACATAGGGTTTTTGTTCGACAGAACGCATTCGGACTACATAATAAAGTGGATTTCCGAGCGGGATTTCCATTTTTTCGGCCATTTTTTCATCCGCCTGAATTTCCCTGAATTCCAGGATATCGTTGGTTACACTTAGCGGAGCCATATTGCTTGTTAGTCCGTTGATATTTTCAAGGTCATAACAAAACGCAGGTCTTTTGTGGCGCAGAAAAACCCCGCAACCCTGGATTGGGAAACAATAACCCCGTTTAACTAATAAATCGATCGCATTGCGGACCGTATTTCGGCTCACGTTATATTCTTCGATATAGGCATCCTCGGTTCTGAGTTTGCGCGTATCGTCATAACGGCCAAAAAGGATGTCCTTTTCGATTGCTGCGAATACCTCTCTGTATTTGGTCCTCATGTCGTCCCCCGTGAGTATCAGTTACTCTATTATACCCTCAAAAACAAGTCGAAAGAAGAGTATAATGCGATTGTCATTTCGGTGTATTCTGTTTCTCCATATGTCGATGTTCAATCCCGGCATCCAAGAAGACATCCCCCATTACTTCATATCCGCATCTGAGATAGAAAGGTATCGCATGTGTTTGCGCATCCAAGACAAAACGATCGTAATCAGGATAATAGGCTTCGATCAGTTCCATCATTTGACGACCCCATCCTTTGCCTCGTTCTTCGCGGATAACTGCGACCCGGCCGATTTTTAAAACGTTATTAGGTTTGAAAAGACACCGCATTGTTCCGATTGGGAGTCCTTGCTTTGTGAAGAGGAAATGTGCAACGGAAGGATCATCAAGCCGGTCGTGCGAATCGATTTCTTCCTCTTCGGGAACGAACTGCTCTTCGATGAAAACATGCCTCCGTATTTCCATGCACAGGTTTAATTCCGCTTGAGTGACAACTTTTTGCATTTCCATACATGATCCCACCTTCTAAGATATATGATAGCCATCAAGCAGAGAAGCGTCAACATGAAACGAAACGCACTGATAAAAAATGCGTTTGAAACCTAGCCGCAATCTTTCATCAGGGTTTGTTTTAAGGTCTTTATCGTTTCATTTTGACACTTCATGACAGTACGCTATAATAGGATTAACAAATCGGAGATAAGTTCCATGAACATAACAGTCATCGGTACGGCTTCCAATCAATTCACATTCCATGTCGACCAATTACCGGCGCGCGACGACAACCTCAGGGCAGATCGTTTTTCACTGTCAGCCGGCGGCCGAGGTGTTTTGCAGGCTGTTCAGGCCGCCCGGCTAGGTGCCAACGTCAGTATTCTGTGCAGATTTTCTGACGACGCAGAGGCGGGCAATTTAATTCGAATGTTGATGAATGAAAACATCAAAGTGTTGTCCATTGACCGAAGTCCACTGACCACTTCCGTAACCGTCGGGGTATTCGACGCCTTCAACCATCATTTCTTTCTGAGTTCGGGTAAAGCGTCCTATGATCTTCGCCCGCAAGACTTGGAAACCTTTACAACGCGCATTCGTGAAAGTTCTGTCCTTCTCCTTGACCAAAACGTTCCGCCGGAAACCATGCATGCGATCTTGGCGATGACAGCGCTGCATACTCCTTTCGTCATCCTGAATCCATCGCCTCCATACCGTCTCCCACTGGAACTATACCCTTATGTTACATGCATGACACCCAATGCCGACGAGCTGGCTAAACTTACCGGTGTCGGCGATCTGGAAGAAGGAGTGGCAATCTTATTGAATTGGGGTGTGAAACATGTGGTCGTCACGTTGGGCGACCGTGGGTGTTATTACGCCAAAGCGGATGAAGCGTATTTCGTTGAGTCGTTTGGAATTGAACCTGTTGATTCCAGCGGGGCCGGGGATGCGTTTAACGCTGCATTGGCCGTATCGATCGCAAAAGGCAAAACACTCCATGAATCGCTGATCTTCGCCAATGCGGTCGGCGCACTGTGCGCGTTGAACGACGGCTGTTTCGAAAGCCTGCCGAATTCTGCCGATGTAGAGAACTTCATCAAGGAATATTAAGCGGAAAACTCCGCTTTTTTATCTCGAACATCCCGATTTCGACGACAATGTAAACAAAGAGTTATCTTTCTATAAGCATGATAAAGTGCCAGACGAAAGGGAAATATTCAACGCAACATGGAAATCGTCCCGTCGATGCTCGATAAGCTGATGGGGGATGTAGATCCCGAAAAAGCCTGTCGTGACACTCATACGATGCTGAAGATGGTGAAATTCGATATCCAGGAATACTGGATGCATAGGAAGGTAAATGAGAATTAGTTAGAAGCAGGTGAAGCGTAATGACGAATAATGTGAATTAAAAAAGACAATAACTAGCCATTGTCTTTGTTTTATAGAATGAAGTAGGATGCGAGTCCGATAAGCCCGCCGATCATGATAATCCCCAAAGAATCGATCTTGGTTTTGAAGCTGATTCCCAACGCAACGATGAAGGCGATGATTGCAACTATATTGAAGGAATATCCATCAATAATCGGCCACATTCCATGAAACAGCGAAGTTTTTATAAGTGATAGGGATGCGATCAGGATCAAACCAACAATGGCCGGTCTTAATCCTTTCAGGATAGCTTGGACGAAATCAAGGTCACTGTGTTTGAAAAAGTAATAACCTAGAATTAAAACTAAAATGAATGAGGGAAGCACGGCGGAAACAGTCGCGATTATGCCGCCTAGAATGCCGGCCATTTTTACACCAACAAAGGTAGGACAGTTCAGTATGATTGGTCCCGGTGTCATTTGCGAAATCGCCGTGATATCGGCTAACTGCGAAATCGTAAGCCAGCCACGTTGCTCGACGACATAAGTTTGAAACAGCGGCATAGCGGCATACCCACCTCCGAAGGCCGAAATTCCGATTGTCATGAACGTGATGAATAATTCCCATAGAATGACCATCTTAGTCAACCTCCTTCAGCAACATGTTTCTTATCACTTTAAAATACAGGAAGCCGATTGCGCCCGAACAAAGAATCAGCACGGCGGTCGGAATCCCGGAATAGATACCCAACAAGAAGACGGCGACCATCAGGATAACTGAGAAGAGGATGTGTTTCTTCAAGACGGATTTCGCCATCGAATAGGTCGCAAACAACATGACAGCGCATACGGCGCCGCGCATTCCGTTCAAGGCGGCTTGAATGTAGGGATTCGCTTGGAATTCGGCGTAGAAATAAAAGATGACCGTGATGATGAACAACGGCGGCAGAATCGCTCCCACGAAACACACCAACGCGCCTTTGAATCCGCGCAGCCGATAACCGACTAACACCGTCGCATTGACCGATAAAGCGCCAGGGACGGAAGGGCAAAGGGCGACCATATTCAGCATTTCATCTTCGCTTAAATAATGGTACTTTTCCACAAACGTTTTCGAAATGACGGCGATGATGGAATAGCCGCCTCCGAAGGTGAGTAGATTGATTTGAAAGAAGGATGTGAACAGTTTAAGTAAACTTGGTTTTTCCATCGTTTTACCTCTATACCTATTGTATAGCAGTTCCTTTTATATGTATAATATTAATAGTTTAAATAATACATAATAATATATTATGAAAGGAAACATCATGCGGAAATTACGAATCTTCAAAGAGGTTGCTGATACAGGCAGTGTATCGAAAGCAGCACTCAAACTACATATCGCCCAACCGGCAGTCAGTTTGGTGATCAAGGAACTGGAAAACGAATATGATTGCGTTCTTTTCGAGCGGCTATCGCGCCGTTTGTATATTACGGAAAAAGGTCGCAGCCTTCTCGTTGACGTGAATATTCTTATTTCATCTTATGACACAATGGAAGCACATCTGCGTCAGGCGAAACAAACTCTCGCGATGCATGCCGGGGTCGGCGTCGCAAGTTCACATGGCAGATTTATCGAAACGATGAAATGGCTCAAAGAGACGCATCCCGATTGGGATGTCCGCGTCAGTATTCAAATCTCGCCATTGATTCAAAGGATGTTGCTGGAGAATGAGATCGATATCGGAATCATCGAGGGACAATCTTCACATCCTCATTTGATCTCGCACACGTTATTTACCGAAGACATCGTTTTATTGGGAAGTTCCAATTCACCTTTGAGTCGTATCGGGGTTAGCGAACTGGCGACTCTTCCGATGATTTTACGCGAAGCCGAAAGTATCTCGCGCTCCACAATCGACGAAGTGATGGCGCAGCATGGAATCCGTCTGCAAGTGATATGGAGCAGTTCTTCCATTGAAATCATCAAGCGTGCCGTCCAGGAAAACCTGGGCTATACCTTATTACCATACGGGATTGCACATGAACAAATTGACCGAAACGAACTGAAACTCATCCAACTCGACGGTATCCGATTGCGCAGAACCGTGAGTTGGGTCATGCACAGGGATAAAGCGATGACCCCGGTGATCGAAGCGTTTCTGAAAAAGATGGAGGAAACGCAATGACACTGAGAAAAAGTTACTTGTCGGTGATGTTGATCCTTTTGATTCTAAGCGGCTGTACATCTACGGATGTAACGAAATACGAAACCGTAAAGCTGATCCGTGTGGTCGACGGGGACACGATATTGATCGACCGAAGCAATCAATCCACATATGTGCGTCTGCTTGGGATCGACGCACCAGAGTCGGTTCATCCCGATCCGCTACGCAATACAGAAGATGGTCGCAAAGCGTCCGCCTTCTTGAAGAGTCTGTTGAAAAGTGCTACCCTTGTTTATATCGTCAAGGATGTTTCGGAAGTCGACAAATATGGCAGATTATTGCGATATGTATGGCTGCGTAAACCGATATCCAATGATGAAACGCAAATCAGAGGAAACATGGTCAATGCGATGATGCTGATTCAAGGATACGCGACCAACGTCACTATCCAACCCGATGTGAAATATGCGCAGCTTTTCCTCGGTTTTACACGCGAAGCGCGCTTAAACAACGCCGGATTGTGGGGCAAGTGATGAAAAGCTGTTTTTGAACTTTTATTTGGGTACATCTATCATTTCCATGTACGAACGATTATAATGCTATGAGGAACATTTGTTCTTCGAAGGAGACTTTATGTATATCGTAATTGTCGGATGCAGTAAAATCGGATCCATCGTAGCCAAGGAATTGGCTAATCAGAATCACAATATTTCCGTCGTTGAGCGCGACGCTGAAAAACTGGCCGGATTGGGTCAGGGTTTCAACGGATTCATCACTAAAGGCATCGAATTCGACCATGATAATCTGGTCGGAGCCGGAATTGAGAAAGCCGATGCCGTGTTGGCGCTTACCGACGACGATAATATAAATATTACCGTCGCATTGGTCGCTATGAAAATTTTCGGCGTGAAACGGGTGATTGCACAAGTCGTCGATCCTGTTCGCAGACATGTCTACGATGCCTTAGGCATCGAAGTCATCAGTCCGATTCGCATGGGCGTCAATTCCCTGTTAGGGAAAATGTCCTTGGCGACCGCCGAGAAACTAACCCAACTGGCGCAGGATTATGAAATTGTACGGGTTGTCAATCACCGTAATGAAGGTTTCAGCATCGAAGAACTAGAAGCCGAAATCGGGGGCATCGTTTCGGCGATTGAACGTAACCACGTCGTTATTCTGCCGTTATTGAAAAACAGTAAAATCAAACAGGGGGACGGACTCGTCGTTACCTTGCATGTGCGCAACCGCCATAAACTTGGCGCGTTCGTAAAGGAGTAGGAACATGAAAGCAATTATCGTAGGCGGCGGAAAAGTCGGCTATTATTTGGTTAAAACATTGAAAGACAACCGCATCAACATCACCTTGATTGAAAAAGATCCCAAAGTCGCGCAGCGTATATCGGAAGAACTCGATATCGACGTCGTATGTGGAGATGGTTCCGATTTGGAAGTACTGAGCGAATGTGGTATCCAGGATGTCGAATTGATTGCCGCCGTTACTGGCAGCGATGAACAGAACCTGGTTGTCTGTCAGATTGCGAAGACCAGTTTTCAGGTAGCGAAAACCATTGCCCGCATCAATAATCCGAAAAATATCGAAATGTTTAAATTATTAGGGGTCGACAAGACGGTCTGCAGTACGGAAGTCATCGCCGATCTGATCGAATACGAAGTCGACAACGATGCGGTACGCGTCGTACAGACATTTGAAATGGGTTCGATGGTCTTGGCTGAAGTGTTAATGCAGCCCAAATCACATTGGCTCGACCAAGCCATTAAAGATATCTCCATTCCACTGGACTGTGTGGTCGTTTCAATCGTTCGTGACGGAAAAGTCATTTATCCGCGCGGCGATACCGTATTACTTTTGAAAGACGAAGTCTTGGTTGTGACCGATAAAGAAAGTATGCAGACGCTGCGCAAAAGCGTTTGTAAAGGATAAGACATGAAACGTTTCGACATCGACTGGAAGGTTGTCATATCCGATACGCTTGGTTACATGACTGAACTTGGATGGATGGTACTCTATACCGTCGTCCTGTTTCTTATGACGTGGATTTTATCGGTGATCCTATGACACAGTCAGTGAAACATCCGACCCTTGGGATCATTGCCTATTATACCGGTTATATCATCATCGGAATGAGCTTATTCATGCTTTTACCTGCGATTTGCGGGGTGGTTTTTCGCGAATGGAACGTCGTCCTCGATTTCCTGATTTCGTTCTCACTCTCGATGAGTCTTGGAATGTTGATGGTTCTCTATGGCCGTTCGGCTCGCTTATCCGATGGGAAACTAATGTGGAAACACGGCTTTGTCGTCGCCTCACTCTCTTGGTTCATCCTGATGTTCCTTTGTGCTATCCCTTACTTGCTTAGCGGTCATATGAACTCTTTGTTGGATGCGACTTTCGATGTCATGAGCGGTTTCACTACAACCGGCGTCTTTTTACTGCAGGATCTCGATCATATCTCATATGGTTTGAATCTCTGGCGTCATATGCTGACCTTTATCGGAGGTCAGGGGATGGTCGTCTTGGCCTTATCGTTCTTGGTCCGTGAAATGGCCGGAGCCTATAAGTTCTATGTCGGCGAAGGTAAGGATATTACCTTGGTTCCCAACGTCCGCGGCACTACGCGGATCATCTGGAGCATCAGTATAGTCTACCTCATAATCGGGACACTCGTCCTGTTCTTCAATGGGCTCTATATCGGATTGAATCCCACCAATTCCTTCATGCATGGTCTGTTTATCTTCATGGCGGGTTGGAGTACGGGTGGATTCGCACCACAAGTTCAAAACATCATGTATTACCATAGTTTCTCTTATGAAATCGTAACCATCATCTTCTTTGTGTTGGGTTCGATGAACTTCGGTCTGCACTATGCGATCATCAAAGGTAAGCGTTTCGAATTCTTAAAGAACATCGAAATGCAGAGTTATATCATCACCTCGTTTGTGGGTTCAGCCATCGCGGTCGTCGCCCTGCAGAAATCCGGTCTTTATACTGATGCAATCTCGCTGTTTCGGCGGGTTGTCTATAATATCGTTTCGGCCAATACGACTACCGGGTTCGGTACCGTCTTCGCCCGACAGTTCATTCTTGAATGGGGTCCGTTGGGGATGCTTGCGATTACCATGGTTATGTTAATCGGGGGCAGCGCCTGTTCCACCGCCGGCGGTTTCAAAGGCTTACGGGTCGGAATCGTCGTGAAGGCGTTCTTTGCGGATATGCGAAAATTGCTGAATTCCGAACGGCGCATCAAAATCGAGAAATTTCATCACATCAAAGATATGATCCTGGACGATGCGATTGTCCGATCTGCCAGTATCATCATCTTGCTTTACATTGTCATGTTCGCGGGTGGTACGCTACTTGGTGCTTATTATGGTTATCCGATTCAGGACGCCGCATTTGAAGCAGCTTCGATTTCGGGCAACGTTGGTCTGTCGGTCGGCATCACCGCGACCACAATGCCATCCTTGATGAAAGTGTATTATATTATGTCGATGTATCTAGGCCGATTGGAATTCCTATCGGTATTCGCCCTCATCGGCGTCGCATTCCAAGGAGTTAAAACATGGCTCAAAAAATCGTAACCATACTTGGCATCTTATGCTTTCTGGTGTTGCCTGTACAGGCAACAACCGTTTCGATCAGCGACTTGGTTGAAAAAGCCAAACAATATGACGGGCAGACCATCACGATTAAAGCCGAGGCTATCGGCGAAGTGCTCGAGCGCGGAGATCATGCATGGATTAATGTCAACGACAAATCCAATGCGATCGGTGTATTTGTCCCCATCGCAGAAGCGAAAAAGATTGTCTTCTTCGGCGATTACGCCCATACCGGCGATACGCTTATCATCACCGGAATCATGCATAATGCATGTGTCGAACATGGTGGGGAATTGGATATCCATGCCCAATCGATCACCATCGTCAAAGCAGGGTCGCCCACAGAGCGACCGGTCGAATTCGTCAAGATTCTCACATTCGGAGGATTGGCAATCTTAGCTGCCATGTTGGGTCTCTATTTCTATAAAACGATAACACCGAATCGTGTTCAAGATGAACCTAACAAGGAAGATACGGAATGAAGATTGAACGCATGCAAGACAGCGATTGGCCAGATGTCAGTCGCATCTATACCCAAGCGATTGAAATTGGACAGTCTAGCGTCCTGCAAGAGTGCCCCGTCTTTGATTATTGGGACGCGAAACATTTCAAAGAACTGCGTTTCGTGATGCGCGATGCAAACAAGGTTGTGGGATGGAGCGCTTTATCACCTTATTCCGACCGATACGCCTATCGCGGCGTGGCAGAAGCCAGTGTTTATATCGATTATGCTTATCAAGGAAAAGGAATAGGAAAAGCTCTATTGAATCACGCGGTAAAAAAGAGCGAAGAAGCCGGTATCTGGACCGTATTCTCCAAAACCTTCGCATCCAACGTCGCATCGATCAAACTGCAGGAAAGCTGTGGATTCAAATTGGTCGGCTATCATGAGAAACTCGGCCATAATCGTTTTGGTGTCTTCCAAGATATCGCAATCCTAGAGCGCAGAAGCAAAATAGTCGCAACTAAATAACGGATCGAACGAACGATCCGTTTTACTTTTATGTGAAAAAATGGATACAGAGTATTGAGAAATCGACCATGAATTCCAATATTCTTTCAGCAACATATGATTTCCTTGAAAGTAAAGCTTCTAAAGCGTATAAAAGAGGTAGAGGCTATTGTGTCACCTTAACTCCGAATAATCCGATCAGCGCTTCGGCCTGAATCGGATTCACGGTCAACCCTTTCAGGCAAGGTGCGCTCACCCGTATGCCGGTGATATCGCAGGACGAGAAATCCAATCCGCTGAGCGGCGTCTCGCTAAAATCGGTCTGCGTCAAGTAAACCTGGGAGAGGGAAATACGCTGCAGGTTCGCAGTGAAAAACGAACTTTGCGATAAATCCGTTTTCGCAATCAGAATGTCCTGAAAGTCTACATCGGCGAATTCACCATAATGCAGGACGGAATCCTCAATTGTTACAAACTGCCATTTTGCTTTCATGAACCGTATCCCCATCGCTTTACTGTTGGATAGTTTGACACGGTGGAAACGGCTGGACGCGAAATTCGTGTTACTGAGATCGCAACGGCTTAGGATACAGTCGATGAACTGTGCTTTGCGGAAATCACCGATGAATTTGCATCGTTCGAACACACATCCGTTGAACTCTATCTGTTGATTTGCGCTTATACTTAGGTTCTCACAACATATATCGGTATACTTCGGTTCGCTGAAATCTTCGCGTTGAATAGGTTCAAGATCAGGAGATAAAATTATATCGTAGGGATTGCGCTTTTTCATAAAAGTCTCCGATCGTTTGTTTGTATAAAATGTAACCGCTTTAACAAAGTATTTTACATTTGTTTCTTGATTTCCATCCTATCTGCTTTATAATAAACACGGAATATGCATCTAACAGGAGGAACAGTATGAGAGGAATCGCCACACCGATCACGTATTTACGCAGCGAAGTATTCAAAGCGGTCGCTAAGGCGGCTTTTGAGGACTGGACCTTGGAGGAAATCGAACAGATACCCTATCACATGATCCAAGGGGATATCCCTCATTACAGAGAATCGGTCCAGCGAGAACGCGCTATCGTCCGTTCCCGCGTCCGTTTAGCCATGAACATGGATCTTTCGGATTTGAGCGAAGACGGCTATACAAGTGACTTTAACTTAAAATCATTGGGGAGTCAACTAGTCACGAAGGATCTTTTGACCGTCATCCCGCATGCCTGCGAAGCCTGCGAAGAAAAAAGCTATTTTGTCACCAATACCTGCCACGGTTGTCTGGCCCATCCTTGTATTTCGGTCTGTCCGGTCGGCGCCACCAGCATGCAGAACGGACATTCGTTCATCGACCAGGAGAAATGTATCCTCTGCGGGAAGTGTTACGACGTCTGTCCCTATAGTTCGATTGCCAAGAACGAACGTCCCTGCAATGCGGCTTGTGGCGTGAACGCAATCACGAAGGACGACCAAGAACGCGCCGTCATTATGTCAGACAAGTGCGTCGCCTGCGGTATGTGCATGGTTTCCTGCCCATATGGTGCGATCATGGACAAGAGCGAAATCTATCAAGTCATCCATACCCTGAAAAACAGCGAGAAAATATCGGCAATCATCGCCCCTGCCTTTGTCGGGCAATTCGGCGACAAGGTCAGTCCGGACCAAGTCATCGAAGCAATCCTCCAACTCGGTTTCACCGATATTAAAGAAGTCGCCTACGGCGCAGACATCACCGCTGTCGAAGAAGCAAAACATTATTTGGCACACGTCCCCACCGACCAACCTTTCTTGGCAACATCCTGTTGCCCGGCATGGACGATGATGGCCAACAATGAACTGAAAGAAAAATCCTTCTGCGTTTCGTCGTCGTCATCTCCGATGATTGAAACAGCACGGGCCATCAAGAAGAAACATCCAGGCACTAAGATTGTATTCATCGGTCCGTGTTCAGCCAAGAAACTCGAAGCATCCTACGGAGACCTGCACCAATATGTGGATTTCGTACTTACTTTCGAAGAAACCAACGCCATCTTCTATGCGAAGAACATCGATCTGGGCACCTTGGTTCCCAGCCGCAAACTCGACGACGCATCCATCGACGGACGCGGATTCGCGGTTAGCGGCGGAGTTCTCAAAGCAGTCGAAAACGTCATCCACCGCTTGGATCCTGATCGCATCGTCACGATCGAACGTGCCGAGAACCTCTCAAATTGCCGAAAAATGATTCTGTTGGCCAAAGCCGGCCGTAAAGACGGATTCATTCTGGAAGGGATGGCTTGTCCGGGTGGTTGCGTCGGCGGTGCCGGTACGATCATCAACCAAAACAAAGGGGCTGGTCAAGTTCAGGCGTTCGCACGTCAGTCTTCAAAAGCAAGCGCACTGAAGACCTTCGAAGAATTCAAAAAATAGTTTATTAGACAAATTCTTTATTACTTCAAAGGAGTTTCCACACGGAAATTCCTTTTTTATCCATGATTTGCATTCTCCAATTCACCCGAATATAATTGACCTAACAGAACCGAGACAGGTGATCGGTATAGGTTCGATGGGGGACTATGAAAAAACAAATCATATTAGTAGTAAGTTTGTTTGTCTTTTTGATTGTTGGGGGCTTATTGATTCAAAAAAACTTCGCAGGCTATTCCACATCAGCCGTAAACTTGGCGCAAAATCAGATTTACAAAGAGTTCGGGGTCAATGTCAAGATGCTTGGGGAAGACACCCCGGTGATTATGATGCATGACAAGGCCATCCTATTTAATCAAGGAGATTCGCTACGCATCGGTTCGATGATTTCACATGATTACTATTTCGTCATGGAAGTCACTGAAAGTAAATCCCCATTGTCTTTTAGTAGGAACTACAAGCATGTAATCGAAAAAAACACCATCCGAATCAAAAACACTGATGTAATAATTACTTATTCTTTTATCGTGAATTCGAGAGATTTTCCGTTATCGCCATGGATCTATTTCCAGTATCACATTGGAACGAAGAATTATTTTGGAAGGTTAACACAAACCGAAGCCCTTATCTATAAAGATAAATATTGGTTCGGGGACAAAATGATACAAGGTGAAAAAGAACTGATTGAAGGGATGATCGCGGACTTAATATAATCCACAAAGTAACTTTCGTAAATGATCTGTTGAATAAATAACGGCTACGTGTCATCAGGATTTTTCTATTTTATTACGCAAAGTTGGGATTCATTCATGGTAAAATTAGAAAAGGAAAAGAGTTAATATGAAACAGAGAGGGGAAACAATGAACCTATTTTTCGCGGATACACGACCGTATCCGGTCGGCTTTGAAGAAGACCTAAAGAAACTGGGACTTACCGTATATACACATAAAGAAGATACGCCGTTTTCGCAGCCTGAAATCATCGATCTGATGATCGGCACGAAATACTTCACGAAGCATGCGTGCGAACCTTTTAAGAAACTTCGCTTCCTTCAATTTAACAGCGCAGGGTATGACCGCGTTCCCGTCGATCAACTAAAAGCCATGGGTGTCACGATTGCGAATGCGCGTGGTGTCTATAGCGAACCGATTGCTGAATGGGTAATTATGCAATGGTTGGTCGCGATGAAAATGACCCATGCGGTTTACCGTAACCAGGCAGTAAAAGAATGGAAGTTTTTCGCTGCGAAAGAAGCGCGCGGCGAGGAAGTGTTACTTGTGGGAACAGGTGATATCGCTAAGGAAATCGCCAAACGGATGCGTCCGTTTAACGTCCGCATCACAGGTGTGAATACAGACGGACGAAAGATGGAGGGTTTCGATTCAAATTTCGCCATCAGCGAATTGATCTCAAAGGTCGGGTATTACGATACTGTCATTTTGACTTTGCCGCTTAATGAAACGACGGCGAATCTGTTTGACGCCCGCATGATTAACGCCATGAAGCCAGGAGCCGGCATCCTCAATATTGGACGCGGAGGCATCGTGGACGAGCAAGCATTGGCCGATGCGCTGAATCAAAGTCGTTTGGGATACAGTGCGTTCGATGTCTTCGCAATCGAACCATTACCTCAGGATAGTCCGCTATGGATTGCCAAGAACAGCATCGTTTCGCCACATATTTCCTACAGCGGACAATTCACGAAAGACCGATTGGCGAAGCTAACGCTGCGCAACCTAGAAAAATACATCCAAGGGAAAGACGTGGACAACAAAGTATGATCAAAACCGAGGCTCAACAAGAAGAATTCAGACGGATGTTGGATTATTATGATACGCCAATGGCAGCTGGGGATCAGGGAACACTGATCACCATTCTCAAAGAAACACAGAAAATATTCGGTTGCGTACCCAATGAAGAAATATCGCTGATTTCTGCGACGATGAAAACCTCGCAAGGGATCATTCATTCGCTGATTAACCGTTTCCCTAGTCTACAGGCGGAAACCGCGACACACACCGTTCTGATGTGCAACGGCGAACGTTGCGCTAACCGGCAGTCCGTGGCGCTGATTCACAGTATCGAGAAATTCATGGATTGTTATGTCGGTCAAACGACGAAAGACAAACGCTTTGCATTGAAGACCCAACACTGTCTTTCACGCTGCATGGAAGGTCCTAATATGAATATCGATGCCGATCAATACGGAGCGATGACATTGGATAAGTTCAAAGAAACGATTAAAAAATATAAGTAAGGAAGAATCCCGTATAGGATTTATTACGATTATTTTGAATTTGCTATGATATTCGATTAGAAGTAAAATTTATTCAATTTGATAAATATGAGGTTGTGCAAGATTACAATTAATCTATAATAAATGTATTGAATATAAGCATATCAAAATGTCGCAGACCATGGAAAACTGAGAATTCCAAGGAGAAGTCAACAATGTCTGAATTACATGGTATTAAGTTGTTATTAGCAAATTCATAATAACTTTGATTTGCATAAAAAACCGTGGCAATGAACCAGGAGGTAAGAACATTGAGAGGGATGGTGTTAAATATTCAGAAATTCTCAATAGATGATGGACCTGGTATTAGGACTACGGTATTCTTGAAAGGGTGCACTCTCAGATGCCTTTGGTGCCACAATCCGGAATCATTAGATAGTGGATATAATATTCAATATTATCCTCAAAAATGTATTAATTGTGGAAAATGCGTTGAGGCTTGTCCAGTACATGCTCAGGTGTTTGATATTGAAGGAAGAACATTCATTAGAACTTTATGCGTAGAATGTGGCAAGTGTGCAGTGGTTTGCCCTTCGAACGCGTTAATTGTTGCTGGTAAAACAATGACTACTCAGGAAGTATTGGCTGAAGTTGAGAAGGATCGAGCTTTTTATGATAAATCAAATGGAGGTGTAACTTTTTCAGGCGGTGAGCCTATGCTTCAGATAGATTATCTAAAAGAACTTTTGATAGCGAGTAAAGATATGGGCTTTCACACTGCAGTTGATACAGCAGGTAATGTACCGTGGGATAACTTTTTAGAAGTTTTGCCTTATGTGGACTTGTTCATTTTTGATTTAAAGGCTATTGATGAAGTGCGGCACAGAGCCATTACAGGTTCTACGAATAGAAGAATTTTAGACAACCTAAAAAGAATTTCTATAGCAGGCGTTGAAATATGGGTAAGGATACCCGTGATTCCAGGAATCAATATTGTTGATAATGAGCAAGAAAAGATCAGAGCTTTTTTAGTTGGGCTTAAGGGTATTACCTCCATTGAATTATTACCTTATCACAAATTAGGAGAAAGCAAATATGAGAGTCTTCAAATGGAATATATGTGTAAGCATTGTTTACCACCAGATAAAGAATTTATGGACAATTTGAAGGATTTCTTTAAAAGTAAAGGTCTTGATGTAATAAAGTAACAATATTACTAAAGCGAGGAGAAAAAGAGTGAAGGAAATATTTAAATCAAGTAATCGAATTCTTAACTTAAAAATTAAGGAAAAAGAAAATACTGGAGATTTGATAAAGCTTAACAAAACTGTTTATGACAGGGTTATGAGTGAGACTAAGTCAGAGCCGCAAGTAGTCCGGTTAGCCAAGAGCCTGGCCGCTTTTTTGCATGAAAAGGATATAATAGTTGCCGAAGAGGAAATATTTGCCGGACATGCGAAGTATGTTGACTGTCAGTATTCACACCCTTATAAAAACCTTAACGAGATGAATTCAATTCTTGTAGGTCCCAATGCCGGTTTATTAAGTAATGACGAAAAAAAATTGTTAGATGAGTTTCTTAAAGGCATTACGATTGGCTTATATAAAAGGTGGCCAAGTGGACATGTAATAGGTGGTTATGAAAGCGTGCTTAAAAATGGTTTAGATTCTAAAATTAAAATGGCGAAATTAATTCTAGCCGGGGTAGAAAAAGATCAGAAAGAATTTGCTAATGCTGCATTAATTGCTTGCGAAGCCGCAAGAGATTATATACTACGTTATTCAATGAAGGCAAGAGAATCAATAAATTATGCCCGTTCAGACGAAAGCAAAAATCAGCTTGAACGAATTGCAAATACTTGTGAATGGGTCAGCGTAAATCCTGCGAGGAACTTTTTTGAGGCTGTTCAGCTCCTTTGGTTAACGCATGAAGTCATTATTTTTGAGCAATTTTGTGGCTCATTGTCTTTGGGGAGGTTAGATCAATACTTATACCCTTACTATGCGAGAGACATTGCGGCGGGAGTTATAACAGAAGAAGAAGCAAGCGAAATAATAGAAGCTCTATGGATTAAATTCAGCGGGCTTAAAAAAGGTTACCAAAATGTCACTTTGGGCGGCCTGGATGCCGATGGGAATTACGCAGTGAATGCTCTATCATATATGTGCTTACGAGCTACTCTAAATTTAAGAATGGACCAACCGCTTATCTCTGTTAGATGGCATAAAAGCATGCCCGTAGAATTCTGGGATTGTATACAAGAACTTATTGAAATCGGGCTTGGGTTTCCTGCTCTTTTTAATGATGATGTATGTATAGCGGCAAAACGCAGACTTGGAGTTTCAAAAGAAGATGCACAAAACTATGGGATTATTGGTTGTGTTGAGATTTCAGTGCCAGGGAAAGAGTATGCACATACAGAGGGTTTCAAAATCAACTGGGCTAAAGTGCTCGAGCTTATTTTAAATAATGGGGTGTGTACCATTACGGATGAGAAAATGGCTTTAAAAAGCAATCAAAACCTTGAAGATGTTAAGTCGTTTGAGGAATTCTATATATGGTACAAGAAAGAACTCCTGTACTTTCTTGACTTGGGATTAAAGGCTGTAAATATTTTGGATGCAAATTATAAAGATACTTATCCAACACCTTTTCTTTCATCCTTTATGGAGGGCTGTCTAGAAAATGGTGGAGATGTTACTTCAGGCACGACAGTATATAATCTTTCATCAGCTAACGCTGTAGGCATGGCTAATGTCATAGACTCCTTGGCAGCAATCAAAAAGATTGTATTTGAAGATCAAAAATTGACTCTTTCTCAACTGTCGGAAATTACGCTAAACAATTTTGACAACTCAGCGAACCTACGGGCAGAACTGGTATTAAAATGTTCAAAATTTGGGAATGACCAAAGCGAAACAGATATTTTTATGAAAGAACTGACGCACATTTACTGTAGCTACGTGAATGAATTTTCAAATCCCAGGAAAGGGCGTTTTCAGTCAGGGCTTTATTCTGTTGAAGCACATGCTTTTATGGGAAAACTAACGGGAGCCTTGCCCGATGGGCGGTTGAAATGTGTATCGCTTGCCAATGCTCTTTCACCTGTTCAAGGTGCAGATACACATGGACCTACTTCGGTTATAAAATCTGTAACTAAACTTGACCATAGTATGTTTGGAAATGGAATGGTACTAGATCTTAAGTTCCATCCGACCTTTTTTGAGAACAATAAACATAGGCAGTCATTCAAGTATTTGGTTGAGACATATTTTGAACTTGGAGGTATGGAGGTTCAATTCAATGTAGTTAGTCGTGAAACACTTATGAGCGCACAAAATTCACCAGATGAATTCCGTGATCTAATTGTACGTGTGTCCGGCTTCAGTGCATATTTTATAACGCTTGACAAGGTGCTTCAGGATGAGATCATTGCACGTACAGAATATTCAATTATATGAAAGGGTAAATTTATTTCATAAATTATCTCGGGCATTTGAAAGCTAAAGATGTCATATTGAATAAATAGTATTAATATGATAATCGTAAAACGCCCATTAGTTTGGTTAGTAAAGTCATCATAATGTCTTTTTAATAGTAAACTCTTACTATATGTTATTGAAGTGGAAAAAATTTGCGTCAACTACTAAAACGAATTAATCGGTTGGAAATATGGAATCGAGGATTTGCCAAATTTATAGAAGTTACAAACTACTCATTTATCATGAGGACATTCAACAGATATAAAGCAAGTTTGTCACTGTGTGATCAGCAAAGGTGTCTAATCCCTCCGAACAGATTGAAATGTATTAGTGGTAAAAAAGAATTGAGAAGCTAAATAGTGTTAAGGGATTTCAAGGTGACAAACTAAGTAATTGACTCTTCTTAGCATATGTTTATGTGCACTTAATAAAAAAAGTATGCCTGTTGGCTGCTTTTTTACTATTAGTTGAATTGGCTTATTAAGTTTGGGACTATTAAAAGCAAATCCGATTTTTAAAAAGATGTTGACAAATAAAATTCCAAGTGTATTATTGTATTAGGTACTTAATACAACAGTACAGAACGGAGGAACTATGGATCAATTCCAATCCACCCAACCGATCTACTTACAGATCATGGCGTTGATTAAACGTCAAATCGCGACCTCCAAACTACTGTCAGGTACGCAGCTCGGCAGTGTACGTGACTTAGCGATGATGTATCAAGTCAATCCAAACACCGTCCAAAGAGCGCTAAGCGAACTTGAACGGGAAGGCCTTGTGAAGAGTGAGCGTACGTCCGGACGATTTGTGACCGACGACGATGTCTTGATTAGCGAACTTCACCGGGGTTTGTTCGATCAGGCTACTAGTGAGTATGTTGAAGAAGTCAATGAGTTGAATATCGGAGTTGAAGAAGTAGTGAATGAAGTAAGAAAGAAAATGATGAAAGGGGAAAACACATGATTGAAATCACCAATGTTACTAAGACCTACGGAGGTACGCCTGCGTTATCCGAAGTCAACCTGAAGCTTGAAACAGGGAAAATCGTCGGACTTTTGGGACCCAACGGGTCGGGTAAGACAACGTTGATCAAGATTCTGAATGGATTACTGAGAGACTATAAAGGCGAAGTCCTTATTGACGGTCAACCGATCGGAGCGCACACGAAAAGTCTGATTTCCTATTTACCAGATCGTACGTATTTGCCAAACTGGACCAATGCTGAGGGAGCTATACGGATCTTTAAAGATTTGTATGTGGATTTCGACGAAACGAAAATGAGAAGTCTGTTGGATAAGCTGAATCTGGATCCCAAGCAGAAATTGAAAACGATGTCCAAAGGAATGAAAGAAAAGTTCCAACTGGCACTGGTCATGAGCCGCAACGCGAAAATCTACATCCTGGATGAACCCATCGGGGGCGTCGATCCGGCGGCCAGAGAACTCATCTTGAATACGATTTTGGAAAACTATGCCAGCGATTCGCTGG
Source organism: Erysipelotrichales bacterium (assembly GCA_038323255.1). Taxonomy (GTDB): domain Bacteria; phylum Bacillota_I; class Bacilli_A; order Erysipelotrichales; family Erysipelotrichaceae; genus GWE2-51-13. The sequence goes on along the minus strand of JBBQGS010000002.1, from coordinate 3,779 downwards.
TTATCATCTCCACTCACCTGATTGCGGATATAGAACAGATTTTTGATTCCGTGATCTTCCTCAAAGAAGGACGCGTCGTCCTCAACGACGATGTTGACAATGTCCGCACAGCGCAGGGCAAGTCCATCGAAGAATATTTCAAGGAGGTATTCAGATGCTGATCAAATGTATCAAACACGATTTACTTGCGACGTATCGCGAGTTCACCGGATTATATGTGGCATTGATTATCTTGGCAATCGTCGGACCGTTCATTACACGGACCAACAATGAATTTCTGATTGCGGTCTTGTTTTTTGGGATTTTCGGGGTCGTTGTGGCAACATTAGTTGTGACCTTCCTGACCATCATCCGACTATACAGTCGCCGCTTGTTCTCCGACGAAGGATATTTGACATTGACCTTGCCAGTGAAAACCAGCGATACTGTCCTCTCCAAAGTGGCGACAGGGACGATCTGGTCGTTTGCGACCGCCACTGTCTTCCTGATTGCGGGTTTGCTGTTTAGTGTCATCATCTTCTTCGTTTATGCCGGTTCCGATTGGGTCAACCAGTCAAGGACTATTTCCGAGGCATTCGGACAACTCGCCGCGACAGGTATCTTCAATGTCGTTATGCGACTGTTCATATTGGGTATTCCGCTCAGTTTGGTTGATACCATCTATAGTATGATCCTGTTGATCTTCGTGATTACGGTTGTCAATACGAGCTTGATTCGCAAAAATCGGGTCGCTATCGGCATCATCCTCTATTTCGCACTTAGCTTAGGATTGAATTATCTCATGAGTTTCTTCCCTGGTATGCCCTTTGCCTTCCGCGATGTTTCGCTGTACTTCAACAACATGAATTCGCTTGCTGATGTATTGTTGGGTCTGCGCCAGGTCGCATTTACGGTCAATCTTCCGGATTATGCATTCGGAATCATCGGACAAACCGTGCTGGCTGTCGGACTGGGGTTTGGAACCCTCTGGCTGCTTGATCACAAATTAGAAATGGAATAGTAAAAAGCCGCGCAAGCGGCTTTTACTCGTATTCGTCGTATTTCAGATTCTTACCGCGCACTTTCTCGGCCGGATATTTTAGGGCATTCTTTACCATTTTGCGGCGTAGTTCATCACTAAGGTCGAAGTCATAGAGGTCCGCGAAACGCAACAGATGGAAAAACACATCGGCCAATTCGTCGCCGATCGCCTCACGTTTTACATCAATCAAGGTCATACTCTCGTCCAAGGTGCGATAACGGAATATTTCCATCAATTCGGCGGCTTCGCCGACCATACCGATAGCAAGATCTTTTGGGGAATGGAACTGTGTCCAATCCCTCTCATCGCAAAAAATGCGTATTTCACTTGTCAGTTCTTCAAGTTTCGTCATTTTGATCACCGTTTTCATTCTACGTGAATCCTACCCGAAAGTCCAACGCAGGATTTCGTTTCGCTATTAAAAAAGAATCGGATATGATAAATTGGTATAAAGAGGAATCGATATGGAAAAAATACTGTTGGTCTACTACAGCAAGAGCGGCAATACCAAAGCCATGGCCCGTGCGATTTTAGAAGGATTATATTTGAATAAAAAAGTATTGGTAGATTTTGTCCCGGTCGGAATGATTCATCCCTCCCATGTCAGAGAATATGCGAAAGTCATGTTAGGATGCCCCGCTTCAGGTAAAGAAGAATTGGAGAGGGAAGATTTCGACCCCTTCTATCAGGCATGCAAAACATATTTACGCGATAAACCCGTGGCGTTGTTTGGATCCTATGGATTAGGCGTCGGACATTGGATGAAAAGTTGGGAAGAAAGAGCACGCCAAGACGGAGCGATCCTGTTTGAAGAAGGTTTTATCTGTATAGGAAGACCTGAAGATGAGATCTTGGATGAATTGGTTCTTTTCGGGAAACGGTTTGCGGACTATCAACCATGAAAGTCACCTATATCTACCACAGCGGCGTGATGATTGAAAGCAAGACGTGCGTACTGCTGTTTGATTATTGGAAGGGGAAACTGACGTTTCCTGCCGGCAAGCGGCGCTATGTGTTTGTTTCGCATGCCCATCACGATCACTATAATCCCGAAGTGATGGAAATGGGAGCGACGGTGATTGCGGATGAAGCCATCGAAAATCAGGGCAAAAAGGATGTCTATTCCGTGAAATCTGGCGATACGCTGATCCTTGATGATCTTCGCGTTTATGTCTATGGTTCGACTGATGAAGGAGTCAGCTTTTTAGTTGAACATGAAGGGAAACGCTTATTTCACAGCGGTGATCTGAACGACTGGCACTGGAAAGATGAGTCAACGTTTGACGAAATCAAAGAAGCGAATAAGAAATTCAATGCGGAACTAGATAAAATCCCTTTACTTCCGCTTGATCTTGCGATGTTTCCGGTTGATGCGCGCATGGGCAGTGATTTCGACGAAGGAGCGATCGTATTTATCAAACGGTTCAAACCTGACTATTTCCTGCCAATCCACTTTACAGCGCATCCCGATAAAGTCGACGAATTTGCACGCAAAGAAGAATACCTGACGAAACTATTGCGAGCGGACCTTGGCATCACCGTATTCGAAATATAGAAAAAACGACCGTTTCTTAAGCGGTCGTTTCGTTTGGATTAACGATTGAGAAGATAGCGTGGTCTTCCCACTGGCCGAATACATTGATGCACTGGCGGATGACTCCTTCTTGGACAAATCCGTTTTTCTTCAATAAGGCGATGGTGGGGAAATTGGTCGGCATTACTTCAGCGACCACACGATGCAGTTTGAGATCCTCGAACGCGAACTCCAACATGCGCTTTATCACCTTGTTTCCCAACCCCATATGCTGGTGGCGATAATCAATCAGCAAGGAGATATAAGCACAGGCATAATTATCGCGCAGGACACGGTACAAGGATGACTTTCCAATCATTTTCCGGTTTTTCGACATGAATGCAAAACTAAAAGCGTCGCCTCGCTCGAAATTCAGCAATGACTCCAACACGTGTCGCTGGTGCGCTTCCAACGTATAAAAATCTTCGTGTTTCGTCGGGAAATTGCGTTCGATATGGAAACGGTTAGCCCGATTGAATTCAAGCAAAGTCGGTACTTTGATCGTGTAGAGCGGAACAAGCGTAAAGTCATCGATATGTAGTTCCATGATCCCCCTCGATTCTGGATATGTAAGTTTATTATAGGTAATTTCCTGGTCAATTGCGACATATAATGTGAAATTGTCGGATAATTTACATAGATGTACAATAAATTACGCAAGAGCGCATGCCCAAAGACGTAAAATAAGGTACAATAATGATACGGACAAAAGGAGAACAAGCTATGACCCTCATTCCGAAAGAAATCAACCGAATCTATGTAACAGGACACAAACATCCGGATACGGATTCCGTCTGCTCGGCAATCGCGTACGCACGATTGAAGCAGATACAGGGCGCCGACGCAATCGCCTGCCGTTTGGGGGAACTCAACCGGGAAACGACCTATATCCTCAATAAATTCAAGGTGGATGAACCGCAGATTCTCGATGATGCCAGAATGATGCTGAAGGAAATCGAAATCGACACACCCGTCACAATTTTGCCGGATACGACGATTTATGAAGCATGGCAACTGATGAACTCGACCGGTCGGCAGGCTTTGCTTGTCAGCGACGAAGAATCGCACTTGATCGGGATGGTCACCAATTCAAATCTATCCTCGGTCGCCATGGGGGACACTGCGAAATCCATCGAGCTGTTACAGATGACACCGGTGGAATATATCGTGAAGACCATCAAAGGT
>JBBQGS010000001.1:0-48193 GCA_038323255.1 Erysipelotrichales bacterium | reverse complement strand
TATTCCATCCATTCCCCCTTTTTATATGCGGCAGTAAAAGCTAAGAAAAAATATAAAAACATTCATTTGTGTTGTATATGCCCTGATTTACCAGAGTTCATGAACTTACAAATGAAGCAATCATTTGTACATAAAGCACTTAAAACAATTGATCAAAGATTTATTAACAAACTACTCGAGAATGTAAATTCATTTGTCTTTCTAACAAAGTTCATGGCAGATAAAATTGATATTCGAAATAAGAAATGGATTGTAATCGAAGGAATTGTTAACTCGCATGATAAATATCCGAACACTATTTTTAAAAATGAACAAAATAAAAACAAAGTTGTATTTTATGCAGGCACACTGAACAAATTATACGGGATTGAAAAACTGCTGGAATCGTTTGTGATTCTTAAAGATAAAGAGGTTGAATTATGGATCTGTGGTAATGGAGAAGCCGAGAATGAAGTTCGTCAATATTCCACGCAATATCCAAATATTAAGTATTTTGGTCAAGTGAGTCGAGAAGAAGTGAAGGAATATTCCCAAAAGGCGAATTTTCTCATAAATCCCAGAAATGATTCCGGTGAATTCACAAAATACTCTTTTCCGTCAAAAATAATTGATTATATGTATTCAGGGATTCCGACAATCGTTTTCAAATTGCTTGGTATCCCAGATGAATATTTTGATTATTTATATAAAATCGAGGGCAATCAACCTAAAGATATTGCTTATGCTATAGAGAATCTTCTGTTGAAATCAACTGAAGAATTAAAGGCGTTCGGTGCTAGAGCTAAGAAGTTTGTTTCTGAGAACAAGAACGAGGTTGTTCAAACAAAAAAAATCATCGAATTGGTTAGTTACGAAAGTGAGGATTAAAAATGGATAACACACTAATGTACGAAAGCACAAGAAAAAAATCAAAATTCGTAATTTTTATGAACAACAATTTAATAGCAATCATTCTATCGCTCATTATTATTGGCACAACTTTCTACAATTTCATTCCTAGAAAGATCAATACTCTAATTATATATCTTCCTCAGATTATCCTGCTAATTTATGGAATAGAGGTATTAAGGTTAATAAAAAGCCAAATATACAAACCATCAAAGAGATCGAAATATGTTCTCCTATTGTCAATCCTTTTCATAATTTACTACCTAGTAATAACCATATATAGGTACACCAATGGTTTTAATGCTTTTCAAAGCAACTATATCGCTTCCATTTACATTTCGTCATTAGTGCTGTATTTTTTGATAGATTCGAAAATCATTAACACTTTCAATATATTCAGAAAGCTGCTGATTATTAGCTCTCTAATAAATTTTGCGCAACTTTTTATTAGCTATCAGTTATCGAGTGTAAGATTTTCTTATTTACTGCTAAACATTAACGTCTATAATGTTGCAATGATTGTTATGATGCCGTACTTCATTTACTTTGTAATGTATCAAGGCGAGATCATCCGCAACAAAATCTGGATAGGAATTTGTTGGCTCAATATATTCTTTTCAATCTTTTTTGTAATTTCATCCGGGTCGCGCAGTGGACTATATTTACTGATTTTTACGATACTCTCTTGCTTAATTCTAAACTTTAGAAATAACATTTATAGGAGTTTAAAATCAATGCTTCCATTTTTACTAATAGCTTTAGCAATTACGCTACTGTATCAGATTAACTTTTTAGATTTAAGAAAAAACATGGCAAGACAATTCATTTCTATTACCGCTATTACGGATGTTGGATCGTTCCCCGGATTTAATCCGGAGGATACAACAGCCATCAAAGAAGAAATTTCCGGAAGTGATTCAGTTAGATCTTATTTGTGGGCTGAATCTCTTCACGAAATCGAGAAAAATCCTCTCTTCGGTACAGGGAAAACACTCTTTATAGTTGAATACGATAAAAAATTCGTTTTTCAAGGGGCTCATAATGTGTTTCTTGAATTATCACTTGCATTCGGAATCATAGGGATGCTGCTATACTTCTCTATTTTGGCAATCCCGTTAACAGCAATGTTCAGTTTTCAACTTCATAAAAAGAATAGGGAATCGTGGATAAGATTTTCCGTATTCTTAATTTCAGTTCTTTGTCTTTTTGTATCATCAATGGTTGAACCAGTGCTTTCAATGTCGTTCCCAGTCATATTAGCGTGGCTGTTTATTGGATTGGCAGAGAATGATAGATTGGCTCATGAAAAATATGTTTAGAATCATCCAACTTCATAAACTATCGTTTGAGGAATACAGAGTTTCGATTCACTAGTAGATTGGGAATTGTACACATAAGTTCATCAAAGCAATAGGGAGTCTCATCAGTGCATTTTGAAAAACCATCCTGACAAACTACCACTTCTACACAGTAAGCAAAGTTGAGATCTAATTAAGACAATATGTTGCATATTATTAAAGTCATGAATTCATAAATGGAGGAAAAAGAAAATGGAACAATTTGATGTACCAATAGTGTTGATCTTCTTTAACAGACCCGAGTACTTCAGAAAAGTTTTGGAACAAGTTGGGAAAATCCGTCCCAAAAAACTTTATCTTATTTCTGATGGGCCAAGAACCAACAGACCCAATGAATTGGATTCAATTATGGAATGTCGCAGAATGGCTGATGAATATATAACATGGGACTGCGATGTTACAAAAAATTATGCGGGTGTAAATATGGGGTGTTGCGAACGTATTGGGAATGGAGCATCTTGGGTGTTCACGAAAGAAGAAACAGCTATTTTTTTGGAAGATGACAATATCCCGGATATATCATTCTTTAAATACTGCAAAGAGATGTTAGATCGATATAGAGATTGCGAGAATGTTTTCTGGATAGTGGGTGGGAACTATTTGGTTGATTACGAAACACCCGATAATCTAAGCTATGTTTTTTCAAGACATATGTATCCTTGTGGATGGGCGTCTTGGCGAAGAGCATTTAAGCATTTTGACGATAAAATGAGCAAGTGGTGGAATATAAATGATAGAGAATATGTTCTAAAACAAGTTAAAAATCCTAAGCGTAAACAGGACTTGGAATATTCATGGGGTCGAGAAGCGGAGCTTGGCAGAATTGGACATCGCCAAAGCACCTGGGATTACCAGTGGAGCTTTGCCCAGTATCTTCATGATGGATTGACCATCGTCCCTACGAAAAATCTTATTCACAATATTGGGGTTAGCGAGGATTCTACCCACGGGGTTACAGAATTGACGAGCTATACAAAGCGTTTATTGAGTTTAGAAACGTTTGAAATTGAGTTTCCGCTTGTTCACCCGAAGCAAATACTTGTGGACGAGAATTATGACGGAAAAATTGATGAGTTATTGATAAGACCAGATAGAGTAAAGTTTAAGATAGCCGAAATTTTGAATACTATCTTTAGATTCAACCGGTACTTTTCTTTTACCGGGCAACTTAAAGCTAAGATTGAAGGGAAGTCCTATTTCGATTCCATCTTATAGTTTAAGAAAGTAGAGATGAACAATGAGACGACGTCAAGCAATGTTAAACATAGGTGCGAATTTAATTTCCGTAATTATATCCTTAGTGATCAGTTTTTTGCTGACTCCTTTCATAGTAACCAATATTGGAAAAGAAGCGTATTCTTTTGTGCCAATTTCCAATAACTTTACAGCATATATGACCATTCTTACGATAGCCCTAACTTCAATGACATCACGATTTGTCACATTGAAAGTGCATAGAAACGAAATGGTCTTGGCAAATGAATATCTCAGCACTTCTTTTTTTGTGAACTTGATCGTAGCCGTCTTTTGTTCGGTTATCTGTATTTTCATCGTTGTATTTTTAAACAAGCTTATCAACATCCCAGCTAATATTTTCAATGATATTCGCTTACTTTTCATTATTATTTTTGCGACATTCTTAGTAAATATTTCCACGACCACTTTTGGCGTTGCAGCTTTTTGCAAAAATAGGTTAGAAGTTACAAGCGTAATAAGCATTGTTGCATCATTAATCAGAGTTGTTGTAATTTTAGTTCTATTTAGGTATTTTGATCCCAAAGTTTACTATGTAGGGGTATCTGTCTTTGTTGTGGTAGCATTCACAGCAGTTTTTAATTACATAACTGCGAAAAAGATCATGCCGGAACTAAAGACATCAATAAAATACTTCAGGCCAAAAATTGTATGGGAACTATTTACCTCAGGTATGTGGAACTCGTTTAATCAGCTAAGTTTGGTTTTACTTACCGGAGTAGACCTTCTTATAGCGAATATTATGTTAGGGGCATCAGCGGCAGCGATGTTAGCTATTGCGAAAACGGCGCCGATGGCTCTTCAAATCCTAATTGGAGTTATACCAACCACGTTTAGCCCTTATTTGACAATCCTTTTCGCGAAGGATTCAAGAGACTTGTTTATTAAAGAACTGATGTATACGCTTAAATTTACATCCATATTCTCCGGAACTGCTATCGCCATCTTTATCGCTTTATCTGCCCATTTCTTTCGGCTTTGGGTTCCTTCTTTAGCAAGTTCAGAATTGACAATTTTGGCATTACTTACGATGGTTTCACTTATTGCAAGTTTTAGTATTATGCCTCTATTCTATATTTTCACAATCACCAACAAGCTTAAATGGCCTTCAATCGTAGTTTTTCTCGAAGGAATGGCGAATATTGCAATTGTGTTTTTGTTGATTAAAACAACTAATTTCGGTTTATTTGCGATTGCTGGTATCAGTAGTTTTCTTGAATTATTTAGATGTTTAGTCTTTGTGCCGATCTATGCAGCTTACTGTTTAAAAGAAAACAGATTTCTTTTTTATAATTCAATTGTCAAAAGTCTAATCTACATTGCAACTCTGTTATTCGTTTTCTCCGGTATTTCAATCATTACTCCAAACCAAACCTGGGGATCATTACTTATTTCAATTAGCTTAATGGGTATCTCGGGATTGCTAATTGGAGTGTTCTTCGTACTTGATAAAGAAGATAGAATGAAAATGTTGACCAAGTTAAACGGGTTAATAGCAAATCTGTTTTGATTAACTGACGGGTTTAAAGCATTTGCAGTTTTTGGCTTGTTGCTCAGTTGCTGTTAAGTAACTTTAACATGTATAAGATGAATCTTAATCACTGTTTCTTGGAATGGTATATACTATAATCAAGGGAAGTTAATTTTTCGATTTGTATAACCGTTTTTTTTAATGTATTGGGATTAGAATGAGTTGAATTTTTTGCATTCATTCTAGCTTCAATGAACATGAGTAAGATAGAAGAGTTATCCCTAAAATTTTGCTTTGAATCGTTGGACCGAATGCAATGATCTTGTTGATTGATAATGAATCATGTTTAACCAATGTTACGTGACTTCTCTGTTGCGAATTGAAGTAACGCCTTAGCCGTATCTGTATTTTATAAATGAACCCGAATTCAACGGATCCTTAGTTGAAAATTAAGTTTGTAAATGAAATTACACTAAGTACCGGAGGCTACGATGAAAATATTGATTCTATCAAGCCATACATCCTCCTTGTGTTGGTTCAGGGTGGATATGATGAAAGAACTGGTTGACTTAGGTCATCAAGTGTTTGCTGTCGGGAATGAATGTTCGCAACAATGGATTGAGACATTCGCAAAAGATAAAATTACCTATTTCGGGATTCGCGTCTCCCGCAATGGCATTAATCCGCTATCGGATATTAAAACACTGATTGATTTATACCATATCATCAAAAAGATCCAACCGGATCGAATTTTTGCGTATCATGCCAAGACAATCATCTATGGAAGCGTTGCTGCAAGGATTCTTGGCTATCCTGAATTTTATACATTGATTGCGGGATTAGGTTCGGTCTTTATTGGACAAACGCCCAAAATAAAGTTTGTTCGCAGTATCATGAAAACAGAATATGGTATCTCATGCAGGTTCAGCCGAAAAGTGCTGTTCCATAATCCGGATGATAGGGATTATTTCGTACACGAACATTTAGTCGACAAAGATAAGACGGAAATAATCAACGGATCAGGTGTGAACCTTGAAAGATTTGTTCCGGTTGCGTATCCCGAGCAATTCGCCTTTCTATTTATCGGCAGGTTGATTAAAGATAAGGGACTGGTTGAATATCTGAAAGCATGTGAAAAGTTCAAACTTACTTATCCTCACATTCGTTGTCTTTTACTAGGGCCTTACGACACCAACCCTTCATCGATTCATCGCGATTTCCTTGAGCCTTATATCCGCTTAGGTACGATTGAGTACTTCGGTGAACAAGAGGACGTGCGTCCTATCATTAGGCAAAGTAGTGTATTTGTATTGCCGTCCTATCGAGAGGGAACCCCCAAGACCATTATCGAATCGATGGCGATGGGAAGGGCTATTGTAACGACGGATGTTCCGGGTTGTAGGGAAACCGTCCAGGACGGAGTCAACGGTTTTCTGGTAAATGTTCAAGATGAAGAAGACCTCTACGATAAGATGAAGATGTTTATCGAATTTCCCGAGCTTATCGAAAGAATGGGGCAGAAGAGCATAGAAATCGCGAAAATGAATTATGATGTACGCAAAGTAAACATGAGCATATTTAAAGCGATGAATCTTGTCGAGTAAGGAGACCAAATATGAGTATTTACAGAGACCTGATCGAAAGGAAAAGCAAGCTGGCGGTTGTTGGCTTAGGCTATGTTGGCATGCCCATCGCCGTAGCTTTCTCGAACTTCCTTGATGTCATCGGATTTGATATTAATCAAGAAAAAATCAACCTGTATAAAAAAGGGATCGACCCGACCCATGAAGTCGGAGATTTCGAATTATCCCAAAGCAAAGTTCTTTTTACATCGGACGAAATGAGACTCTGCGAAGCGCGATTTATTATCATCGCCGTACCTACTCCCGTCTTTGACAGTAAATCTCCGGATTTAGGACCAATCGAGATTGCATCACATATTGTCGGAAGAAATCTACGAAAAGGGAGTATCGTCGTTTATGAATCTACGGTATATCCGGGAGTGACAGAAGAAATCTGTATTCCGATTTTGGAAGATGAATCTGGTCTACTATGTGGAATGGACTTTTCTGTGGGGTATTCGCCCGAGCGCATTAATCCCGGTGATAAAGCTCATCGCCTAGAAACCATCGTAAAAATCGTAGCTGGTATCGATGACGAAACCGTTGAAACCGTCGCTTCGGTTTATGAACTGGTGGTAAAGGCAGGCGTTTATCGAGCCGAGTCAATTAAGATCGCCGAAGCCGCAAAAGTGATTGAAAATAGTCAGCGCGATATTAATATCGCCTTCATGAACGAACTTTCGATTATCTTCAACATTATGGGGATCGACACGCATGCTGTACTTCGTGCGGCTGAAACGAAGTGGAATTTTCTCAAGTTTGTTCCGGGACTTGTCGGCGGACACTGCATCGGCGTCGATCCTTACTATTTGACATTTCGTGCAGACCAATTAGGCTATCAATCGCAAATTATTCTAGCCGGTCGTAGAATCAACGACCATATGGGTAAATACGTTGCGGAAATCATAATTAAAACACTGATTGCCGAGGAAATCTCAATTAAAGAGGCAAAGGTAGCTGTATTAGGCTTTACCTTTAAAGAAAATTGTCCTGATTCACGAAACACGAAAGTGATCGATATCATTCGTGAACTGAGCGAGTACGGAATTGAGCCTTCGGTCCATGATTCGATTGCCGACCCAAACGAAGTCAAGCGGGAATATGGCATCGAATTATGTTCATTGGATGATCTGCATGATCTTGACGCCATCGTGGTTGCGGTTGCCCATGAAGCATATCGCAACTTTACCGTCGGGACTTTTTCGCAACTATATGCTAGGAAATATACCACAAACAAAGTATTGTTTGACCTAAAGGGAATCCTCGATGAGAGGATTTTCAGGTCCAACGGATACAAAATATGGAGACTCTAATATGCACTATTCCCAACTGAACTTCGGTAGAAGCACATTTCTTGTGACGGGAGGAGCAGGATTCATCGGCTCGAATCTTTGCGAAGCACTACTCTCGAAGGGGCAAATCGTAAAGTGTTTGGATAATTTGTCAAACGGATTTATCGAAAACATTGCACCTTTCATGAATAATCCTGATTTTTCGTTTATACGTGGAGAGATTCGTGATTTGGATACCTGTCTGAGTGCCTGTGACAAAACGGACTTCGTGCTTCACCAGGCGGCTTGGGGATCGGTCCCCAGAAGCATTGAAATGCCGCTTGTTTACGAAGAAATCAACATACACGGAACGCTCAATATGTTGGAAGCAGCACGGTTGAAAGGCGTAAAAAAGTTTGTCTACGCATCAAGTTCTTCCGTTTATGGGGATGTGTCGAATCTTCCGAAAGTTGAAGGGAAAGAAGGAAATCTTCTTTCACCATATGCGATTACGAAGAGGGTATGCGAAGAATATGGTCGCATCTACCAACGACTCTATGGAATGGATACATATGGACTGAGATATTTCAATGTCTTTGGGAAGCGGCAGAATCCCAATGGTGTATATGCCGCAGTGATCCCAAAGTTTATAAGTTTGATCTATGCAGGTGAACCAGTCACGATTAATGGCGACGGATTACAGAGCCGGGATTTCACTTTCATTGAGAATGTGATTGATGCCAATCTGAAGGCTTGCAAAGCTGACAGTAGCGCGGCAGGCGAAGTCTACAATATTGCCAATGGGGGAAGAACCGCACTGATTGAAATCTACAAAGAAATCTGCAGACTACTTGATTCTCAAACACCTCTGATCTATACGGAAGAGCGGACAGGAGACATTAAACACAGCCATGCCGATATCACGAAGGCGATCAATCTGCTTGGCTATGAAGTGGACGTAAGTGTCAAAGATGGACTGCAGCGCACAATTTCTTGGTACATCGATAAGGTTACGAGATGAATCGGGGAACATGGGTATACATCGGAGGGTTTGAACTTCCTGACAAGAATGCCGCAGCGCATAGAGTGCTTTCCAACGCAAAAATAATCAGGGAACTGGATGATTCGGTGGTTTTTATCGGAATCGACAAGAACCTTGAAGCCGACTCTTGCATTTTAGATACACGGCGAACTGTGATGGGATTTGAGACGTATTCGATCCCCTATCCCAAGAAAAGTGTGCAATGGTTAAGTTACTTAAAGGATATCGATAATTTCATTACGGTTTCGAAACAATATCCTGACTTAAAAGGTGTCATCTGCTATAACTACCAGGCCGTTTCTCTTAACAAAATTTTATATTATTGTAGAGAGCGGAATCTGAAAGTTCTAGCGGATTGTACTGAGTGGTATGCCACAAGGAGAGGAAGTCTTCCATTCAAACTGTTCAAAAGAATGGACAGCTTTTATCGCATGCGCATCCTACATCGAAAGGTTGATGGACTAATCGTCATCAGCACTTTCCTTAAGGACATCTATAAAAACAAAAAATGCATCATCCTTCCGCCATTGGTCGATTTATCTGAAGATAAATGGAAAAGTCACTCAGCCAAGAGCTTAGATGATACGCGGTTCAAACTAATCTATGCTGGTAGACCAGGTCCAAATAAAGATAGACTTGAAGACTTGATCGAAGCGTTGAACCCTTTGTTGGACACACAGAATTTTCAGTTGACGGTCGTAGGCCTCACTTTGGATGAGTATCTCCAAAAATACAATCATCAAACTTACATGGTTTCGGAATTCGGCGACAAGTTGGTTTTCAAAGGGAATCTATCCCATCGCGCTTGCATTAAGTTAATTCAAGAGTCCCATTACAGCCTATTTCTGCGGGAATCCACTCGTGTATCAAGGGCAGGTTTCCCGACGAAATTTTCGGAAAGTGTTTGTTGCGCTACGCCGGTAATCACGAACCATTCCAGCGATCTGGGGGATTATCTCGTTCAAGGTAAAAATGGATATTTCATTGACAACAAGGATATACCGTCAATAACCGACAATTTTTCCAAAATCCTATCACTCGGTGTTAGCCAAAGTTTGCGTATGAAAGAATACTGCGCAAATTCAACTGTGTTCGACTATCATCAATACAAAACCGTGATGAAAGATTTTCTATCAAACATTCATAGTGAAAAATTTTGAGTCGCTATTGCACATTTAGGAATGTCAGACTATTAAATAAAGTTTTACTGAGGCAGTCCATCTTCGAGATTGATCATATTTTATCTCACATCCACACCAACGAAAGCAAAGGTCTAGAAAGACAAGGTAGAACAAATGTTCCTCACAAGTGCAATACTTAAAAACAGAAGAAAAATATTTGTCAGCAATTTACTGATTTTTTTCATTATCTTGATGATGTATCTCATACCCCAATTCCGTATCCTGCCTTTCTACAACTACTTACAAATCTTATTTTACGGGATTTGGTTTATCACTGCCTTGATGCTGTATCCGAAGTATTTCCAAGAAAACAGACTGCAAATCATTCTCATTGGAATCTATAGTATCTATATGTTAACTTCTTCGCTTCTGACAGACAATTTTTCTATGTTCAAACGCTTTTTCGGACTTGTGTTTTTCCTATTGCTATATATTGTTTACCATTTCTATAAAACGAACATGGCATATATGATTCGCAGATTCGCCATCGTCGCATTGGGGCTCATTCCGATTTTCAATTGCATTTCAATTGTTTTTGTTTTGAGATTCCCATACATAATTCGTAATGTTTTCGATGAAGGAAGCAAGTATTACCAATACTTAAAATTTGGAGTCGTGGGATATGATTACATCTTCTCGCTCATCATAATTGTGCCCATACTCGTCTATTCAATTTTTGGAGAATATAATTTTAGTGAAAGGATCCGTCATCTTCTTTGGTTGAACTTGATATCTAGTCTACTTTTGATCCTTCTTTCTGGCTATTCCCTGTCGATCCTGATTCTATTTGCGGGAGTTCTGATGATATCTCTGGTTCGGAAATTTAATTCACGTCATCTTAAACAATATCTTTACCTAGGGATATTGCTCCTTTTACTTTTACCTTTGCTGATTTGGATTCTCAGTTTTGCTTTATCAGATACAGCATATGCCAGCAAAATCGAGATACTCATGAATTTCATGAAAACAGGAAAGATCTCGGGAGCCATCTTGGATGCACGCATCCTTGCCTACGGGAAAAGTCTTTCAACCATCATTCGTTATCCGCTGTCCGGTTTGATATTTCACGAAAAAATAGTGTTGGTATCAGTGGCGGACGGTTTAGGCAGGGTCGGTCAACATTCTTCTTTATTAGATAGTGGCGCGGTTTTCGGATTACCGATGCTTGCCCTGTTAATGTATAATATTTTCTACCCGATCAGAGTCATGTATATTAAAGCGCAGAGCAATCAGAACTTAGCTTCATTAATTTTAGGGATTGGGGGCATGCTTTTCTTGGTTTTACTATTGAATAACGATATTCCTGTTTTGAGTTTTGCGGTTTACTTTGGGCTAGGTAATTCGATTTTACTCTCTAAAAAAGCAGGATATACTCCATTGAAAAGAGAGAAATCGCGAAACATCTCTTAATCGAATTACCTTTCCAGGTTCTAAATAGATGGGAAAGAAGTGAGTCAATCGAGATTTCTTCAAAATACGAAAAAGAATATCTTTTGGAAAGTAAGGATTGCGGTATAAATGCCGTTAAAAACTTTCTATCTAGGGCTGAAATTGCGATAGTAGAGATATTCTTGTAGACTGTGAAGTATTCTTAGGAAGAAAGGAGGCCATCATGAACTACCTCAGGCAAAATATGCTTTGGATTATCGCAACTTTTTCAGCGCTGATGTTTATTCTCGGGTTAATCTATAACATGTTTATACCGCCCGGAATATCCTTTCTACTGGGGATTTTGGGGTTTCTTTTCATCGTGGTAAGCAGGAAGAAATTCTCACGAATAATGAAAACGGTCTTTTCCATCGTATTTCTTCTGTTTTCGACCTTTCTTTTCTATACTCAATATTCAGCGGAACGAATGATCAATTATAATCCCACAGAAACGAACATCATCACGTTCGTGGTCCGCAAAGACAGTGTTCTGACAAGCATCAACGATACTAATGGGAAAATCTTCGGTGTTTCAGCTATGAGTGACTCGACCACAAAACTTTATCTCAGAGACCAAGTATCAAAAAAAGTTAAGGATTTCACTTGGACGGAGAATTCGGACGATCCGACCAATCTCGACCAACTCTATGAAGGGAAGATCGATATCATGTTGTTGGATAATTCAATCCGTGATTATCTAATCGAAGAAAATCCGGATTTTGAAACGAAAACAAAAATCATCTGGACCATCGAAAAATCATCAATTAAGGAAGTCATCGTCAAGGAAGTTGATGTCTCGGAAAAACCGTTCATTGTTTTGATTAGCGGTATTGACACCAAGGGGCCAATCACCTTGCGATCCAGAAGTGATGTGAATATTCTAATGATTGTCAATCCGACTACTAATAGCATTCTGACCATAAGTATTCCGCGCGACACGTTTGTACCGTTGGGATGTAAAAACGGTGCTTTCGATAAGCTGACGCATTCCGGCATTTATGGAATCAATTGTACAGTCAAGACCATCGAAGACTTAGTTGGGATCGATATCAACTATTATATCCGGTTGAATTTCACCTCGTTTCTGAATATAATCAATGTTATAGGTAATATCAATGTCTATTCAAAATACTCATTCACGACTTCTGGAGGATATTCGTATATAGCTGGAATGAACTCATTGAATGCCAAGTATGCGCTATACTTTGCACGGGAACGCCATTCATTCGCTAGTGGGGACATTCAACGCGGATTGAATCAACAAGAAGTCATTAAAGGAATCATCAGCAAGTTACTTCAACCCACATCCCTGATGAAGATAGAAAGAATAATTAACGCCACAAAGAATAGCGTCGATACGAACCTGTCTATTCCTTATCTTTCGAAACTTATCAAAAAGCAGATTGAGAATAATAAACCTTGGATGATCACCACTTCCAATCTGTCCGGCAAGGGTGATATGCAACCGACCTACAGTATGGGCAGCCAGTTACTTTATGTCATGCATCATGATTTGAATTCGTTGATCCGCATTCAGAAGAACATCGCAGATTTCATGGTCGTTGCGAAGTGATTGTACTGTTAACGCAGTGAATCCACTTGAACTTGCTAGCATGTGAAAGGAGGTTGAAACATGCACTCTATGAAAGTTATTGTTAAGAAACTATTCAGGGCAGTATTCTGTGATCTGATTCATGAGTAGAGTTGGAAAACCAAAAGTCTTGATTTTTGTCTACAATCCCGAAAGCATCGGAGGACCTACCGTTTCCATGCGATTGATGATGAATTCATGGTTAAAAGATCATTATGAATTCAAAGAAATCCAAGTCAATGGAAGATTTGGATTATTTCCAAGACTAAATCTGATTTCCCGTCTCATTCTTGATATTAGATCATTTAACCCTGACATCATTCATATCTCTGGACTTCAACTGCAAGGATTCTATTCGGTTTTAGCTTCACGGTTAGCGGGGTATAGAAATATAATTTTGACCATTCGTGGAAAATCAACCGATTCATTGGAAATATCTTTTGTTAAAAAGATGATGATGGGATATATCATCGAACCAATTACATTGTTCATGTCTAAGTACGTTACGACAGTATGCATAGATATGTCTAATCGAATTCACGGGCTAAAAAAATCCCCTAAATTTGCAGGCGTAATCCACAACGCCATGCCTCAACTCAACCAAGATAACCCGGATTCTCATACGATTCGAACTGAACTCGGGCTCAATGAGAAGGACTTATTGTTGGTATATTCGGGAAGAATTGTCATGGAGAAGGGGATCAGCTACTTACTGGAGGCAAGCAGAGCCCTGAAGGATTCAAGGATTCGATTACTGCTATGCGGAGATGGAAAAGATATCGATGCTTATATGAAAAATTATCAACCGGAGATTCAGGCAGGTAAAATCTTTTTTCTACTTCGGCGCAAAGACATCTTCGCGATTCTGAAAGAAAGTGATCTTTTTGTGTTCCCCACGTTGCACGAAAATTTATCGAATTCCTTGTTGGAAGCACTAGCGGTCGGTTTGCCGATCATTGCTACCAATGTAGGTGGGAATCCCGAAATCGTAACTGACGGAGTCAACGGATGGCTGGTGCCTGCAAAGGATAGCCAAGCGCTTCAAGAAGCAATCGAAAAGATCATCCAAGATCCGGAATTAGCCAAGAAGATGCGCAAAGAATCGCTGAGAATCGGTACCGAACATTTTTCACAGAGATTAGTTTACCAAAAAATTGACGAGTTATATCAAAAGTCGCTAAGATAAGCAGTTGTAAGGAAACCGGAGAAAGGTGGGTGGGCAATGAGAAAAACAATAGAGGGAATTTTTGTTAGGATTAAAAACAATAGAATTCTCGTTTATAACTCAATGGGTGCTTTTATGGTAAAAGGCGGAGCGTTAGTTATATCACTGTTTACCATGCCAGCCTACATGTCTTTCTTTCAAGACTCGCGTATCTTGGGTCTCTGGTTTACGATGCTAGCGGTTTTATCTTGGATTCTCACATTCGATTTAGGCGTAGGAAACGGTTTGCGTAATCTATTAGTTCCCAAGATTGCCAGCAAGGACAATCTTGAAATCAAGAAACTTGTTTCCTCCGCTTATATTTCCGTTAGTATTCTGATGATCCTGTTCGCAGTTTGCACGGCCATCCTTAACCCAATCATAAACTGGAACCGCACTTTCAATATTGATGCGACGATCGTGCCTACTGAAACACTTCGTCTTTCGGTTTTGATCATTTCTATGGGTATCTTAGTTCAATTTTCGCTTAAACTGATTTCGTCAATTCTACATGCCATGCAGCGATCAGCCTTGCCGAACTTTTTAACGCTCATCAGCAGTATATTAATGCTAATGTTCGTCTTGATTTATAAAAACGGCGATATCGGAGCAGCCTTGATTACTTTATCCTTAGTCTATGTGTTTTCGATGAATCTGCCAACATTGATTGCGACATGGGTCGTCTTTTCTACGAGTTTAAAAGATTCTGCTCCGAGTTTCAACTATTATCGACCAGCCTATGCTAAGCGTATTCTGATTTTGGGAGGAAGCTTCTTCTGGGCTCAGATTATGTACCTCGTTATAACGATGACCAATGAATTCCTTATCACCTGGTTATCCGGTCCAAGTTATGTCGTTGACTATCAAATCTACAATAAACTGTTCAACCTGTTCGGTTCACTTTTTATTCTCAGTTTAACACCGGTATGGTCGGCTGTCACAAAAGCACATTCGGAAGGGAAATCCGAGTGGATCAGCAAACTATACAAGTTATTACAGAAAATCGCCATAATCGGAGTAATCGTGGAGTTTTGTTTCATCCTTTTTCTTCAATCTGCACTCGATCTTTGGCTCGGAAGTTATTCAATCAAGGTGAATTACGAGTTCGCTTTGATTTTCGCCTTTTCAGCCAGTCTGATTATTTGGAACGGAGTCCATCAGAGTTTAACCAACGGTTTTGGTCAACTCAGAACACAGAACCTGTATTTTACTATCGGGGCGATCGCCAATTTCCCATTAGCGTGGCTATTTGTCAATCTCTTCCATTCTTGGATCGGGGTCGTTATAGCTAACATCGTTTCAATCAGTTTTTACTCTATCCTGCAACCGCACCAAGTGAAGAAAATGATTTTGCGTCAATCGCGGTTGGACCAAGATAATCTTTTCAAGGACGAATCAATGCGCTAAAGGGATTTAAGCACGGTTGGGAAATTTTGGTTGATTGCATGAATTATAATTGAAACCATACTTAATCAAATTGAATAAAGCTAACTTAAGTTAGATAATCTAGTAACGAAAAAAATCAACTGAAGTAAAGCGTTTATAAGGAGCTCAATAAAAGGAGTTGAAAACGTTTTCGAACTATTTTAGTGTTCTCATTTTGACCTCAAAACTCGTTAAATTAGGTTAAGGATAATGAAGTGTTGAGGAAAGATGATAACCACATCCGAAAATACAGTCGCAGTTTCTAGTGCGAATACCCAATTACTAGCGGTATGTATTCTATGTCCTTAATAAACTATTTTTTGTGGATTCCAAATAATCGCAAGTGTTTGAGTTGATAGAATTGAAACACCAATCAATCTGGAATTTAATAATAATTCTAATAATTCTAACACCATATTGTGAGCATGACGAACTTATAGTTCTATATAAATCATAGGGAAAGAACAGAAGCCATCCCAAATCTTTCTGTTCAGGGTGGAAAGAACAATCAAACAGGCGTTTCCTATTGAGGTGGGATGATGTAATTCAATGTTTCTTTCTTTCAGTTTGATGAATTGTTTCCGGTTCACCCAATATCGCAAACAACGGTTAATGTGCGCAAAAATGGTATGATGGTCTACATGGATGATATTTGGATGATTATGATTCAACCCATGAGGAAATATACATGAAAAAGAGAATTGTGCTTCTACTCAATATCGCACTCATCGCTGCGCTTCTTTTGTTTACGGCACTGCTTATCATCAATCGGTTCCTGCCGAATTGGATGATTTGGACCGCGGTGTTCGGATTATCGTTATTGAGCGTAACCATCGTTTTCTATCGTTTGAAGACAGCGAAGATCATCTTATGTATTCTATTACTGGCGGCATCCGCCTCAATCTTTTATTTTGATCGTGCGGCAGTTCGGTTGATTGCTTTTAATCCGATTGAAACCAGTATCTTTTCGTTCTATGTGATGCCCCATTCAAAGGTAGTGAAAATCGAAGAGTTAAGCGGGAAGAAACTTGGCTACTCTTCGAATCTGGACGATGAAACACTTGCTTATATAAAGCGTGAACTTGACACGAAAATTTCAAGTTATACCTTGGTCGAAGCGGTACAGGATTCGGACAATCTACGCAAGCTAAAAAACGGAAACATCGATGTGTTGATCCTCAATAACGCGATGCATCAGAACCTGTTTGAGATTCAGTCGAAATCGGTCACGGAGTTGGTTTTGATCGGAACGATTGAGAAATCGTATCTCAAAGAAAACATTGTCAAAGCGATAGATGTCGCCCAAAAACCGTTCATCATTCTGATCAGCGGCATCGACATTTCCGGGCCGATCAACCTGCGCTCCCGCAGCGATGTGGATATCTTGATGGTCATCAATCCAATCACAAAAAAAGTGCTGAGTATCAGTATTCCGCGCGACACGTATGTATCGTTGGGTTGTCGCACGGGAGGCATGGACAAACTGACCGACTCCGCCATCTACGGGATCGGTTGTACGGTGAAAACCATCGAACAGTTGGTCGGAATCGATATTAACTACTATGTCAGGGTCAATTTCACTTCGCTACTAAAACTGATCGATGTGATTGGGAACATCGACGTCTATTCGAAATACGCCTTCAAAATAGATGACTTCCAATACAATGTCGGTATGAACAGTCTGAATTCAGCAAGGGCGCTCGAATTCTCCCGGGCAAGAAAATCATTTGCGACAGGAGATGTTCAGCGTGGACTGAATCAACAGGAAGTCATCAAAGCGATCATCAAGAAGATGACGGCACCCGCTGCTATCCTAAAGGTCGAAGGAGTCATTCGCGCTTTAAGCGATTCCATTGACACAAACCTCACCATCGTTGAACTTTCGCAATTGATTAAACTGCAACTAAGCACCAACAGTGTCTGGGATATCAAATCCTCGAATCTCTCTGGCACCAAAGATATGAAGCCTACGTACAGTATGGGCTCACGTCTCTTATTTGTGATGCACCCGAGTCAAGTTTCACTTAAGGCCATCCTCGAAAACATCAAGTCGTATATGATGATTCCAGTTTCCACAACGACGACTATTCATTCTGAACTTGCCTTCAAATCATCGTACTTAGACAAAAATCGCGCCTTTTATGAAGTGATCAATCATCCATTTGATAATTTTAATCCTTTGAATTGAATGAGGGTAAAAAGAAGAAACTGCATGGTTTTTTGTAGAAGGTTCACTTGAATTCACCATTGGTAAGAAGTAAAATTGAAAAGGAAAACTAAAACGGAGTAAACTATGCAAATGAAAAGAAGCCTGATTCTCTTGCTGATCATACTGGTTGCCTTGGGAGGTTGCGCCGCAAAACCGAAACCTAGCGAACCAATCAAAGCTTTTTTGACAACGGTCAAAGCGAACATGAAATCGGACTTCGTGGATACGGACTATTTTACTTCAACCGTGACAATCTACGATGCCTTTAAAAAAGTGGAAGGGGATCAAACGGTCAACAACGCAATCTCGACGAAAATGTTGGAGATGCTATCGAGTTTCGACTATAAGGTTCTTTCTGAAACTGTCACCAAGGAAACGGCGTTGGTAAATGTAGAATTCACTACCTATAACATGGCGGAGATCTTTCGGGAATGGTTTAAACAATATTTTGCGAAGATCCCTGCAATCATCAAGAAAGTACCGCCGATGACAGCAGCTGAGATTACAACGATGATGAACGACTTGTTCATGACAACAGCCAATGCGAGTAAGAAAGATCATATCGTGCTAGCTGACATCAAACTGACTTTGGTCGACGGAAAGTGGAAGATGGACGGCGGCGACATCAACAAAGCGATGTTCAACGCGATTACCGGTGATTTCATGTCTTTCTATCAAGACCTTCCAAAGGTTAATCCATCAGGATCATAAAAAAACTGCATTTCTGCAGTTTAGAGTACACCTTGAGCCTTCATGGCCAATGCGACTTTCTCGAAGCCGGCAATATTAGCGCCTAATACCAGATTCATTGGATCGTCGAAAGCTTCGGCGGTCCTTTTTGCGTTCTCGTAGATCTTACTCATGATCTCTTTCAGTTTCTCGTCGACTTCCTCAAATGTCCAACTGAGGCGCAGACTATTTTGGCTCATCTCCAAACCGGAGGTGGCGACACCACCGGCATTGGCGGCTTTTCCAGGTCCGAAGAATACGTTGTTTTTTATAAAAAGGTCGGTTGCTTCCAATGTCGTCGGCATATTCGCACCTTCGGCGATAATTTTGCATCCGTTCTTGATCAACAGCTTCGCGGAATCACCATCCAATTCGCCTTGTGTAGCGCAAGGCAGGGCAATATCGCAGGGGATTGACCAAATACCCGTACTACCTTCGTGGAAGGTCGCATGTGGAGCAAAGCCAAGGTATTCTTTGATTCTTCCGCGGCGTTCTTCCTTGATTTCCTTCACAAGGTCGAGTTTGATGCCCTCCGGATCGACAATGTATCCTTCAGAATCGCTGCATGCGATGACTTTCGCTCCCAACTGCTGGAGTTTCTCAATCGCATAGATTGCGACGTTGCCTGAACCGGAAACTAATGCGGTACTGTTGCGGACTTCCAGATTGACTTCAGATACCATCTTTTCAACGAAATAGACTAATCCGTAGCCGGTAGCTTGCGTGCGTACCAACGAACCGCCATAGCCCAATCCCTTACCGGTCAGGATGCCTTGAGTGTGGATGTCGCGGATTTTCTTGTAGTACCCGTAGAGATAACCGATTTCACGTCCTCCGACACCAATGTCGCCGGCCGGAACGTCGACGTCAGATCCGATATGACGCTGCAGTTCGGACATGAAAGACTGGCAGAATCGCATGACTTCGCCATCCGATTTGCCCTTGGGATCAAAATCAGAACCGCCCTTGCCGCCGCCCATCGGAAGCGTCGTCAGTGCGTTTTTAAAGACTTGTTCGAAACCGAGAAATTTGATGATGCTTTGATTGACACTCGGATGCAAACGCAGACCGCCTTTATAGGGACCTAGGGCGGAATTAAACTGAACACGGAAACCGCGGTTCACTTGGACTTTGTGTTGGTCATCCACCCATGCGACACGGAATTGAATCAGACGTTCCGGTTCGACGACGCGCTCCAGTAAGCCTTCGGGGATCAATTCGGGATGTTTTTCAAAGTAGGGAACCAACGAATCGAACATCTCCTTCACAGCATTGAGAAATTCAGGTTCATTGGCATTGCGTTGCTGGACTTGCTGATAGACAGATGCGACATAGGATTGAGCATTCATGGGGTAATCCTCCCTCGATTTACCTATTATACATGAATTTTACGGACAAAAAGAAAAAAAGTAGGATTTATCTGATGCGCAATTTTGTGGTAAAATATGTACATTGAAAGAAGGATAAAGACATGCGCAAGTGGGGATTGTCTTTGTTGGTTGCCTTGCTGGTTGTAGGATGCTCAAATACGACGAAAGCGCCGATCACAGGGATTGCGGCGATTGATCCAATCGAGTATCTGAATGAAAGCAAATCGGCAATGACCTCGATATTTACCGGGAAAACCGTTTTTGAGAAAACATATCAGGCGGTCGGTGTTATGTTTGAAAACACACCAGAGGCTCGTCCTCATTCAGGGATTTCCCAAGCCGACGTGGTTTATGAAATCTGCGTGGACAGTTGGCAGATATCAAGATTCTTAGGGATTTTCAGTACGACCTTTCCAACCAAAGTCGGACCGGTACGCAGTGCACGTTTCCCCTTTGTTCGCGTCATTCGCGAATGGGGCATCGCCTTTACGCATTTCGGAGCAGGTCAGACAGGCTTAGGGAATGTCCTTCCGCTTATCCATTCAACCCGTTTTCCAGTCAGATTCGACGGCCATACAGGACTTAACGATCAGTTCTTCTCGCGCGACCCGGCACGATATGCCCCGCATAACGCTTATTTCAATGCTATGGATGCGTTGTCGATGATCCCGCAAACGGAAGTCGCACCACACTTCCTCTTCGATAAAAACGTCTATTATACTACGAAAGCAATATTGGAACTAAAACTCAAGTATTCTTCAAACAACCGCATCACCTATACTTATCTACCTGATGAACATCGTTATGCACGCTCCATCAACGAACAACCGATGACTGACGCTTATACGAAACAACAAGTGAAGGTCACCAACATCATCATCCAGCATGCTCCGCATTACGCGGTCGAATCTGTACAGTACATCATCGTCGAATTCGAAGGCAGCGGAGTCGCCGAATACTTCATCGATGGAACCTACGTCAAAGGAACGTGGAAGAAACCGGTCGAAGGGAAACCGACCAAATGGTATGACGATAAAGGCAAGGAAATGAAATTACTGCCAGGGAACACTTGGATCCAAGTCGTCCACCCCAATATTCCCATCAGCATGAACTAAGCGGGCTTCTCTAGCAAGCATGCGTTTAACAATATTGGCTTTTGATCAGGGGTATCTAGTTCAAAGTAGTATGTCTTGCCATCTTTGATCATCTGGATAGCAGCGGACAAATTAAATAACGGGGAAACGAAATACTATGGGGAATCTAGAAAAGGGTAAAAAACAGGGCTAAAGGACAAATTTTATTGTCCTTTTTTTCTGAAAAGAAAATGGTTTAGCCGGAATTAGTGAAGGCTTACTAGGGGACTTCACCATAGCATTAGACTGCGTATGATCTATGGGAAAAGAAAAAAAGTTGAAATCAAATGGGTGGCGTTCTAGTTTGGAAGGTAGAAATCATCGTATCGATGTATTTAGTCTATGTAGCACATCAAGAATCGTCAGGGATAAGATTGCCCCGGCAGAAAGAGGAAACGTATGACAGAAGATAAAATGCTATATTTTTTGACCACCCAAGGAAAATTCTTTCCAACTGAAAAAATCTTCTACATCCAGGAACAACTGAAAAATGTCGATGATTCCAAACTTATCCTGATCAGTGCGATGGAATACCACGATCCCAATGTCATGCTATTAGTGTCGATCTTTTTGGGGACACTGGGGGTCGACCGCTTCTTGATGGGTGATATCGGGATGGGACTTCTGAAATTATTTACCGGCGGGCTCTGCGGCATTCTGACAATCATCGACTGGTTCACCGTTATGCAGCGCTGCCGCGATAAGAATTTCATGAAGTTGATCTCCGTCTTATAGAATGAAAGAAATCCGAAGATTCGGGATAATGGCGTTAGGGTTATTGCTTTTTGCGGGATTAGCCCTAACTGATATCTATGTATGTCCCATCAAAGCGATTTTCCATCTGCCTTGTCCGGGATGCGGATTAACGAGGGGGTTTAGTGCAATCCTGCATTTTCATTTGCTTGATGCAATTCACTATAATCTTTTGTCGATCCCTCTCTTTTTAACTTTGGGTATCGCAACGATGTCTACTTTAAGCGACTTGCTTCTCAAAACGAAGTTCATCGACCAAATGAAAGGATATCGGTTTACACGCTTTCAAATCATCAATTTAATCATGATCTTCGCACTTAACTGGAGCATGAATATCCTAAGAGGCATTTAAAAGCGGGTTATTCATATGTGAAAAGAGCTTCGCTTGTCCGCAAAAACGTCGTTGCTAAAGGATAGTTTGAATAATCCACATTGAACCTACCATTCCCAGTTGGAATATGGTACGATTTCCCCGAGGGATAGGGCGACAATGATAGAAAAACGCAGTTTGTACGGAATTGATCTGATGAAATTTGTCGCGGCGATGCTTGTGGTCGCAGGCCATGTGCGACCTTTTCTTTCGTATTCGCTGACGCTGGATGTTTTTGTGGTCCACGTCCTTGCCCGCGTCACAATCCAGTTTTTCTTCATGGCGGCCGGCTTTCTGCTTTTCCGTAAAATCGAATTTCCTTTACGCGGAAACAAACAAAACAACCTCATCATCTATCACTATTGTAAGCGCGTCCTGATTCTGTATGTGATATGGATGAGTATCTATATCGCAGTGGCTTTCACCTATTTCGTCTCACAGGTCGGCTTTAACGTTTATGGGTTTTACATCTTCTACCGTTTTCTTCAGGAAGGCTCCCATCTCTGGTATCTTACCGCCTTGGTCATCGCCGTCTTGCTGAGTTATTGGGCGCTGCATTATCTGACCTTTAAGAAAGCATTGATCCTAGGTGTGATTCTCTATTTAATCGGACTTTTCGGAGATGCGTATTATGGAATTGCCGCCAACATCGGCATCGAAATACCGGTCAAATTCTATTTAGATCTATTCGTGACATCGCGTAACGGAATTTTCTTCGGATTCTTCTTTGTGACGATGGGGGCATATTTCTCTAAAACCGGATTTCGCATCAGGCATCCGTATCCTCCTTTCTTTGTCTCAATGGCCTTATTGACGATTGAAGTGTTCTTACTTCGCCAATACAGTAAACCGCTCAATTTTAATCTGCTCTTATTCGCACTTCCGGCCAGCGTCTGTTTGTTTTCCGGTATGCTCGAGATACGATTGAAAGAGCGTCGTATCTATAAATGGTTGCGTGACGGAAGTCTGATCGTCTATTTGGTGCATCCATTGTTTATGATGATATTGCCGATCTTGCTTAGTATGGCTGGAATTAGTTGGATATACAGAAACAGTCTTGTCCAGTATGTTTTGGTCGCCGGAGGGTCCTATGCGTTTGCTTGGATACTTTTGCATTTGGCGAAAAAGTGGCCGGGATTGCATGTGTTTTATTAACGAGAAAGGGTTGTAATCATGGGGAAAGATCAAAAAAGGAAGTATGCCAAACTATTAGTGCAAAGCGGACTGAATGTACGCAAGGGACAAAACGTGGTGATCGAAGCCGACGTCGAAAACGAGGCGTTTGCCAAACTTGTCCTCGAAGAAGCCTATGCGCTTGGCGCCAAACAAGTCGTAATACGGTATACGGATGCGTATGCTGATCTTTTACGATTGCAGAATCAGTCGGCCGATGAAGTGCGCGCCGTTGAACATTGGGAGAGAGAATCAATCGACGCTTATCTGCGCGAAGACGGTTGTCACTTACTGCTGACATCGTCCTATGTCGGTTTGCTTGACAATGTCGACGCCAATATCCTGTCGGCCTATTCACAGCGCATCAACGAGCTACGCAACGTTGTGCGCCACCGCGTGTCATCTAACGGCATCCAATTCTGCATCGCGCCGGTTCCCAATAAACTGTGGGCGAAATCCGTATTCCCCCATCTCGTCGAAAAAGACGCGCTGAAAGAATTCTGGAGAACCTTGTATAAACTTTGCTACATGACCAAGGACCAAGATCCCTGTGTGACCTGGAGCGAACATATGGCACGGATACGAATTCAGCGCAACAAGTTGAACGCACTGAAAATCCGCCAACTCCGCTTCCGCAATTCCTTGGGCACCGATTTGACGGTCGGCTTGAATGAACTTGCAAAATGGAACGGCGGAAGCGATGCAGTCGATGGGAAAAGAGAATACAACGCCAATATCCCTACGGAAGAAGTCTTCACATCTCCCGATAAATTCAGCGTCAACGGGAAAGTCGTCGCTAGCCGACCGTTAGTTCTTGCGGGAAGTGTGATTGAAAACTTCAGTTTCACGTTCACGAACGGAAAAGTGACGAAGATCGAAGCCGGAAAAAACAAGAAACTGTTGGAAGACCTGATCGCAAGCGATGCTGGAGCCTGTTATCTCGGCGAAGTCGCATTGGTCGAGACTTCCTCGAATATCAGCCAAAGCGGTCTGCTTTTCTATAATACGCTGTTGGATGAAAATGCTGCCTGTCATCTTGCGTTGGGCAAAGCTTTTGCCGGATGCATTGAGGGAGCACGTGCGACACCTGATGAAACATGGACAAAAGCCAATCTGAATGTCTCTTTGATCCATGTCGATTTCATGTTCGGAACCCCGGATTTGGAAATCCAAGCGGTCATGGCCGATGGTACAACTGCCAAGCTTTTCGTGAATGGGAATTTCGCAGATTAACCGGGTAACCGGTTTTTTTATCATATTTGATTTAAGAAGTAAATTTATTCCAATAAGTTCGAAATCACACTCATAGTGTGTGGAGAAAGCCTCTGAATTTGTGTAAAAAGAGAGTAGAAACTTTGATGCTTCAATCCTCTATACAAGTGAAAAGTGCACACTCTCGCGTCATATCGCATATAATGAGTGTAATAAGGCTTGTATCGGACATGATTCAACATCGATTGGGGTCGATGACAGAGTTAAAAGACAGGAGAGTGGGGATATGGAAAGTTTAATCACGACAGTTACACAAACAATCGGACGCCCGCGAAGAATCAAGGCGGACGAGTGTGAAGTAAACCATGATTTGGAGAAACAATTCGGCGATAGAATCAAACATCTGCGCATCAGCGTCGGTATGTCACAGGAAGAATTGTCGTTTCGCAGCGGGTTGCATCGCAACTATATTTCGGATGTCGAACGCGGGCGCCGCAACATTTCTTTAAAGGCACTGGATAAACTGTCAAAAGGTCTGGGCATCACGTTGCGTGATCTCTTCTAGGCTGAGCGAGAAAGGCCTCGGCCTTTTTTGTTTTATGCTATAATGTCAAAGGTGATTAAATTGAAACTGATCCAACTGATCTTTACATTTATTTTAGGCTTACTATTACTGTATTATCTCTGGCCCCTTTTCCTGGTTTTCATCCTGGTGATCGGCATCGTTTTGTTTCGCACCGCCTATCGTTTACGCAGAGCCGTAGAATCGCAAGAACCGGCAGAACAAACGCATGATCTCTCCCAAGACGACGATATCGAAACGCCGATCCGCAGCGAAGTCATCGACGCTGAATATAAGGAAAGAGAGTAACTCTCGCCATGGATGCCAAAGAATTGGATTTCGAACCCGTAAGTGAGGAAGACTGTACGCTGATTTTGCGTTATCTCCATCTGTCGGGCATCGAAGAAAGCAACCACAATATCGTCAATCTGTTCCAGTGGCGACGTCAATATCCCTTATGGAAACTCGTGACAGATGAATATCTGCTTCTATTGGGTATTCATAAAGGAGTTCTGTTCATGTATATGCCATTATGTGCACCTGAATTTTTCAGTGACGCAATCTTAAAAGGGAAAGAAATCTTTAAGCAGTCGAAAGTCCCTTTCGAGCTTTCCTGTTACACCAAAGAAGGCGTTGCCAAGGTTTTGGAGATTCTACCGGATACGCAGTTCGTAAAAGAACGCGATGCATTCGACTATGTCTATGAAGCCGAGAAACTACGCACCTACAGCGGGAAAAAACTGCAGAAGCGCCGTAACCATATCAATGCCTTCATGAAAGAATATGAAGGAAGATTTACGTATGAAGAGATCGACGGCGCGAATCTGGAAGAAGTCAAAACATTCCTGACGCATTGGAAAGAAAACGAAAATCAGGACGAGTATTTCAAATTTGAAAAACAGGGTGCGATGGATATCCTGGCGTGTTATGGTTTATTGCCTTGGCAAGGCGGCGTAATCCGCATCGACAAGAAAATCTGCGCTTTCGTCATCGGATCGATGACTTCCGAACGTATGGTCCAGATCAACATCGAAAAAGCCGACGACAGTTATCGCGGACTTTACCAAGTCGTGGAAAAGGAGTTTCTCAACCGTCATTTCCTGGGCGCCACTCTGGTGAACCGTGAAGACGATATGGGGAACGAATTCCTGCGGGCTGCGAAGATGGCGTTGGCACCGATCTATTTCATCGAGAAATACCGGTTGAGGGAACAAAATGAAACTTTGCAAAGCATCGGTTACCGATAAGGAAATTCTGTATAAGCAATGGAAAGAAGCGTTCGAACACGATGATGGAGGTTCGATCGACCATTATTTCAGTGCGTACTATAATCCAAATGAATGTTACATGCTGAAAGAAGGGGAAACCATTCTCTCTTCCTTGCAGGTTCATCGACACATTATGGTCCTGCAGGGCAAACGCATTGAGGTCTCGTTTATTGTCGGGGTGCTGACACCTCCCGAATTCCGCAAAAAAGGATATATGAAACAGTTAATGGAAGAAGTCTTGGATATTTTGGAACATCAGAATCTGATAACGGTTCTGCAGGCATATATCCCGGAGATCTATGAACCCTTCGGATTTCAAAAAATCTATCGCAGAAAACGGTTCACGGTCGACAAATCGATGGTGCCTGTACTCAGTGCGCAAGGTATCAGCTACAATGTCGATCCCAAAGACCTGCAGGTTTTCTATAAAGCATTCACTTCGCATTTCGACGGCTATTTCCTGCGTGAAGAGGGCTATTTCGAAAAACGCTTCGCCGAACTCAAAGCTGAAGGCGGTCGGGTGATGGTACTTAAAGAACAAGGAATCGTCAAAGGATACTGTATGTTCTCAATCGACCCCAAACATATCGACATCGATGAAATTCTCTATATCGACGCACTCAGTCTGCTAAAAATGGTCAGCACCTTGCTGAATGGAAAAGACAAAGTTCTTCTGCATGTCAGTGCCAGCGAAGATTTGGCCCGTATTTTGCCCGGTTCGAGTGCGGTCTTGGAAGAATATATGAGCGTACGCATCAATGATTTCGATCTCTTCAACAAACTGTTCGAAACACGCGCGACCACGGTTTCACAGGCGATAACTTTGGGCGGAAAACCGCTATGGGTCCACGATAGCCAATAGTTCTCATAAACCCCATCTATGCGTGGGGTTTTATTTCGAGAATGCAAAAATCGTGCTTTAATTTATCTGCGTAAACAACGATGGTGTAATGCACTACAAACCCGGGATATATGGAAACAAGCAAAGCTGGACGCGCTGTGAAAAGCAAAAAATCTTGCGCTTGTTCAGACCAGATCTATCGATCGCTGCAGGGATCTGCGTCATCACAGGCGAAATCATCGCATTCGGGGCACGCTTGTCCTATACACTGCTTGGGTTGGGATTTCTTTGCGGATTCTTCATTTCCGCTTCTGCGCTTGTATTCAACGACTGTTTTGATCTAAAGGTCGATACAATCAACGCTCCTGAGCGACCCATGCCTTCGAAGCCATTTCCCCAACAGAATGCATCCTTTATGTGGCCGTGTAACTGAATCAAAGCAAATCGACAAAGGAAGGACGCATGTATGTCAATGGATCGATTGGGGGAGCCTTAGTCGGACTGCTGGCTTTCTTAATCAACCAATTCATCTAAGGTTCTGGCAAGCAAAATGTCCTTTTGTTTAGTGTTTGGATTCAATGTCAACGGTTCTGCTAAAGTCTGTGAGGTCAATCATTGATAACGGCTTCACAATTGACAACGGGCGATAAAGTGCCTATAATTGTGTATGTCACAAGGAGGACTTTTACATGACAGCAAAAATTGCGATTAACGGCTTTGGTCGTATCGGACGTCTTGCTTTCCGCCTGATGAACGGAAAAAAAGAATTCGATATCGTTGCGATCAATGACCTAACCGATGCGAAAACATTGGCCCACCTATTAAAGTATGACTCAGCTCAAGGACGTTGGGACGGTCATGAAGTTTCCTCAAACGCCAACGGAATCGTCGTCGACGGAAAAGAAATCCGTATCTATGCGGAAAAAGATCCGGCTGCGCTTCCCTGGAAAGATTTAAAAGTCGATGTCGTCATCGAATCCACCGGATTCTTCACCGACAAAGAAAAAGCCAGCGCCCATATCACAGCTGGTGCACGTAAAGTCATCATCTCCGCTCCCTCGAAGGGCGAAGGCGTTCCTACGGTCGTCTACAACGTCAACCACCAGATTCTCGACGGTAGCGAAACCATCATTTCCGGTGCATCCTGCACCACCAACTGCTTGGCTCCAATGGCGAAAGTCCTCAACGATTCCTTCGGAATCATCAACGGTACGATGACCACGATCCATGCCTACACCAACGATCAAAACACCTTGGATGCTCCGCATCGCAACGGCGACTTACGCCGCGCACGCGCCGCAGCCGCCAATATCGTTCCGAATTCCACCGGCGCCGCCAAGGCGATCGGCTTGGTTGTTCCGGAATTGAAGGGTAAACTGGACGGAGCCGCACAGCGCGTTCCAGTCATCACGGGATCTGTTACCGAATTGGTAGCCGTCGTTTCTAAAGTCTGTACCGTGGAAGAAGTCAACGCCGCCATGAAAGCTGCGTCCAACGAATCCTTCGGTTATACAGAAGATCCGATCGTTTCCAGCGACGTTATCGGTATCTCGTACGGATCACTGTTCGACGGAACACAGACGAAAGTTCAAAACGTCGGTGGTATCTGCTTAGTTAAAGTCGCCGCTTGGTATGACAACGAAGCTTCCTATACGAACCAATTGGTCCGTACGGCCGCTTACGTAGCTTCCAAGATCTAACTTCAAGACTGTATTCGACGCATTCCGCAAGGATGCGTTTTTTCATGTGCATTTCACTTTACATATACCCATGGGGGGTATATAATCCTGGCGAGGTGAAAACTATGAAACTAACCACGTATAGCGTAGAAGGCATGACCTGCATGCATTGTGTCCACCATGTTACTATGGCTTTGAAGGAAGTACCGGGCGTCAATGACGCCAAAGTATCCTTAGCCGAGAAAACAGCCTTGGTGAATGCCGACGATTCCGTGTCCTTCGAAGCCCTAAAAGCTTCGGTCGAGGATGCGGGCTACCAACTTATCCAGAAATAGGAGGAATCCCTCATGGAAGAAAAATCGTATATCGTCACAGGAATGACCTGTGCCAGCTGTTCGGTCGCCGTATCGAAATCGCTAAAGAAGATCGACGGCATTGAAGCTGCAGATGTCAATCTTACGACGGAACGAGTGACGGTGCGCGAATCGCGCACCCTTCCTTTCGAGGAGCTGAAAACGGCGGTTGAAAACGCCGGTTACGGTCTTCAGGAAATCACTCAAGTTAGAAATGTAACACTCAATATCGAAGGTATGACCTGCGCCAGTTGTTCAGTAGCGGTCGAACGTGCCCTTAAAAAACAAAACGGCGTCTCATCCGCCAGTGTCAACCTTACCACCAACAAGGCGACTGTCATTTACGATCCTGCGATCGTTAAAATGGGGACACTGAAAAAAGCGGTCGAAAATGCCGGTTACAAAGCCAGTGAAATTCAGGGGCAGAAAGACGTCGACGCTGATACGCTGCGTCGTCAGAAGTCCCTCAAAGATATGACATTCCGACTGATTCTGTCGGCAGTGTTCGCGATCCCTTTGCTTTATCTGGCGATGGGTCACATGTTCCCGACGCTGAAATTATGGATCCCCGACATCTTGAACCATCATATGTATCCCACCAATTTCGCAATGATCCAATTGTTACTTTCGCTACCGATTCTCTATGCCGGTCGTAAGTTCTTTACGGTCGGATTCAAAACGTTATCGAAAGGTTCCCCCAACATGGATACCTTGGTTGCCATCGGCACCGGGGCAGCCTTTCTCTATGGGGTCTACAACACAGTTCTGATTTATGCCGGCGATGTCAAACTCGTCAGTAATCTTTATTTCGAATCCGCCGGTGTCGTCATCACGTTGATTCTGCTGGGTAAATGGCTCGAAGAAAACTCGAAAGGGAAGACCAGCCAAGCCATTAAGAAATTGATGGGTTTGGCTCCGAAAACCGCTCATTTGGTCATCGCAGGGGAAGAAACCTCCGATGTATCGCTTGAGGATGTCACTGTCGGCGATTTACTATTGGTGAAACCGGGTGAACGCATTCCGGTTGACGGGATCGTGGAAGGCGGACAATCCGCCGTCGACGAAAGTATGTTGACGGGCGAAAGTCTGCCGATCGACAAGAATCCGGGCGATAAAGTGACCGGAGGCGCATTGAATACCAACGGTGTCCTTACGATGCGCGCTAAAGCGGTCGGTGAAGCCACCGCGCTGGCACAGATCATAAAATTAGTTGAAGATGCGCAAGGCAAGAAAGCGCCGATCGCACGCTTGGCTGACATCATATCTGCTTATTTCGTCCCGGTCGTCATCGTCATCGCGTTTTTGGCCGCCGGTTTCTGGGCTTTACAAGGGAAGGAATTCTCCTTCGTGCTCAATATCTTTGTTACCGTATTGGTCATCGCATGTCCTTGTGCACTTGGACTCGCGACTCCGACCGCCATCATGGTCGGAACCGGTCGCGGCGCCCAAATGGGTGTCCTGTATAAAGGCGGCGAAGCATTGGAAGCCGCCCATCACGTTAATGCGGTCATCTTCGATAAAACCGGCACCTTAACCAACGGGAAACCGGCCCTGACGGACTTAATCAGCTATCACATGGAAGAGAATGGTTTTCTAGGGATTTTGGCTAGTGCCGAATCCAGTTCCGAACATCCCTTGGCTTTGGCGGTCGTCGCCGAAGCGAGACAACGCGGATTGAAATTGAAAACAGTTGAGACCTTTACGGCTGTCAGCGGACGCGGACTTAAAGCTGTCGTGGATGGACATGAAGTCTTGATCGGGAATCCGGCTTGGATGCTTGAAAACAACGTCGAATTTCCGCTTGAAAATCGCC
Organism: Erysipelotrichales bacterium; assembly: GCA_038323255.1. GTDB lineage: Bacteria > Bacillota_I > Bacilli_A > Erysipelotrichales > Erysipelotrichaceae > GWE2-51-13. Next base: position 16,993 of record JBBQGS010000001.1, on the reverse strand, counting down.
TTGACGAATGGTCGGGCGAAGGGAAAACCGTATTACTGGCAGCCATCGACCACCAAGCCGAAGGGATGATCGCCGTAGCGGATACCGTCAAGGAATCCTCCAAAGCTGCCGTCGCCAGATTGAAAAAAATGGGCATCAAAATCGCGATGATCACCGGTGACAACAAGAAAACAGCGGATGCTATCGCCAAGCAAGTCGGCATCGATTGGGTGCTGGCCGAAGTGCTGCCGCAAGATAAAGGAAACGAAGTTGATAAACTGAAACAACAAGGTTATAATGTCGCAATGGTCGGCGATGGCATCAACGATGCGGTCGCATTGGCGAAAGCCGATACCGGCATCGCCATCGGATCAGGGACGGATGTCGCCATTGAATCAGCTGATGTCGTCCTGATGAAAAGCGACCTCAACGACGTGGTCACCGCATTAAAACTATCCAAAGCAACGCTCACCAACATCAAACAGAATCTCTTCTGGGCGTTCATCTATAACATCGTGGGGATTCCCTTCGCTGCCGGTGTCTTCTACTTCTTCGGCGGTCCGCTGCTGAACCCTGTCTTCGCCGGAGCGGCGATGGCTATGAGTTCGGTATCGGTCGTCACCAACGCTCTACGCTTACGCTTCTTCAAACTGAGGTAACCCCATGAAAAACTGCGAAATGCATAATGAAAAACACACGGATCGGGAAGAACCCCAAATCCAAGATCTGCTCAACCGTCTGAATCGGATGGAAGGGCAGATCCGGGGACTTAAAACCATGGTCGAAAACGATATATACTGCGACGACATCCTCATTCAGGTTGCCGCCGTCAAATCCGGACTGGACAGTTTCTCAACCCAGCTTTTCGCCCAGCATTTGCGCACCTGCGTCGTCCGCGACCTGCAGGCCGGTGATCCGAAAATCATCGACGAGGTACTGACGACCATCAAACGATTGACGCGCTGATATGGAACGTAAAATCAACATTTCAGGGATGACCTGTTCATCCTGCGAAGTCAAAGTAAAGAAAGCATTATTAAGTGTCGATGGCGTCAGTTCTGCCGCTGTTTCCTATACAGAAGGGACAGCCTTCATCAAAGGCAAGACGCTTCCCTCGGATGCCAAACTGAAAGCAGCGGTTGAAAGTGCCGGCTACCAATTTAAGAAAGAGAAATTCCCTTGGGGATTTCTTGGTTTGTTGGGTGGTGTGATCGTCGTCTTCATCGCAGCCCAATCGTTATATGGATCTCTCTATTTCGATCCGACCTCCTCGTCGGTTACACTTGGGTTGGTTGTGGTTTACGGACTTGTTTCCTCCCTTCACTGTATCGGTATGTGCGGTGGGATCGCCTTCGGGACATCGATTTCTTCAACGGTGATGCAACCGGGCAAACGCGTCCGACAATATCAGACGGGTCGGATTCTATCCTATACATTGAGTGGAATGATCTTGGGAATGGTCGGGAAGGTATTTACAATCAGCCCGCTTTTCACCAATGTTCTTTTGCTTTTTGCAGGCATGTGGATGATCTTGCTTGCCCTCAATATGGCGAAAGTCATCCGCTTCCGTATGCCTGAAATCGCCCTGTTTAAAAACAACGCCGACCGTGGTCCGTTTGTGGTCGGATTACTGAATGCATTGATGCCGTGCGGCTCTCTGCAGACGATGCAGATCGTCGCATTGGGAACGGCCAACCCTCTCTACGGAGGAGGTGTCATGCTTGTCTTCGCACTGACGACCGCACCGGCACTTATCGGAATGCAATGGTTGGGTGCGAAAATGAACGCCCTCAACGGACGTCGTGTTCAACTGGCCGCTGCGCTCTTGGTCGCACTGATGGGCTTGCAAATGACACTTCGTTCTCCCTTAATCGCCGCGCCGGTCAATGCGCTGATGCAAAGTGTAACAGGCCAGAAAACATCCGCCCCGATTGTAGATGGGTACCAGATGGTCAATCTGCATCTCAAGAACGGGACCTACATCGTCGATTATCCCAATCTCAAAGTCGGGATTCCGGTGAAACTCAGCTTTTCATGGGAAGGCATCGTGGGATGTACGAATCCGTTGGAACTGACATTCCTCAATCAAACGGTCGACGTGAAACAAAATCCACAGCCAATCGTTTTCACACCCGATAAAAAAGGCGAGCTTGAAATCGTGTGCTGGATGCATATGGTACGCACTTATTTGTTTGTCAGATAGATTGTAAAAATGATAAATGTAGAACCGCTGCCTAAATCAAGCGGTTCTTTTACGTTGGATAAGCCGATATTTGCCTAATCCGACCGACCAAAGTGATTTTGTTTGTCCGATATGGTATAGTGTCAAAAGTAATTGCCTGAAAGGAAATGTATGTTGCTCTCTAAAAACGAAAAACGATTCCTAATGCTTGGGTTTGTGGTGCTGCTAATCGGCGCGTCTTTCGTCGACCTTCCGCTGACAAAAGCCCTTTATGACCCTTCAAGTCCGTTCGGGCTTTTCTTCAAACACTTCGCTTCGTTTCCGGGTATGGGCTTGGGTGCGCTGTCTTTTTGCGTATTGGCAGTCACTGATCCCCTCAATAAGAATCTGCGCATTCTGAACCGCATCGTCAACAGTGTTCTGATGTTGGTATTCGGCTTTTCATTGGTGTATACACCCGTAGTATCGATGGGCATCCATCAACCACTCATTGGACTGTTCGGGATCGCTTTCGTATTGATTGCCGCTTATCTGATTGCGAAATTACCTGTTGTAAGAAAACAAAGTCTACGCAAATATGCCATGATCGGCGCCATAACCATGGTCGGCTCGATGGCAGCCGTCAACCTTCTGAAAATCGTGTGGGGACGTGCGCGTTACTGGACTTTCGTCGGCAACGACACGCTTTTCTCACCATGGTATCTACCGCGTGGTTTCACACTGAGCGAGAGTTTTAAATCATTCCCTTCAGGGCACAGTCAATTCGCTGCGGTATCGCTGATTTCGACTATGTTGCCGGATGTTTTTGATTCATTGAAAGGCAAACAACGCTCCTTTCTTTTGGGCAGTATCGCATGGATCATCATGGTCATGCTGAGTCGAATGATGTTGGGTGAACACTTTTTGTCCGACACCTTGGTCGGCGTCGCCATCACGGTTTGTATATTTGCAGAAACCAAAAAGTACATCTTGAAGTTATGATGACCTTCGATTTAAAAAACTGCCGAAATTTGATTCGGCAGTCCGGCATATTGCGCAGGCAGTATGCTTTTTTATTGGTCGGTGAGATTATCGAAGAGACTTTGTATAATCTCCGGCATCGTCGGACGATGAAGCAGATAACCCTGGCCGAAATCCGTATCGATGCTGCGCAGGAATTCGAACTGATATTCGTGTTCGATCCCTTCCGCAACCACTTCGAGATGGATCGAATGTGCTAAGTTGACGATCGTCATGATAATCGAATCGATTTCCTTGGAACTGTGGATGCGGTTGATAAAACCGATATCGATTTTCAACACGTCGATGGGCAACTCAACCAGATGCGTAAACGAAGAATAACCCTTCCCAAAATCATCCAACAAAATTTTGATGCCGTTTAAGCGAAGAACCAACAGATTTCTGATTGCTGCTTCGTATCCTTCGATCAAACCTGTTTCGGTGATTTCGACTTCCACTTCACCCTCTTTGATACCGTAGAACTTCAATAATTCCACGACGCGCAGGATAAACAAATCATCGACGATGCCGTAAGAAGACAGATTGATGGCGATCGGCGTGTTTTTACGGGATGTAGAGCGCCATTCGATCACCTGTTTGAAGACATTCTCGAAGACCCACAATTCAATCTTTCCGATTAATCCGGTCGATTCAGCCAATGGGATGAAGATATCCGGTGGAATGTTTCCTTTCCCTTCGGGGTTCCAGCGCACCAACGACTCGATGGAAGATAGTCGATGGTCACGCAGGCGGTAGACAGGCTGATACATCATATATAGCTCGTTTTTTTCGACCGCATTGCGTAAATTCTGGATCAATGCGATTTGGTTGATCCGATCTATATGAATCTCTTCGCTGAAGAACACGAATGTGTTTTTCCCTTTGTTTTTCGCTTCGTACATCGCTTCGTCGGCGCACTTCATCAAATCCTTGAACGTCGAAGCATCTTTGGGATATTGGGCGATACCTATGCTGGCATAAACGGTGATAGACTGACCTTCCACGTTCCTGATTTTCCGAAATGTTTCATAGATATGGTTGATGCGGTAGAGTAACTCGGAATACTGAATGGTTTCAAGCAGGAAGCCGAACCCGTCACCGCCCAAATTCGCGATGAAATCAGGAGTTTGATTCAACGCTGTCAACTCGGCTGAAATATCGCGTAGCAGTTGATCTCCGACGGAATAGCCATGGACGTCGTTGATGTTTTTGAAATCGTCGATATCCAGATACAGGATACTGAAGGATTGTTCGGGCTGTGATTTGATACGCTGATCGACTTTGTTTGAGAATCCGTGCCAATTCAGTAAACCGGTCAAAGTGTTATAGTAAGCCAAGCGGGTCAGTTCGTCCTGAAACTCATGGGCGATGGTGACGTCGCTGTGCGATCCGGCGACGCGGATGATTTTTCCGTTTTCGTCGATCCGGGCCGAACCATGCGTGCGGATCCATGCCACATTCCCATTTTTTCGCAAAACACGATAAGTAAATTCGAAGTTTTCGTACGGGATCGCAATGAAATTCTCGATGCGTTGCCTGAACAGTTCCAAATCGGCGGGATGGATCAGTTCGTACCATGTTTCCAGATTCGCGATATGACGTTCATCGCCGGTATACCCAAGGTTCAGAAGCAGTGCATCGGACATGACGATTGAATCCAGGGTTGGATCATATTCCCAAATCGAATCGAAAGAGCCTTTCACCGCTAGTTGGAAACGCTGTTCGCTCTGTGTTGTTTTTTCAAGTTGTTGCTGCAGGTCTTCGTTGATTGATTCGACTTTCTGTTTGGCTTCTACGTAGAGATCCAAAGTCGAAACGACCAGCACATAGATGAAGCCGGTAGTTAACGCGACATACAACCAACCCTTAACTGTCGATAATTTGATGTAGAGTTGCGGATCTTTCACCAATAGAGCAAGTGCCTGATCAGAAAGGATGATCCAAAGAGCGCCATAGATTAAATAGATCAGGGCTATCCTGATGGCGGATTTGTACGGTGTCAGTTTCTTGTTGAGGCGAAATATCCGGAATTTTTCTTCATACTTGTTTTTCTTCGTCATGTTGCATCCTCCACTAACGATAGTATATCGCAAAAGACAAGGTGACTGTGAAATCTAACGATAAACAAAAAATCCCCAACGGGATTATTTTGCTTCGATAAGGACAAAACTCATTTTCCCGCTTTGTAGCAGGTCGACAAGTTTGGCGGCGACCAAGTCGACTTGGCCGATTACGTTGGTATACGGGACGGAAGGGAGGTTCTTCAAGGTAATCTGCATCTCGCCCTCGTAGTTGCAGGCAAGATGATTGTCGATGGTCAGTGAGAGACGATCGCGGTTGATCACATTGAAGGGTTGGATGGAGGCTTTGTGGCGGAACTGAATAGCCCGTAAGATCTGAGAACCGCTGTCGCTGCGTGCTTTGAAAGTAATCTGTAACAGACTCTCTTTCAAATGCGCATCCAACTCGGGGTGGAAATAAACCGGGACTTCAACCGTATTGCGGGAGACAACACGAGTCAGATCTTCCATTTCCTCACGTGAAGGCGGGTTGATACCAAATCCCAACATATCGAATAGATTGAGGGCGACCAGTTCGCTGGCGCTCAGATTGGAATTGATATGGCGTTGACTCTCGATGGTCGGACAGCCGATCCCCAAGGGGAAAGCAGGAGAACGGTTTTCCAGGGTATTAACCCAGATTCCGGTTTCAATCCCGCAGGATTTAAACAGTTTTGTCCGGTTGACGCAACTCTCGAATGAACTGCCTGTATCCGGATGGAGATAATAAGGATGAATGGCGGAATACTGCTTCAGATTCCCTTTGGTCTGGATCGCCTTGATGCGGCCGATCGGATCTTCCAATGCGAGCGCATTGTCTTCGATTTGGATGCCATGCGGGTTAAGCGTCAACGCACTCACCAATTCATGCTTGTCAAAGCCGCTTTCCAATCGCAAAGCACGGAAACCTAAGTCAAGGAAGGGTTTGAGATCGTTTTTATTGAAGCCGATCTCGAAAAAAGTCTCTTCGTTTACTACCGCATGCATTCTGAATCCACCTGCACGGATTTCGTTCAGTAGGCGGACGATTGAATCGACACATTTACTACGGTTGAAATTCTCGCTGTGCAACACAAAGTAGACTTCACTGTAGGCTAAACGCTTCGCATCCGCCAGGTAAGCGGTAATTTGGGAAGGTGCCATAACAACCGCATCGATGGTTATCGCGAGTTTGGTCATACGGTATCATCGCTTTCGAAAAAGGCGCGCACTTCAACTAAACGGTCGGGGATCAGAATATGTTGCGGGCACTTTTCAACGCAAGCTTGGCAGGCGACACAGGCCGAAGCCCGCTCTCCTGCATCGAGCCAATTCATATATCGGTCTTTCGCTTTATCTTGATTGTCATACATGTACGCCTCATTATAATAACTGAAATTGACGGGGATATCGACACCGTAAGGGCAGGGCATGCAATAGCGGCAAGCAGTACAAGGTACTTTGATACGTGCGCGCATCAGTTCGGCCGCCTGACCCATCATAGCGACTTCATCCTCTTCCATCGGGACGAATTTCGTAAAGGTCGACAAATTGTCCAGCACCTGAAGCCGGGCGGACATACCGGAAAGAACGACCTGCACATTGGGGAAAGATCCGACCCAACGCAGTGCGAAAGAAGCACTCGACCAATGCGGGTGGAACGTATCGAACAAACGACGGACATCCATATTGACCTTAGCCAGTGTTCCGCCTTTGACCGGTTCCATGACCGTAACGGGAATTCCCATTGATTCAGCCATATGTAATCCAGCTAATCCGGCTTGATAATGTGTATCCATATAGTTCAGCTGAATCTGGCAGAAATCCCAGGGATAGTGGCGTAGGATCTGCTCGAAAACCGGTAATTCGTCGTGGAACGAAAAGCCCACATGTTGAATCATTCCGATTTCTTTCGCTTTCGTCAAAGCGTCGAATACACCCATTTCGACCAGCTTATCAAAACGCTCTTTATCCATGGCATGCAGCAGATAATAATCGATATACGGCGTCTGCAGTTTCAATAGTTGTTTTTGCAGATAGGTAAAGAAATCTTCTTTGCTCGTCAACAGCCAGACCGGACATTTCGTTGCGACCAACACTTTACTGCGGTCGATGGTCTTCAGCCAACGACCCAACACTTCTTCGCTTTGCCCTTCGTGATACGGGAAAGCGGTGTCATAATAATTGACACCGGCCGCATATGCCATATTAAATAAGGTAAAAGCTTCGTGTTCATCGATCTTGCCATCGGCACTCATCGGTAGACGCATACATCCGAACCCCAGTAAGGATGTTTCAATTTTATTTTTTCCTAAGCATCGTTTTTCCATTGTGATCACCTGCACACATTGTAGTTTAGAAGTCATCGCATTACAATGCCGGGCGCAAAAATAGCACGTTCATGATATACTAATCCCATGGAAATCATCGGAGGCGCCTTATGAAACTATACAATTCAAGAACCACAAAGAATGAAGAATTCGTCCCACGTAATGCCGGGGAAGTCCATATGTATGTCTGCGGACCGACGGTCTACAACGAAGCGCATATCGGCAATGCCAGGCCGATCATCGTGTTCGATACGCTGCGTCGTCTTTTTGAAGCACACGGTCTTCGTGTCGTTTATGCATCGAACTTTACCGATGTAGACGATAAAATCATCCAGAAAGCCATCAACGAAGGGGTCGACGAAAAAACCGTCACGACCCGCTATATCGAAGCCTATGACAAAGTCAGGGACAGTCTGCATACACGTCCTTTATCCTATGCGCCAAGAGTCACCGAAACGATGGATGCGATCATCGCCTTCATCAAACAGCTGGTCGACAAAGGCAATGCCTACAATATCGACGGGAATGTGTATTTCCGTGTCAACTCGGTGGAAAACTATGGGGAAATCTCCAAGCAGAATGTAGACGACCTGTTGGTCGGCGCACGCATCGAAGAAGAAACGGAAAAAGAAAGCCCGTTGGATTTCGCCCTATGGAAGAAAACCGACCAGGGTATCCAGTGGGATTCGCCTTGGGGCAAAGGCCGTCCGGGATGGCATACGGAATGTGTCGTCATGATTAACGAGCGTTTCCACGACATGATCGATATCCACGGCGGCGGGATGGATCTCAAATTTCCCCACCATGAAAACGAAGTCGCCCAGTCGAAAGCGCTCTTCGGGCACAGTATCGCAACAACCTGGATGCATAACGGCATGCTGAATATCGATGGCGAAAAAATGAGTAAATCTTTAGGCAATGTGATGTTGGCGAGAGATGTGATCGCGAAGATCGGAGCCAATGCAACACGCTGGATGATGTTACAGGCGCATTACCGTGCGCCGCTGAATATCAGCGAAGAAGGCGTCAACCAAGCGCAGACGGAACTGACGAAACTTGAAGCGGTGCTGAAACAGACCGAAATCAAAACGCAATTAAGCGGTATCGCCATGCATGATAAAGCTGACGCTGAGAGGATGAATGCGTTCTTTGCGGCGATGGATGACGACCTCAACACCCCCATCGGATTCATGGAACTCTTTGAAACCGTCAAACAACTCAATCAATCCCTGCGTTCGCGCACACCGGATGCGGCTTTGGTCGCATCGCTCTACCAGGCAGTCCGGGAGATGCTCGACGTACTGGGAATCGACATTCCTGCAGTCGCATTGACCCAAGAAGACAAAGACGATTATGCAGCCTACAATCAAGCCAAGGCTCAAAAGGATTTTGCGAAATCCGACGAAATCCGTACGAAACTGGCGGCGCAGGGCAAACTTTAATGAAGCGTCCTGAAGAACTCAACGGCTCCGTCTTGGCTTTTATGGGAGACGCCATTCTGAGTCTGAAAGTCCGTACCTTGTTGGTTGAACAGGGATATACGAAACCGAAAGACCTGCAAGAGCGTACCGTCAATTATGTCAGCGCCAAAGCGCAGGCGAAATTCGTGCGCGAACTTTTGGATGGCAAACAATTGGATGAAACAGAACTACGCATCTACAAGCGCGGCCGCAATTTCAAAAGCGACAGCGTCCCCAAAAACACTGACGTCACCACCTATCGCAGCGCAACCGGATACGAAGCGTTGTGGGGATATTGGTATCTTACCGGTCGCAATGACCGCTTGGAACAAATCTGGAACCAAATGCAAACCAGCGTACAGGAGGATTATGGCACAATATATCTACGGGAAGAACACAGTCAAGCAGATGCTTCAATCAAAGACAGGGGCCAACAAACTGATCCTGAGTAAATCGAATCCATGGAAAGAAGGGGAAGAACTGGCACTACGTCAGCATATCCCCATCGAATATGCGGACGCGAAAAAAATGGACCAGTTGGCGCAAGGCAACCATCAAGGGGCACTTATTGAAATCGATGATTTTAAAACCTACACCCTCGAGGACATCCTGCATAGCGCGAAAGAAGATGCCATCCTTGTCTTGTTGGACGGATTGGAAGATCCGCACAATCTAGGAGCGATCCTGCGTAGCGCAGATGCCGCCGGCATCGATGGGATCATCTTGCCCAAACACCGCAGCGTCAGTTTGACGCCGACCGTCGCCAAAGTATCCACCGGCGCGATCGATACGGTCAAGACAGCCGAAGTCACCAATCTCAACCAGACGATCAAAGACCTTAAGAAACTTGGCTTTTGGATTTATGGTACGGATATCGGGAAAGGCGCGGTCGATTATCGCACCGTCAACTATAAAGGGAAGATCGCCTTGGTGATCGGATCCGAAGGTTCTGGTATTTCACGATTGGTTAGGGAAAACTGCGATTTCGTCGTCAGCCTTCCGATGCACGGAAGCGTTCAGTCGCTGAATGCCTCGGTGGCCGCAGGCATCTTATTTTATGAAGTGTTGAACCAACGTTTTCCAATGAAATGATCTCTAGGGGGAAATCTGTATGCAGACTACGTTTCCGCATGATGACGAATTAGTCTATTATCTGCGCCAAAAAGATGAGTGGAGCGAAACCGCGGTACTCAAGAAATATCAACGCACCATCTGGGCGATCATCCATTCCTGTCAACCCTCCAGCGCCCATCAATCGTCGCTGGAAGACCTTTTTCAGGAAGGCTGCATCGCATTACTTGAAAGCGTCCATCACTTCCGTGAAGACCAAGGTGCAAGTTTCGGACATTTCGCACGCGTCTGCATCGAACGCGAAGTCCGTTCTCTCTTACGACGCTACCGCAGTTCTTCCTATTCGTTGCTTTCGCATTCCTTATCCCTCTCGATGAGCGTATCGGAAGACGAAAACGTCTTACTGATGGATACCATCGCCAACACCGATATCCAATATGATCCAACCCATATGGCTACTCTGAATTACTACCTTTCACATACCGACAAAATCAAAGAAGAGATCGGCGAAGACGGCTGGTTTATCTTTCAGCGTCACAGCGAAGGCTACAGTTACAAGGAAATCGCCGCGATGATGAAGATCAGCGATAAGACCGTCGATAACTCCCTGCAGAGAATACGCAAGAAACTGGCGACGATGTTTGACTAAGAGTGGTCGTTATGATAAAGTAATATGGCAAATGAAAGCAGGTGATCGAGTTGGCTGATAAAAGTGAACGAGTCATCTTGACCTGCACGGTCTGTCTATCGCGTAATTATTCAACAAGACGTAATAAGAAGAATGCGACAGAACGCCTGCAATTGATGAAATTCTGTAAAAAATGCAACGAACACACGTTACATAAAGAAACGAAGTAGGAGGAACCGGCATGTTAAAATGGTTCAGTATTCCGGGCATCTTGACCGAAGTCAAGCGCGTCCGTTGGCCCAAGCAAAAAGAAATGGTGGCTGATAGTATCACAGTCATCACTTTCACGTTTGTGTTCGGCGTGTATTTCGTTATTTGCGAAATCGCCGTCGCAGCTTTCTTACGGTTACTCGGGATAGGGGCGTAAAATGGAAGAAATCAGAAAAGAGTGGTATGTCGTCAATACCTACGCCGGACATGAAAACCGCGTTAAGGAAAATCTTCAGCGCCGTATCGAAACCATGGGAATCGAAAACAACCTTTTCCGTATCTTGGTAGCGGAAGAACCTGAAATTGAAATCAAGGCCAATAAAAAAGTCGAAAAGATGCGTAACCTATTTCCCGGTTATGTATTCGTGGAAATGATCATGACCGACGAAGCGTGGTATATCGTACGTAATACGCCGGGCGTCACCGGATTCATCGGATCGTCAGGCGGCGGTGCTAAACCGTTCCCTGTATCTCCCGACGAAATCGATTCGATCTTACGCCGGATGGGACTCAGCGACCGCAAGATCGTCGTCAACTTCAAAGTGCACGATCGCGTCAAGATCCTCAACGGACCCTTCAGCGGAATCCAAGGAACGATCGATGCCATGCATGACGATGCGCAAAATGCCATCGTGCTGACCATTCTGTTCGGCCGTGAAACACCGACGGAGATCGCCTACATCGACCTCGAAAAAATTGAAAGTTAGAGAGCAATCAGCGCTCTTTTCTTATGTTCTATCGGATAAATTCCAGATGCTTGGAAATAGAAAGAAAACAGGTCCTTGTTCTCACTATGTTACGCATAATCATTGACACCTATCATCCTTTTTGTTAGGGTAGTGAAGCAATTGAATAAGTTAGCCCAAAATATTCGAAAAAACTAAAATTTTGATTTCAACAATCATTGCGTTATAGATACGGGCTTACAAGTAACTCGGAGAATGATCATGTTCAGTAAACGAATTCTATCAACACTTTTAATTCTTATCGGATTGTCTCTGTTTATTGGACAATTTATTTTGTCGGATATTCTTCAACCCGAGATGTTGAAACGCGCATCCGTTTCTGCTGATTCATTGGATGCAGCATCGATCCAAACAAACATTCAAAAAGATATAGAAAGTGAACCTGTAGATGTCGGGAATCTTCCGATTTGGTCCTTAGCTTCGAGTGTCGACCTCGAACATGTCGTTGGATACATCGCAATTCCGACCGTCGATCTTTATTTACCTATCTTAGCCGGGGCAACAAAAGTGAATCTCAGCGTTGCGGCGACGACGATAAAAAAAGACCAGCGAATGGGAGTTAGAAACTACGCTTTGGCTGGACATCTTTCGCGACAGAAAGAAACGCTCTTCAGTCCGCTTCATCGGGTAGTCCTTGGTGAGCTTATCTACCTCACTGATAAAACCGACGTATTTGTTTATATTGTCGATAAAATCATCGTTGTATTACCGGATCAAGTTGAAGTCATCGAGGATCAAGGACAAAAAAAATTGTTGACGCTTGTAACCTGTGAAGATTCGCAAGCTAAAAAAAGACGAATCATCATCGCTCATTTATCTACGAGCGAACCGTATAACCCGCAAAAATACACCATGTTTCAAACAAAGTATGAGGAAAAATAATGAAAAAGGCAATCGTATTTCTGTCCACGGCATTCTTGCTGCTCCAAATGTTTATACCTACTTCGGTTAATCGGGTGTTTGCCGATCCAGGCAATGATGTAACCAACCAAATTGAAGTAGTGAACTCCGTTTTGCAAATTAAAGATGCCGACGGTATCTTGATCTCGCCTGACGGAGCCGGTGTTTATACGAATGTTCCACGCGATGCAAGTCTCTTCATCCGTTATGAATTCAATTTGCTGGATGAGAATCCGGTCACAGCTGCGCCCTATGCGTACCTCGCAGGGGATGTATATCGCATTCAATTGCCGGCAGAACTAACCTATGCCGTACCTTTGGCAGGGAAGCAACTCCTTGATTTAAATGGGGAAGTGTTGGGCGTTTTAACAGTCGACATCAACGGGTTGGCAACAATCACATTCACAAACTATGTCGAAACCCACTCTGGGATGTTCGGTTGGTTTGAAATTAATGGTGTCTTTAGCGAGTCAACGCTCGGCAACACGACCAATCAACCCATCAGTCTTCTGTTTGCGGGAGAAATCATTTCGATTGGGATAGCCCTTCCCGTAGAACCGAATGTGGCAGTGGCGGTTGCGAAATCAGGTGTCTATAATCCCGCGACAAACCGGATTACCTGGACCATCCTTGTAACCCCGGCCGGACGCACATCCGGAATCACGGTGGATGATATTTTTAGTTCCAATCAGACGTTTGTTGTCGGATCGATGACGAAAAACGGATTAGCCGTAACACCAAGCCTCAATGTCGCAACGCGAACTGTAAGTTACACGTTCCCGTCTATGATTGAAACGCAGCAGACGCTGACCTATCAGACAGCTCCGACTGCTACCGCATTTAACGCGGAAAACGGAGCGACCGAGATGCTGAGTTTTAATAACATCGCCCGCGTTTTCAGAAGCGGAACGCAACTTGCGGAATCCAGCGCAGCGGTGCAAACAAATTTCATCACGAAAACAGGAAGCTTGGATGCGGTCGATAAACAGCTGATTCACTGGTCAGTCAGAGTCAATAACTTTAAACTCACCCTCGATGGTGCATGGATTAATGATCTTCTGCCGGCTGGATTAACTCCGGTTGATGGAACTTTCTATCTGCGCGCCCCTGACAATACTCGCACACTGATAAGTTTAGCGGCAGTTGAGACAGCTGGTTTCTATACTGCGACCGTTCAATCTGACAACAAAACGCTTATCCGTTATCTCTTTGACGGTCCAATTTCCGACACATATGCCTTGGAGTTTGATGCCAGGGTAACCGATTTAACGATCTACAATACCAACAGTGCGACTACCTTTACCAACAGCGCAACCATGAGTTGGGCGACCAATACATCCGGGATTCCCAGCGGCACGGCGGGAGTCGGGGTTATAGTCGGCGGAGGCATCATTAGTAAATCTGTATCAGGAAATAACCAGAGTTTTAATCTCTTAACCAACAATATCCAAACATGGACGATTACGCTCAACAGTAATAAAATAACGATTAACAATGCACGTTTTGCGGATGACATCCCCTCGACGATGGAATATATCGCCGGTTCTTTCGCTGTGACAACGGTAGGCATCAACGGGAGTTTCACTTATACGCCGGCAGCTCCGCTTGATTTAACGAAATCCGGCTCGTTAGAATATGTTTTCGCAGATCCTTTGACCACTACCGTCACACTTACATTCCGCACCAAACTAATCAAATTTAACGCTCTATATACCAACGGAAATGTCACTCTAAACAATACCGCTTACCTGCACGGAGATGGTATCCGTGATACCGTCCAATCCTCGACAGCAGGGAAAGTCGTGGCGAGTCAGATGATCGCGAAAGACATTGTCTCTACATATAATTATCAAACCAGAAGAATTACATGGCGCTTGGTCGTTAACCGCAATCAGCTTCAACAGACCAACGTTGTGCTCAGCGACATCCTTCCGGCAGGCCTAAAGCTTTTGCCCGCAACGTTCACGTCGACCACGAGTGACACCTATCAGTTAGCAACCATCGTGCAGGCAGACAATGAACTGACATTACAAGATTCCTTTACACTTTCGTTTGATCAGCCGCTTGCCAACCAAGTCATCCTGACATTCCAAACCGAATTGAAGGAAGGGATGTTCCTCGCTAATGGGGACATGACCTTTACGAATCGGGTCACCTATGTTAGCGATGAAATCCCGAATCTTACCGCCAGTGTATCGCAACTCATCCGTAACGCCATCGTAACCAAGAGCGGTGATTATGTCACCGGATCGGACTATATTCAATGGGGTGTAACGATCAATCCGAATCGTGCTCGTTTAACGAACATTGAATTGATCGATGCCCTCCAGGTTGGACTTTCGTTGGATACCACTTCAATCAATCTCTACGCCATGACGCTAAACGCCGACGGAACATTAACCAAAGGCAGCACTCCGCTTGACCCGTCCACCTATGTTGTCGCATATGATGCGATCACGCGTGTTTTCACTTTCCAGATTCCAGGCGCAACGGATCTGCCGTATCGGTTGGAGTTCACTACGGATGTAACAATCCCGCGAATTCAAGTTAATAATTCCATTACCCTCAATGGATCGGGCACGACGCACAATATCGGCTCGCAGTTAATCTCCGTCGTTGTTGCGGAAGACGGCGTTTCCGGAGGCGGGGGTGGAACGATTGGTCAAATCAACGTTACGAAAACATCTTCGGCAGACCCAACACTACATTTGCAAGGGACCACATATGGTCTATATAACAGTTTCGGCAACCTAGTCGCCGAAGCGACTACTAACAACCTTGGGGTTGCGACTTTCTCGAATCTTGGAATGAAAACCTACACCATCATTGAACTCACACCTACATATGGCTATTTAGTTGATGCAACCCCTATTAAGGTTCGGTTAACTACGACCGCCAGTGTTCGAGGTGTAGAACAATTCAACGATCCGATCACAGGCAGCCTAACCATCAACAAGGAGTTACGCAACTTTGCCAATGAAATCATTCAGTCTACCCAAGAATTCTCAATCGTAGTTACCGGTCCGAGTTATCCCAATGGAGAGCTCTTCCTTGTGGTGCCTGGCGTCAGCATGATCCTTACCGATCTGATTCTAGGTGATTACTCTATCGTGGAAACCAATATCGGCAACTATGATGTTACCTTACCTGCAGTTGCGACCCTCAGCGTTGAGAATCAAACGCAATCACTCACACTTATCAACCAAGAAGTACGAGGAACATTAACGATCCTAAAGACTTTATTGGATAAAGACGCAATCGAAGTGAGTACACCATATACATTTACTGTGCGCCTAATTGGTCCCAGTTATCCTGATGGAACGATACTCAGTGTCATCAACGGAGTTTCTCTTCAACTGGATAATCTGCTTTTAGGTGAATATCGTCTGGAAGAGATCAATGCGGATGCATATACGGTCGTTCTGCCGCAACCCATCGTTCTATCGATGGAAACCCGCACCGGCGCACTTCAAGTAATCAATAAAATCGTGGTTAAACCAGATCTGCCGAACACCGGCCTTGGAACGGACACCCCGGTCTACTTAGTCGGCGCGTTGTTTGTTTTCTTGGGAATATTACTGCGCTTAAGAGCAAAAAAAGCTTAATTGACACAAACAAGTTTCTATCCTATAATATGTGAGCCGATTTACGGCACTTCTAGCGTGGGAGGATGGGCAATCATCCGATCAACCACGACTACAAAATTCCAAAGGAGGAATCTCTGTGGCTAAGAAAATTGCGAAAGTAGTTAAACTTCAGTTCGCCGCCGGCGGCGCACGTCCCGGTCCGGCCCTGGCATCCGCCAGCGTCAACATGCCGCAATTCTGCGCTGCGTTCAACGACGCGACGAGGGATCGCATGGGCGACATCGTACCGGTAATCATTACGGCGTATGATGACAAATCGTTTACATTCATTTTAAAGACAACTCCGGCCTCGGTCATGTTGAAAAAGGCAGCCAATGTAAAAAGCGGCTCCGCCAATTCCAAGACCACCAAAGTCGGGAAGATTTCCGTCGAAGACCTGCGTAAGATCGCCGAGTACAAAATGCCCGACCTCAACGCCAACGATGTTGAAGGCGCCATGGCTATCGTAGCCGGTACCGCCCGCAACATGGGCATCGACATCGAAGGGTACAAATAGGAGGCAACCACCATGGCAAAACAAGGCAAACAGTATATTGCGGCCGCCAAATTGGTTGACCGTACAAAATTATACCCCGTCACGGAAGCAATCGCATTGACCCGTGAAACAAATTTCGTTAAATTCAACGGCTCCGTCACCGCTTCCTTCCGTCTCAACGTAGACCCTCGTCACGCCGATCAACAGATCCGCGGAGCGATCGTTCTCCCGCACGGAACTGGCCGTACCCAAACAGTATTGGTCATC